>CAYVDE010000107.1:0-10837 GCA_964450535.1 uncultured Desulfobacterales bacterium
AAATACTTTGTTTCCCTTAATCACCGGATCAGGCTGGATGAAAACCTTCCGCCCATCGGCCCCCTTAGCGATGCGGACGCCCGCCTTATCGCGGATGCTGCGGGTGTGCTCATGCCCAAATACTGCCCGCCTTCCCGTTACCGTGAGGTTTCCTCCCTGGCCGAATCGCACTTCCCCAACCTGGCCCCCAGGTATGCCTACCGGGGAAAGGCAAGGCAGATCCTGCTCTTTCAAGGCCTCGGCATTCCCCACCCTTGCACTTTTTTGTACCCGTCGGCCGGGGAGGCCTTGCGCGACGGGGAACTCGGTTTACTGCCCAGGCCTCTCCCTTTCGTGCTCAAGGGGGACACCGGAGGTGGAGGGTCGGCCGTCTTTCCCATTGTCTCGCTCGACGATTACCTCGAACACCTGGCACGGCTTCCAAGGGATGAGCCCGTGCTGATTCAGGAGTGGATTGAAAACGGCGGAAAGGACCTTCGCGTGGTCTTGATGGGAAAGAGGATAAAGAGCTACTTTCGAGTAGGCGGGGACTCCTTCTATAACAACGTGTCCAAGGGGGCCCGAATCGATTTCGAGCTCCTGCCGTCCAGGCAGCGGGAAGGGAGAGATCTGGCGATTTTGCTGGGCAGGAGGACCGGGATCGATCTGGCGGCCTTTGACATCATGTTCCCGGTGCGAGGCGGTCCTCCGCTCGTGGTGGAAATTAATTTTTTCTTCGGCAGGAAGGGCCTCGGCGGGTTGGAGGGGTATGAAAAGATGTTCCTGGACGCCGTGCAGGACTGGATGCTGCTTGCCGGAAACTCCTAAACTCCCGTCATTAAAAGGCCTGGTCCTGATTGACAACGAGAAAATCGTTCGATTCGACGGCCTGGGGAAAAATCAGGTGAAAGGTGGTGCCTTCCCCCGGCTGGGACTCGACCTCTATCCTGCCCCCTGCCCCCTTCACGAACTTCTGAACCATGGGCAGTCCCAGGCCGCTGCCGTAGGATCCCTTGGTGGTGTAGAACAGCTGAAATATCTTGTCCAGGTCTTCAGGCGGTATTCCGGGACCGTTGTCCGAGACCCGGATATTCAGCCGCTGTTTATCGTCCATGGAAGTGGATATCACTATTCTGCCGTCCGGAACTCCTTTCAAGGCGTCCTGCGCATTGACCAGAAGATTGATGACCGCGCGCTGTAGCTGTGCCGCGTCCAGCAGGCACTCGGGGATGTCCTGGGCCAGGTCCCACTCGAGCCGCGTTCCGCCGCCTTGCAACGGCTTTTCGAAGAACACCCTGTTGTCATACAGCGCCGCGTTGACATCGATCCATGTGCGTTTAGAAGGCTCGATCCGCGCGAAATCGAGCATGTCCGCCGCCAGCCGGTTCATCCGTTCAATGCATTGCCGGACAAGATGCCACCTGGTAAGGATCTTCTCGTCTTCGCTGTACTCCAGATGCTGGTTCATCAATTCAACGGCGTTCATGCTCATGTGAAGCAGGTTCTTCAGGTTGTGTGCGACATTTGTGACGGTCATACCGATCGCCGCCATTCGCTCGTTTCGGATGACATTGAGCTGAAGGCGGTTGTTTTCGATCCAGACAGCCATCTCGTTGGCCACCGCCGCTACGAATTCCATGTCCGCGGAGGTCAAAGGGTTTAAATAATCGCCCGTATCCAGATGAACCGCACCGATGACCTGCCGGTCGTTCATCATGGGAACGCAGATGATAGACTTCAGGTTGTGCACCTTGATGGATTCCGACGACTCGAACCGCGAATCATCCAGTGCATCCCGGCTGACCACGGCAACCCTGTCGGCCGTAACCCGGTTGAGGATCGTCCGGCTGATTGGGATGGGGCCGTTGTCCCTTGCGTCTTCACGGAACCTGACCGCGCGCACCTCGAGAGGCCCTGAGGTCTCTTCAGTCCTCAGGAGAGCAACAGCGCGCTCCGCAGTCGGTATGGCCTTGAAGATCAAATCGAGACCCCGGTTCAGGATGTCATCGGACTCGCTGCTGGAGCGAACCTGTTCACTCAAGCTGTAAAGGAGGTAGAGCCGCTGGCGGGAAATGGCTGCAGGATCTTGGAGATCGCCGGCCTCGGCGTCGGAAAGGCGAAGAAAGGTATGAGCCGCCATGTGGGCCTCTCGAGCCAACAGGTCGGCGGGATCGATATCCTCGCTCTCGACAATGGAGACCGTCTCAGGCAGGGAAACAGGGGTATCGACCGTCTTGGAAACGTATTCCGGTCTCTCCAGCCTGAACAAAAAACCCCGGTTGCCGAAATGGATCATGTCCCCGGAACGGAGAACGGCTCGCTGAATCCGCGAACGGTTCACAAACGTTCCGTTGCGGGACTGCAGATCGGACAGAACGTACTCTTCGCCGTCCCAGGAGATCTTCGCATGCGAACGGGATACCGTACCGTGGGCCAGGCGAATATGGTTCGAGGTGTCCCGGCCTATGGTGGTTTCGGCATGCTCCAGTTTGACAGGGTGGGTAAAGGTTTCCACTGGAACGGGAAGGAGAAAAGCCGCCGGCGATTTACCCTGGCTGTTATTCATCGAGAAAGCACCCTCAAATCAAGAGCCCCTTTGCCCGGGGCGAATTACGGTCTAAAAAATACGCCCCTTGAAGAGGCGGAGAACAATTGCATGCCCTGGGCGTATCCATGAGGATGGATCCAGCATACTCTTGAAAGCATGCACCAATATTCACAAGATGTCAATGCTTCCACGGACCCGCTTAACCGCATATCCCTACCCGATCCCATAAGGTCTTTACTCCGGCGCCAAGCCCATGGCCTCGACGGTCTCATCGTCGCCGGGAAAGCCGCGGCCGGCGAAGTATCGGGCCATCCGCATCCGGAACTCCTCCCCCTTGCCCTGGCCCAGGTCGCTCTTGGCCGTTATGGTTTCAGGCCGGATCTCAACCACCTCGCAGGCCTTCACCTGAGGGGTCTCCTCCCCCACCGGAACGAACGCGGCTTCCGGCTCGTGCTTTCGTATGAGTGCGTTGAGTGCATCCAGTTTGAGGGAAAGGTCCTCCACCAGCGAGGCTGTCCCTCTAATGATAACACAGTGGTAGAACTGGTGCAGGTGGCAGGTGGGACGGCTCGGGTCAAAACCGATGTCCAGGTAGGCGAGTGGCACGTCCACCTCGAAACAGACCCGTGAATCCCTTTGAATGTTATCCAGCTTTTCCCCTGTGGGAGCGCAATGAAAATATATGCGACCCTGGAAAAAGACAAAATTGACGGGCGTGACATAGGGGTATCCGTCCGCTCCGACTGTAGCCATTCGACCGATACTCGTGGATCCGAGAATACGCTCGATCTCGGCCTGATCCGTCACCCGGCACTGCTTTCTCCTCATCCCCGGTTTTTCCTTTTGATCAATACAGTTTTTCGCGGCACCCCGGACAGATGCTGTGGCTGAACTCGGCTTCCGAGCGATCCCTGATGAAGACCTCGATGGGGACCCAGTCTCCCTTATCATCACGGATCTTCTTGCAATTGGAGCAAATTGGGAGGACACCCCCCAGCGTGTTCATGAGGCTCTTTTCCAGGGCCCGGACCCGGCGGCTCAATGTCTGAAGGAGCTCCATGGCGATGCTTGGATACCTGCCGATTGCATGGAGCAAGGTGTCGCACTGAAGGGAAAGCAGGCGTGTCTCCTCCAGGGCCACCACACTGGCGGATCTCACCAGGTCGTCTATCAGGGCCATTTCTCCGAAATAGCTGCAAGGCCCCATCTCGCCAAGAACCTTCTCCCTGGGCCCTCCGAATCCTATGACAATCGACGCCCTGCCGCTGACAATCATGAACAGCGTTCGGTCTCTATCGCCCTCTCGAATGATCTCTTCTCCGGCCTCGACCAGCAGTTCATCGGTCTTTTCCGAGAGGCCCTCCAACTCCTCCCTTGTCAGAAGAGAAAAGAGCGGGACATTGCTTAGAAAACCAACCCGATTCATATTCATATCCGCCCTTTCGAAATGTACCCCGTAAGAAAGTGTTACTAGGATAAAACGGGAGGTGACCCGGGTCAAGTGAACAGATGAGTGGAAAAATCTCCTGGCCCAAAAGCGGGAACCCTTATATAAGGCCCCTACCCGTATACGGCGGCCGGATATTTTGAACGCCCTTCCACTCCAGGCCGTCTTTTCAAGCGGTAATTCGTGGAACTGGAGGAGGGGCTTCCGCTCAACATAAAAGGGGCATACGGGAGTCAGGGACACACGCAATGGACAGGTCGACACAAAACGGACCCGATCAAGGCCGCCCTGTTAACCGGTCGAGCCGGGTTGATAAATGGGGCGTAATGACGGCGGTCGGGCTGAGCATTTTCATGGCCACACTGGACGTCACCATTGTCAACGTGTCCCTTCCCACCCTGGTCAATTCGCTCAGGACCGACTTCGCCACCATACAGTGGGTGATCTTAGGCTACGTCCTGGTGGTAACGTCCATGACCCTGAGCATGGCGCGCCTGGGAGACATGCTGGGCAAACGAAACCTCTTTGCCGGCGGATTGCTTCTCTTTACCCTGGGATCCCTGCTGTGCGGCCTCTCTCCCGGAGTTTACTGGCTGATCGCATTTCGCATGGTTCAAGGGCTGGGAGCGGCGGTCACCCAGGCCCTGGGTGCCGCCATTGTGACCGAGGCCTTTCCCTCTTCAGAAAGGGGCAAGGCCATGGGAATCATAGGCAGCACCGTCTCCGTAGGCCTGGCCATGGGCCCGGCCCTGGGAGGAATCCTGATCGGCACGCTGGGATGGCGAAGCGTCTTCCTGATCAACATTCCCATAGGGGCCCTGGCTGTTTGGGCCACCTTCCGCCACGTACCTCCATCGGGCCGCGAGGGAAATGATCAGGCGTTCGATTTCCCGGGCGCTTTTCTGGTTCTTTTTCTTATGGGCACTTACGCCCTGGGCATGACGTTCGGCCAGCGCCAGGGCTTTGGTCATGCCGGAAGCATAAGCCTCCTTTTTACGGCCGCCCTGTTTCTGGCCGCCTTCATTGTCGTGGAAAAACGCACGGCCTCGCCTATGGTGGACCTGGAGCTCTTCAAAAACGCCCTGTTCAGCATCAACCTGTTGATGGGCTGGCTGGTCTTCATTGTAGTGGCTGCGTCTTTTACGCTGCCGTTCTATCTGGAAAAGGTCAAGGATTTCAGACCGGAAATGGTGGGCCTCCTGATGATGATACTCCCGGTGAGCATGGGCCTCGTGGCTTCCCTCGCAGGCCTGCTCTCCGACCGGTTCGGCGCCCGGGGGGTGTCCGTGGTCGGGCTGTTGGTCTGCATATGGGGATGTCTCAGCGTCAGCAGCCTGAACCAGGACGTTGGAGCACTCGGCACCGCATTGAGGCTCGTGCCTCTGGGCGTGGGAATGGGGCTGTTCCAGTCACCCAACAACAGCGCCATTATGGGAGCTGTTCCGCGGCACAGGCTCGGACTGGCCTCCGGCCTGATGACCCTCTCCCGGACACTGGGTCACACCACCGGCATCCCCATTGCCGGGGCCGCGTTCACAGCCTGGGTGTTGCGCTCCGCCGCGACGCCCGGCCTTACCGACGTGGCAAAGGCACCGCCCCCGGCCCTGGTTTCCGGCCTGTCCGGGGTCTATGAGACAGCGGCATGGGTGATAGCCGCGGCCACCTTGCTCGCCGGGCTCGCCCTGTACCTGGACCAGCGAAGGCACCGGGTTTGAGCAGCCGCCGTTTTATCCCTGCCCTTGTTGACCAGAGCGCCGGTGCGGGCTCAGGAAGCCCTGTCCATGGCTTTTTTAAAGCCTTCCATGGCACCCGATATGGCCCGGTCCGGAACCGCGTAGGAGATACGGAAGTATCCCCCTCTCCCGAACCCGCTCCCGGGCACGGCGAGAATGAGCTCGTCCATCAGGTACCTGCAGAACTCAACGTCGTCCGGGATGGGCGTCTTGGGAAACAGGTAAAACGCCCCCTCTGGTTCCACGAACTCATAGCCCGCCTTTCTCAGCCCATCGCACAGCGCGTCACGCCGTCTTCGATAGATGGACACATCCACGGTGATGCCCATTACACGGGCAATGGCCAACTGGAACAGGCTGGGCGCGTTGACATACAGCATGGTGTTCGAGACCGCGGCCGCCGCTACTACACGGTCCGCGTCCTCGGCTTCCGGATTGACGGCAAGGTAACCTATGCGTTCCCCTGCGAGCGACAGCTCCTTGGAGTAGGAAGTCACCAGAATTGAGTGAGGATAGGCCTGGAATATGGACGGTACCTCCACGTCATATGCTATTTTTCTGTAGGGTTCGTCCGAAATCAGGTATATGCGTTTTCCGAATTTACGGCCGGCCCGCTCCAGCAGATCACCGAACCTCTTCAACTCTTCCGCCGTGTACACTACTCCTGTGGGATTGTTGGGTGAGTTAATGAGCATCACCCGGGTCTTGTCCGTAACCGCCCTTTCCAGTGCATCGAAGTCCGGCCGGAATTCCGCGTCCGTTTCCGCCGTCTTGATAACCGCCTGGGCCTGAAACGCATACTGGTTATAACCCACAAAGTACGGCGAGGGTACAAGGACCTCTTCTCCGGGATTAATGAGGGCTGTGAGGGAATTGTTGAGGGCGCCCGCCGCTCCCACGGTCATGACGATCATCTCAGGGGGGATTGCGGCCCCGTACTCCGTCTCGATGAACTCGGACACCGCCTGTCGCACATGTTGATAGCCCTGGTTGGGCATGTAGCCGTGGCTCGTGGACGGGTCTTGGATCAAATCTATCAGCGCCTGTTTGAATTCATCCGGCGGGGGGACGTCGGGATTTCCCAGGGAGAAGTCGAAGACCTTGTCCGCTCCATGTTTTGCCTTGAGTCTCGCTCCCTCCTCGAACATCTTTCGAATCATTGAAGAGCCTTCCACCATACCCACCATTCGTTCCGCTATCGGCATGAGCACACCCTCCATTTTAGAAAAAGGGGATTATTAACGAGCATGGGATAAACCCGGCCGCCGCTTCAGGGCTTCTCAAGGGCTACGGATTCATCCCGGCGAAAAAGTTCAGGAGACGCCTCGCAGGGTTGGGACATCGGGATCCCGTCAGTTCGTGCCGCTGGAATCTTCGTCGCCGGCCTCTTCGATGCCGTCTTCGGACGCCTCGTCTTTTTTATCCTGCTTGCGCTTCAGTTTTTCTTCTTTCTTTTTCTGCTTGGCCAACTCCTTTTGCCGTTTCTTGAACTTGTAATTGGGTCTGCCCATGGTACTCCTTCCTTGGCATTCTCAGCCGGGACGGCTCGTCAAAAAGGGGGTGAATGAGGTATTATACGGGCTCAAGGTGTCAACGTGGTGAGACTATACACTAATGCAGTATCGGGTCGGAAACAAGTCAATTTTATTTCTGCAGGCAGGCACGGCAACAAGACCGCCCGGCAGGATTTAGAACCGGAAATTGACAGGCACCGCTGATTCCCTCTATGCTGGGCCGGCAATAATCGCACCATAAACTTGTTTCCCGGGGTTTCCTAATGACATGTATCGTACAGAAATACGGCGGAAGCAGCGTGGCGGACCTGGACAGGATCAAACAGATCGCAGTTTTGATCGCCGGCGTCAAACAAACGGGCACGGATGTGGCCGTAGTTGTCTCCGCCATGGGAAAGACCACAGACCGCCTCGTCAAAATGGCCGGCGAGCTTATAGCATCCCCGCCCCGGCGGGAGATGGACATGCTCCTGTCCACAGGGGAGAGGATCACAATGGCCCTCTTGAGCATGGCACTTCATGGAATGGGCCTCGACGCGGTCTCCCTGACAGGCTCTCAAGCCGGTATCATCACCAACGACAGGCACAACGACGCCCGGGTCATCGAAGTGCGGCCCTTCCGCGTTCAGGACGAGCTGGCCGCCGGGAAGGTCGTAATCGTGGGAGGCTTCCAGGGCGTCAGCTACAAGCGGGACATCACCACCCTGGGGAGGGGGGGATCGGACACCACCGCCGTGGCCCTGGCCGCGGCACTGGATGCTGATCGCTGTGAGATTTATTCCGACGTGGACGGCGTGTACTCAGCCGATCCGGCTCTAGTGGCCGAGGCACGGCACCTGCCGGAGGTGAGCTATCCGGTTATGCAGGAGATGAGTACGGCCGGGGCCAAAGTGCTCAACGCGCGCGCGGTCCAGTTCGCCAAGGAGAAGCAGATAGCCATATATGCACGGGCCGCTTTTGAGCCGGGTAAGGAAACCGTCATCCGCAAGATGCCCCCTGAAGCTATCACGGGGATCCAGGCCGTGGTAAGCGAGGAATTCGTTACACGGGTCCGTTTCACCGGCCCGGACGCAGCGAAGAACTTCGACTACGCTGTCCGGTGGCTGGAAGAAAAACAGGTGCAGATCAAAGAGGTCAACCTCTCGCGGGTCGACGCAAAGGGCGAGAGTTCACACGCCGGGTTCATCATATCGAGTGCTGAGGTTTACGGTTGGAATGACCTTCAATCCGAACTGGCCGAACACATCGGGAACGGCATCGCGTTTGACAACGACCTGTCGGCCCTTTCACTCATCGGCGAAGGCCTGAATCGCAACAACCGGGTGTTGATGGCCACCATGGATCTCCTCAGGGAAAGCGGCATACAGGTGTACGGTATCACCACCACTTCATTCAGGCTCTCCCTCCTGATCCCGCGCCAAAGGATCAGGGAAGGGGTGGGGATCTGCCACCGCAGATGGGTCGAAGGCCGCTGAGAGCCGGGACATTATGCGGTCCACCAGGTGCTCGTATCCCTGATCCGAAGGGTGCACGAGGTCCACGAACAAGCCGGCGTCATCAGCCTCATGGCTCCATTTTTCCCAGTCATACAACCTGCACCCATACTTCCTTGCAAGATCCCTTATTATTTCGTTGAACCTGAGCATGTAGTGGGCCATTTCCGCCGGCGCAAGCCTTGCAAAATCCCAGGAGAACCGCTCGCGTATGATCCGCTCCTGGTCGGGTGTGTATTCCCGCCTGAGGGGGGAGCCCAGGGTAACGAGCGACACCCGCGCGCCCCTTCCCCTGGAGAGTGTGATCATGTTCTCCATATTGTTCTCGAAGTTCGTGAAGACCTTATCTATCAGCAGGGGATCCGAGGGCATTTCCGATAGAGGATGGTTCTGTCTGAACTCCGTGATCTCCTTCTTTTTCAGATGGGCCTTCACCCTGAAGTGGAGTGTGTTGTACAGATAAAAACGCTTCAATATCCTTTGAAACGGGTTCACGCCGTCATCCCGAAGCTCCCAGTAAGTCGCATGCCTATACATTCGAGGCATGCCCAGGGTGTTGTTTTCAATATAGAGCATGCCCCGGTCATGCATCAGGATTCGGAAGTCGTTCCATCCACCGTAAATGATCACCTCTTGCGGGGACACCTGGTTGATCACCTGGCCGAGCCTCAGCAGGATCTGAAGCGACGCGTACCCGGGCACGCCTGCATTGTACACCTCGAACACAGTGTCGAAGGAACGATTGAGCTCCACCTCCATGAGCGCCGGAAAGGACTTTGCCTGCGAGCTGCTGCTGATGGAAAACGCGCATGAATCACCGGCCACAAGGATCTTATACACGCCCTCACCGGAACGAAAGGGGCCGGTCCCCCTGAACCCGTCCTCTTCCAGGCGCTCCCCATCCAGAAAGGAAACGTCTTTCCGAAGAATAGCCTGCAGGTATGGATGTGGATGATGATTATCGCTCGTGGGCAGGCCGAAGTAGTGCCAGCGGAGGTATGCCTCCCCCAGCAAAACGGCCAGAAAGGTGAAGAAGACAATTATGGTGATGCGAAAGAGAGTTTTCATAACAAAAGGGTCATATATTCAGGATCACGAATGATAGCCGGACCGGAATGGGCCTGTCAATGAAGGTCTTGAGAGCATGCACGGGTGCGGGCCAAAATTCCGTTGATATTTTAGTCAGTTTGTTTATTCTGTCGTGGTACGGTATCCTATCAGGAGTTCGACATGACCGAACAAGAAAGAGTCAAGGCCCTGATCAAGGAAGCGGTGGTGTATAAGAATCAGGGCCTCTTCAACCAGGCCAAAGAGAAGTTCAGCAATGCCCTGGAAATGATGTCTCAAAGCGACGCCCTTCAATCCAACAAGGCCTTGATAGCCGCCATCGAGGAGAAGGTGCGGGACTTGAATACCACACTGAAAGAAATCGACGAGGACACCGACCTGCCCGAGCTTTCAGAAGAGGTTCAAGCCCTTATCAAGAAGTCATTCGCGTTTTCCAAGGATCGTGAAGCCGCGGCCATCGAGGGAGCCATGGCCCTGGCCAAGTTCGGCCAGTTCGACAAGGCACTGGAGGAGTTCGACGGGATTTTGGAATACGCCACCCTTCCCGTAATGGTTGCAAAGAATATTATCCGCTGCCATCTGAACATGTCATCCCCCGAAAGGGCAATCGAGCAGTTCAGGTCATGGACCGAAGGAACCCGCTTCAGCAGGGAGGAAATCCTTCATTTGAGAGAATTCCTGCTGGGCGTCATGGAAAACCGGGGCATCGCCCTGGATGTGCCTGTGATGGATGAGCCGGCAGCCGGCGCGCCGGAAAACGAAATCCAAGAGGAAGATGAACTGGATATCTCCTCGGTAAACATCCAGTTGGAGAGCGGTTCTCAAAAAGAACGGGTAGAGGAGTTCAATGTCGAGTTCCAGTCCGGAAACACAATCAGCATCATCGTGCCGTCCGCCGGCAAAGATCTTGTCCGCATCCTCAAGCACGGCATGCGATTACCCTCGGTCCAGTGTTTTACCTCTATCGGGTTTTTTCCGGGAAGCGGAACGGTCACCGGCAAGACCAAGGTCCTCCAGGGGCCCAACCAGGGCAATTTCATGGTGGACATCAAGCT
>CAYVDE010000108.1:0-10725 GCA_964450535.1 uncultured Desulfobacterales bacterium
TCATTCCGGCGAAGGCCGGGATCCAGAACTTACTGATTTAACCGCACCCCGTTTTTCAAAGGGGTGACGAAGCAGGTCGTTTTCGGGCATTTTGCGACGCCATCACCCCTGGTTTTCCAATTGAGAACTCATAGTAACATTACACACGTCAACATATGGAATGGGAAAAACCTGCTGATGACAAAACGAAGACTTGACCAACGCGCCCCTGAAGCTTACCATTTAGGCTGAAATAATTCTATTCAGCAATATAACACCACCCGGCACCTGTGATCTTTTCGTTAGCAGGCACATAAGGAGACAATGTGATTAATTTCATAAAACCTGTCGCAGCTTGGTGCGCAGCAATTATTGAAGCAATAGGAATCAGCATTATAACTCTGCTTGCAATATATGCATTGATTAACGCCGTAAACCGCCTGCTAAAAAACGACCGGAACGGTTCAATTTTTCAGGATCTACGTCAATTACTTGGTCGTGGGATCTTGCTTGGACTGGAGTTTCTCATTGCGGCTGATATCATTTATACTGTCGCAGTCGATTTGACCTTTCAAACAATAGGTGCTCTGGCCATCGTTGTACTCATACGCACATTCCTGAGCCTAACGCTGGAAGTAGAGATGTCGGGTAAATGGCCCTGGCAGAACAATCAGTAGTATGCAAAACGGATCAAATGAAAACGCGGACAAGAATATGGCGGTGCCTCCGATTGATGACATCGAAATCAGGATCAAGAGGCAGGTGTCAAAAGCGCCCTGACGATCAAGGCACAATGGTCACGTCACAGATGTCGGTGCCCGAGTCTCCCAGCCCCGGCGATGAGCGGCAATCGGCTGATGATAATAAGGAGATGCAAACTCATGGACTCATTTGGCGATCTTATCAAGAACAGTGTCAAAGGTGTAATGCCCCAATTGCGGGTGCTGGGTGTCGGTGGAAGTCCCAGGAATGGAGGCAACTCAGATGTTCTTCTCAAATACATGCTCAAGGGTGTGAGCGAAAAAAAGGTCAAGGCCGGCAGTCTTCATTTGAGAGACTTCCAGTATCATGGTTGCATAGGCTGCGAGAAATGCAGAAAAGATAAAATATGTACAGGGCTTAAAGACGGAATGTCCTTTATTTATACCCACATACTGGAATCCAGAGGTTTAATTCTCGTATCCCCTACTCATAACTATAACATAACGTCGTGGATGAAGGCTTTTATTGACCGTCTATATTGTTTTTATAATTTTGACCTTAACCGGCCGAGAGGCTGGTCCAGCCGTTTGGCAGGACAACAGCGCAAAGCCGTTCTGGGGGTAATCTGCGAGCAAGAAAACACTTTCGATATGGGTTTTACGCTTGACGCCATGCGTCTCCCTTTAGAGGCGCTGGGTTATGAGATAGTCGGAGAGCTGCCCGTATTCAGCATCTTTGACAGGGCAAAGATTAAAGAAGAGGACCATGTACTAGCCGAAGCCACAAGACTTGGCGCTGGTCTCGCTGAATCACTCAGCACGGTTTAAACATGATTCAGAGGGGAAAATAATCCTTTTTCAGGACCTGATAAGACATGGTTGAAATCAAGCCCTGCTCAACAGACCTCGATTATTCCTCTGCATTAACCATAACAAAGGACTACATTTTATGGCTTGAAACGGATCTTTCGTTTCAAAATATCGATGAAGAATTGTCATGCTTTCGTTCCATGTATGGCCCTCCAAGTGGGCTGTTCATCATCGCACGGCACAGGGGCCGACTTGCAGGCGGAGTCGGCCTCAGAATGCTCGAGAACAAAACGTGTGAGATGAAGCGACTTTTTGTCTATGACCGGTTCAGGGGTACGGGTGTGGGTCGCAGCCTGTGCAAGGTCCTCATCAGGCACGCAACGGATATGGGGTATGAAAAAATGAAGCTTGACTCCCTGGGACACATGAAGACCGCAATGAAACTTTACGAGAGTTTGGGTTTCAAAGAAATCGAGCCTTACTGTTTCAACCCTGATCCTACAACCAGGTACATGGAATTGGATTTGAGGCGCTCAAGCGGCAATTCCATGCCTGAGGACAAAAAATCCGCTGATCTCCGTCCCAACCGTTAATCTCCTTCTTCACCGGCGCCCCATCACTCCTGTTTTCATGCTTGACACCTTATTCCAGTTTGGAATATTTTAGCATAGAACTGCACTGGAGGATCGGACATGAAGACCCAGCCCGCTTCCGAGTACGCCCTGC
This sequence comes from uncultured Desulfobacterales bacterium, assembly GCA_964450535.1. Lineage (GTDB taxonomy): Bacteria > Desulfobacterota > DSM-4660 > Desulfatiglandales > HGW-15 > JAIPEI01. Next base: position 2,217 of record CAYVDE010000108.1, read on the forward strand.
TCGGGGCACTTATGACACAACCGCGTCACGGTTATGAGATTCGAGCTTTTCTGAGAGAAGGCCTGGGCCCCACATGGCACATACCCACCAGCCAGCTCTATGCCCAGCTGAAACGCCTTGAAGAACAGGGACATCTCTTCTCCAGCCTGGAGGCCCAGGAGGCCCGCCCGTCCAGACGTGTGTTCGAAATCACTGACAAGGGCCGCGAGGCCTTCCTGTCCTGGGTCCATGAACCGGTCACGCACGTTCGAGACCTGCGGGTGGAGTTCCTCGCAAAACTGTTCTTCATAAAGATGCTCGAACTGGATGGTTCCCTGCTTATTCAGGAACAGGACCGGATTCTCCATAAGACACTGCGCCGCCTGGAAACCCTCCTCGAACAGGAGAAAGACTCACACCGGCTTCTCACCGCCGGGTTCAAGCGGTCCACCGCCGAGGCCTGGCAACGCTGGCTTCAGGAAGAGGCCCGCTTGTTTGTAAAGGAGATAAAACCTACATGACGGACATCTACGACGAGATCAAGCAGAAGGCCCGGCCTCTGATCGAGGAACAGGGCTTGATGGACAGACGGGTCAGGGTCGAGGCCCGGGCGTTGAGCACGGAAGAGGCCATAGGCAACCCCGAAGGAGACGATTTCCCCTTACAGCAGGGCAGGGAGAGGCTCATGCAGGCCGGACTGGACGGCTCTCTGGGACAGGCATTTACAGACCGCTACGGCGACTTCGAGGGAACCCTTGAGGAGATCTTCAGCATGCCCCTTGAAAACAACTTCAGGAGGGCCGTGTTCGTGGCCACCCTGAATGCGGCACTCAGGTCCCTGGGACGCGCGGAACGCACTATCCACTGCCGTGACCAGGGGCCGGGCATTTGTTCCGCGGACCTCGCCAGGCATATTCGGGACCGCTACGGTGAAGTGAGGATCGGGCAGGTCGGCTTTCAGCCCGCCATGGTGGGTGCGCTGGCTGCAACGTTTCCCCTCCGGGTGCTGGACCTGGACCCGGACAACATAGGGACCGAAAAACGGGGCGTAACCATTGAGGGGGCCGATGCCCAAGAAGACGTTATAAACTGGGCCGATCTCCTCCTTGTGACCGGCACCACCCTGGTAAACGGTACGATCAAAGACTTCCTTGGAGACACGCCCGCCCTCTTCTACGGCAGCACAATAGCCGGGGCCGCGGCGGTTATGGGATGGAATCGGTTCTGCGGGCAGGGGACTTGATGTTTTCCCGACCCGGACATGCAGGCGTTTTCATGGGCCTCCTGATCGCCGCCCTTCTTCTTGCGTCCAACCTGCGCGCGGAGGAACTGATCCTTATGGCCGGGTCAGGCCTTCGAGGGCCTACGGACGAGCTGACGGCCCGGTTCGAGGAGCGGACAGGCCACCGGGTCTTGACGAGTTACGACGGAGGCGGCAGGCATATGGCCCGGATTCGGGCCACTGGCCAAGGGGACCTATATATGCCCGGGGCCTCTTTCTACATCGAATCTCTCCGAAAGGAACATCGCATCCGCTCTTTCCGGCAGGTAGTGGCCCACACCCCTGTTGTGGGTGTGTCACTTGATGCGATGGACCGTATCCGTACCTTTGAAGACCTGGCCCGCCCCGGTGTCCGCCTTGCCCTGGGCGATCCCAAGGCCATGGCACTCGGCCGCACGGCCCAGGTCATGATTCAGCGGTCGGGACTGGGACAGGATATCAACGAGAACGTCGTGGTATACGGCGCCACGGTCAAACAACTGGCCCTGTATTTGTCCAGAGGCGATGTGGATGCGGCAGTCATCGGCCGGGCCGATGCCTTCCAGTTTCAAGACAGGATCCGCATGATCCCCATCCCACGCGAGTACTTCGAGCCCGAGATAATTGCCGTTGCCTTGCTCGAGTCCGCCCGCCGGCCGGAGATTGCGGAGCGGTTCGCCCTGTTCATGGCCTCGAGGGAGGCCGTTCTGGTCTTCTGCAAATTCGGTTTCCTGCCTTTGGAGGATTGAACGTGCACCGGTTCTTTATCATCCCTCTCATCCTCCTCGCACTCCTGGTCCTGGGCGTGCTTGCGGCCCTCATCCTCCCCCTTACCCCTGCCGGAGCACTTAAAGCCATTATCTCCCCGGAGATCCTCTTTGCCCTGAGGCTCAGCGTGGCCACTTCCCTGGCGGCCACAGCCACAGCAGTTATACTGGGTGTACCCTCGGGCTATGTGCTGGCCCGCCATTCTTTTCCCGGAAAAGCCGTTCTCGACACCTTCCTGGACCTTCCCCTGGTAATGACACCCCTTATCGCCGGGGTGGGCCTGCTCTTTCTCTTCGGGGAATCCGGCCTGGGCGGCCTCCTCTCCCGCTGGGGCATCCGCGTCCTTTTCACGCCCCTTGGCGCGGTAATCGCTCAGGCCTTCATCGCGGCCCCCATCGTCACACGGAGCAGCCGGGCCGCCTTCGAGGCATTGAACCCCCGTTACGATTGGGCCGCGCAGACCCTCGGGCTTCTTCCCTCCCAGGTCTTTTTCCGTGTAACCCTGCCCATGGCCCGCCAGGGCATCCTCTCCGGCACGGTCCTGGCCTGGGCGCGGGCCGTGGGAGAATTCGGGGCCACGCTCATGGTGGCCGGGGCCACAAGGTTTCACACAGAGACCCTGCCCATCGCCGTCTATCTCAACATAACCAGCGGCGAAGTGGAGACGGCCCTTTCTGCGGCTCTGATTCTAATGGCTGCCGGGTTTGCTATAGTGCTGCTGCTCAAGGTTATCGGCGAACTCAGACCCGCAGCCTGCTCGGGGGGGAACTGACATGGCGGCCGTTGCCCTTGAATGCCTTAAGAACCACACTCTCATGGGAATCAACCTGGAGGTCGAGAACGGGGAACTCATGGCCCTGGTGGGGCCCTCGGGCGCGGGCAAGTCCACCCTGCTCCACGCCATTGCCGGCCTCATACCCTACGCCGGCACAATTCGATTCGACGGCCGTCCCGTGGATCGGCTAAGCCCCCATCAAAGGCAGGTGGGCGTGGTGTTCCAGGACCTCTTTCTGTTTCCCCACCTCACGGTCCGGGACAACCTGACCCTCGCCATGAAGCGGCTGGCACTCGACAGGGGAACTCAGACACTCCGATCAAATGAGCTTTTGGCCCGGTTCGGCCTCAAGGAACTTGCCGCAAGGCGTCCGGACGAACTGAGCGGGGGAGAAAAGCAGCGCGTGGCCCTGGCCCGGGCCGTTGCATCCGGTCCCCGGCTCCTCCTTCTGGACGAACCCCTTTCCAGCCTGGACGCGGACACCGCCCGGGGCCTTCGCCTGGAGATCCGTCGCTTTCAGCAGGACCTGGGCGTCACAACCCTCCTGGTCACACACAACCTAGAGGAGGCCGCGGAACTTGGTGATCGCATCGCCGTGATTCAGGGGGGCAGGCTTGTGGAGACAAGGGCACCTCGAGAACCAAGGCCTCGTAATGCCGGCCTATCAGGTTGGGGAGCCTGAGAAAAGGGGTTCTGACAGCTTTTTGACCATCTCGATTCCCCTTACCTCTTGATCGAAAAGCGGAATCTCTCCTCGCACGTTCTCGAATGACTTGTAGACCTCTTCCCGGTAACGGTCCTGCATGCGGCACCGGTTCAGTACAAAATCGGCGGACTCGTCGGTAACGTCGCACCGGTCTATAGCCTGATTGATCACCACGCCACCGATTGGTATGCCGAACTCCTCGAACCATCCGATGAACCGGCGGATCACGGCTATGGGGAGTGACTCCAGGAGTGTCACAAAGAAAAAGGCGCTCTTTTCCTTGTCTGTCAGGAGCACTCTCATTGCCTCGATCCTGTCCCGGAATGCGGTCAGGTAATCCAGGAGCGGATCTTCTTCCTCCTCAACACGCTTTTTCCTGAATGATAGGCTGAGGCGCATGTCCCTTGCCTCGTCACGGCTCTTCATCATCTTGTCGACCCAGAGGGTGTAGACCTTGGACATGCCGAGCAGGCGTCTTGCGTTGGCCGTTGGAGCGGTATCAAAGACATAGAACTCATATTCATCTTCAAAAATAAGATTGATCATGTTTTCGAACATGGCCGACTCTTCAAAGGCCGGATTCATAGTGGCCGACTCTATGAAGTCTTCGGCCTTTGCGGGTATGTCCGCAAACTTCAAAAACCAGCCGATCTTTTCCCGTATCTCATTTTTGGATCGCTCAATGGTTTCTTTGGTGTCGATTTCCTGAGCAAAAAGGTTATCCGCTCCGGGAATAGCGACCGACCTTCCGAACAGGTCCATCTGAAAGAGATTAGACAGGCTGTGCACCGGATTTGTGGAAGCGAGAAGGGTTCGCCTTCCCTGCTTGGCCATCCAGTAGGCAACGGCCGCGGCCACGACGGTCTTGCCCACCCCTCCCTTGCCGCCGAAGTAGGTGTACTTAATCCCTGGATGTTCCTCGAAAAAACCCGACATCGTGCTATTCATGACATCTTCTCCTCGAACATCTCCTCTGCCAGGGCCTTTATGCTGTTAAGACCCTTGATCTCGGAATCAAACTCCGGGACCATGGAGAGGACCCTGTCGCCCAGTTTGTCATTTATGGTTTTAAGACAGCTTTCCTGCATGCTGATCCTGTTCCTCAGGTAAGGGGGGATGTTCTGGTCCAGAAGCTCTCTTCGGACCACCCGGTTGACAAGGTATCCGGCCAGAGGGACTCGATGTTTTGCAAAGAGATCGGCGGCCTTTTCCGTATCGGCGATGATCATTTCCTCGGGTGTCAGCACAAAAAAGAATGCAGTGTGTTTGGTGTCGGTCATTATCTTTGAAGACTTACCTATCCGGTCCTTGATATACATCAACTCTTCATATATCTCATCAGCCTCAATGTCCTTATCTCGTTTCATGGTTGAGATGGCCTTGTCATATTCCATCATCTGTTCCCTCAGGCTGGTGATTTTTTCAAGCCATGCGTCATAGATATCAGCCATGCTGAGGTAATAAAGCGCGTGCCCCAAAGGGACCAGGTCATAGATGTAATAATCGAAATCACCTTGAACCACTATGTCCACCACGGCATCGAATATGGCGCTTTCTTCCATGGCGGGTTCAGCCGATGAGGCCTTGATATAGCTTTCAATCTCATCAGGGATTTGTTTCATCCCGTACATATCAATAATTTTTTGACGGATCTCCTCCTGGTAAGCCTCTATGCGCTTGTCAGCATCCACTTCGCAGGCAAAGAGATTGGGTATGATCTCGACATTACCGCAACCGAAGATATCACGCTCGAATATGTCGCTGAGGGACGCCTGGGGGTCCACGGAAAAGACCAGGACCTTCTTACCTTTTTTTGCGAGATAGTAGGCAGTAGCTGCAGAAAAGGTGGTTTTGCCGAGCCCGCCTTTTCCGCCGTACATGATGTACTTTCGCTCCGGGTATTTGTCGAAAATGTCCGCCAGTCTCATGTGCCCTCCCTTCCGGCGCAATAAACAGGGCAGGGATCACCCGGTCCCCCGGTAAGCACCGTTCGAGGGCCGCCCTCCCGGGAACCGGGGTGTTGTCCTGCCCGCTCCACACCAGCCTAGTACATGCTATCCACGAAATCCTTCTCCCTGAGCATCCTGCGTTTCCATGTGGTGATCTGGGGCACTACATGGGGCAGGAGCCGAAGGGAATAGTAAGGCGGGAGAATGGGGACACCCAGCATGTCCCCCATGGTGATGAGGATGAAGAGGTGTTCCATGCTGGAGCGGGTCTTGAGTGCATGCCGCGCCATGCCGTGGGTGGCCATTCCGTATGTGAAGTCACGGAAAAAGCCGACGATTCCACCCTTCTTCCGCTCTTTCTCTTCTTTCCCCTTGTCTGCCATTTCTCTTCCTTCCTTAAGGCCTGAACTGATCGTCCGGGTTAGTCATGTACCTGGTCGAAAAAATCCCTCTCCTTCAACACGCGTCTCTTCCATGGATACAGCCGCCGGACGCAGTGTGGCAAGAGTTTTAAGTGATAATAATTAAAAAGAAAAGGGAACCCTATAAACCGTCCGAACAAAGACACACCCATGAGATCATCGAGAGAACGTTTCTCTGAATACAGGTTGTTCATCAGGTCGTATAGAAAAACGCCTCTCAGACGATCTCTGACGGCTTGTATCCATGAAGATAACATAAACAAACCCCCGATGGGGACAGGCAATCCGACTTTCAAGGCCTAGGCAGCCGCCGGACTCGGCTCAGACGCCACTCCAGCCCCTTCCGCCCTGTATTTCTTGAATGCATGGTAGCCGTCCCATGCAAGGATCAGGGCCAGCACCACCAGGAGAATCGCGACCGCAGCGGCAAACAGGTTCCCGAAGATCTTCTCACCCGCCAGGGCCCCCGGAATGAGCTTCCAAAAGGCCGTATAGATCAGTGCCGACACCGTGGTGGCGTACATGAAAAACATCGGATAGATGGCGAGCTTGTAATTCTTGGCTTTCTGGACCAGGAACAGTGTCACCAGCAGGAGGGCCATGGAGGCCATGAGCTGATTGGCTCCGCCGAAGAGCACCCAGATGTACAGCCAGGTCCCGGTCTTGATTAGCACCCACGTAATTATAAGGGCCACGATGGTGGCTATGTGGGGGTTCTTGGCGATGGATATGGCGTCACCCAGGAGTTCGGCGGTGGCCACTTTCATGAAACGGAAAACCAGGTTGATGATGGTCAGCGCCAGGATGATGATCATCATGCCGGCCAGTGCGCTGGCATATCCCAAGGGAAGCCCCAGCGTGGTAATGGCTCCCCCCAGGCCGCCGACGAAGATCGCGACAGGGTTTCCCAGCTTGGCAATGTACTCACCCTTGTCGGCGAATGCCGTGGCGCAGACCACCACCGCGATTATGGAGATGGTGAATTCCGCAAACATGGCCCCGGCGGTCACCGGCCGGACATCCATCTCACTCTCCAACTGCCTGGATGTGGCCGTGCTGGAGACCAGGCTGTGCCATCCCGAGATGGCCCCGCAGGCAATGGTCACGAAGAGCAGTGGCCAGAGCGGTCCCACTGCCGTGCTCCAAGTGGTGACGGCGGGAAGGGTCATGGGCTTGTGTCCGATTATGATGCCGATCACGCCTGCAATTATGCCGAAGTAAACCACATAGACGGATGCATAGTTGTATGGCTGTATGAAGCGCCACACCGGCAGAATGGAGCTGAAATAGCCGAAGATGAGTACGCAGATCAGAATGGTGTTGTAGGAGAAGCTCCACTGCCAGATGCTTCCGATATAGATGGCCACAAAAATGGCTGCAATGGCGATGACGGTGGTTGTGAGGATATTGACCTGGGCCTTGTAGATCATGTGCCCCACCAAAAACGCCACGGCTATCACCACCAGCAAAGGAAAGGGCAGTGATGCATTCCCGCTCACCCCGCTGGTCACGACATGTCCGAAGGCACAGGCAATGAGGAGGAGGTAGAAATAGACAAACGTGAGCAGGATCTTCCTGGCACGCGGGGAGATCAACTGATAGCTGATGGCGCCGAAGGTGGCCCCGTCACGCCGCATGGAGATCATGGCGCTGGAGAAGTCATGGAGCCATCCGATGAAAAAGACTCCCAGCCCCAGCCACAACAGCGCCGGTAACCATCCCCACTGAAGGGCGACAATTGGACCTATAATAGGGGCTGCGCCTGCAATGGAGTTGAGCTGAAACCCGAACAACACGTTCTTGTTGGCCGGCATGAAGTCAACACCGTCCATGTACATCTTTGCGGGTGTGGCCCTTTTATCATCCACTTCAAAAACGTTCTTGGCCACATGACGTGCATACACCCAATAGCCTAGAATCACTACAACGGCCCACCAAACGAGTACCCATAATGAATTCATCGTCATTCCTCCCGGGATTACGGCCTCTCTTTTGAAAGGCCACTGGTGGCGGTCCATCCGGTTACGGCCGGGCGGGCACTTGTTATCCCGGCCGCAACAGGCCGGTTATTTCGGGAAGCCTTCTATCACCTCCTTTACTGTTGCCCGTTTTAAATGTTAAACGGATTCCATTTTGAAACAGCCTTCTTCACCTTTCCTGAATTGAAAACGTGCCGGTGCCCAAAAAGGCATTTTGGACCCTAAGTCAGGTTCTCACCCCCCACGGACGGAGGAGACCCCTATTGCTTAGATTCACTATAAACTCGAATACGTTTCAGTTCAGACAGGTAAAGGTATAATACGGCACGATACAGGTCGTTTATGGGTCGATCGCAGCAAGTAGACCCCTGGCAACCAATAATAATGCGAAACGGTCAACAACTCAAAGGATAGGATTTGTGGTCAAACCGTCCTGGGCTGGAAGAAAGAGAGATAAGGCGGAGAACTCGGGCTTCAGATTCACTACTTCACAGGGAGCGCAAATGGCATATTCAGCTCTCAAAGCGGAATAGTCCAGGACTTTTGTAGTGCTTGCATAACAAATGGATTATCAGGATGTCAACAGGAAAAACCCCGGCGAGATTAATCACATTCTTGTTCTACAATCGGGAGTTACGTAGTATAAAACGATTTATGATATCCAGGCGGT
>CAYVDE010000109.1:0-10629 GCA_964450535.1 uncultured Desulfobacterales bacterium
CGTTCCACCCGTCACTCAAGCTTCTGAGGGCCTTGAGGCGGGGGCTACGGCCAACGTATGCGCTCGTCGGCTGATGAGTGGACCTTAACAGCTTGAGTGCCGGGATGGCCGCGGTTTCCCCCGGTCGTAACCACCCGCAACGACGAAGGCCGTACGCTAAATGTCCGCTACGGAAGACCCCGGCCCCCTCCGCCACGATGCCTTGATTACCGGCGATTACGCGAAGCCGTACTGGAGTACGCCGCACAAGGAATCCCGCAGATTGACGCCGAGATTGCGGAAATAGCCATTTCTGGATGGAAACTAGCTAAGTATTTTCACGGTAAAGACACGAATCACGGCCCTTCTTTCCCGGAACAGAAGCCGGCCCTGAGGAACTCCCGGTTCATCCGCGCGATGTTGGTGATCTTGATCTCCTTGGGGCAGGCTGCCTCGCACTCACGCTCGTTGGAGCAGTTACCGAACCCCAAGCCGTCCATTGTCCGCTGCATGGACAGGACGCGCTTTTCGGCCTCGGGCACCCCCTGTGGGAGGAGGGCGAGATGGGAGACCTTGGCTCCAACAAAGAGCATTGCCGAGGCATTGGGGCAGGCGGCCACGCATGCACCGCAACCGATACAGGCGGCGGCATCCATGGCCTGGTCCGCTTTCTGCTGGGGCACGGGAATGCTGTTGGCCTCGGGCGCGGAGCCCGCGTTGACGGAGACATAACCGCCGGCCTCCATGACACGGTCCAGGGCGGAGCGATCGACAATGAGGTCCTTTACCAGGGGAAACGCCCTGGCACGCCACGGCTCCACTACAATCACGTCTTTGTCCTTGAACTTGCGCATGTGAAGCTGGCACAGGGTGGTGGCCGGTTCCGGTCCATGGGCTATACCATTGACGACCGCTCCGCACATGCCGCAGATCCCCTCGCGGCAGTCACTGTCGAATTCGACGGGTTCTTTTCCTTCCAGGGTCAGGCGCTCGTTCACCACATCCAGCATCTCGAGGAAGGACATGTGGGTCTCTACATCCGGGACATCGATTGTCTCGAATCGCCCCTTTACCCCCGGGGCCTTCTGCCGCCAGACTACAAGGCTGATATTAATAGTGTCATGTTTTTCCCTTGTCACTTGTAGCTCCTCTGGGACAGTTTTACGTTCTCGAACTCAAGCCTCTCCACGTTCCGGCGGGGAGGAGTGCCAGGATCACCGCTGTATTCCCATGCGGCCACGTGGCAGAAATTCTCGTCATCACGCCTTGCCTCTCCGTCCTCAGTCTGAAACTCCTCCCGGAAATGCCCCCCGCAGGATTCCTTTCGCTCGAGGGCGTCCAGCACCATGAGTTCGGCAAAGTCCAGAAAATCCCGCAGGCGGCAGGCCTTCTGCAGGCTCTGGTTCATGTCTTTGCTTCCCCCGGGCACCCTCAGTTTGCTGCGAAATTTCTCACGAAGGTCTCTGACCAGCCCGGCCGCTTTTTGAAGGCCCGTCTCATTGCGGGCCATGCCGCAATACTCCCACATGATTTCGCCCAGTTCTCGATGGAGGCTGTCAGCGGTACAATCACCTTTGGTTTCCAGAAGGTCCGCGATACGCCTTTCGGCCTCACTGACCGCTGAATCAAAAGCCGCGTGGTCGGTCCCCACGGCGGAGGGCTGCACATCGGCAAGATAACCGCCTATGGTGTAGGGCAGTACAAAATACCCGTCGGCCAGTCCCTGCATAAGGGCGCTTGCTCCCAGCCGGTTTGCGCCGTGGTCCGAAAAGTTCGCTTCCCCGATCACGAACAGGCCCGGGATGGAGCTCATGAGGTTGTAGTCCACCCAGAGTCCTCCCATGGTGTAGTGGGTGGCCGGGTAGATCATCATGGGTGTCTCGTAAGGATCTTCATCCACTATGTTGCGATACATGTCAAAGAGGTTTCCATACTTCTTGCGGATGACCTCCTTGCCGTCACGCCTTATTGCGTCTTTGAAGTCCAGGTACACGGCATAGCCCGTGGGACCCACGCCGAACCCGGAATCACATACGGCCTTGGCCGCTCTCGAGGCCACGTCCCGGGGGACCAGGTTCCCGAAACTCGGATAACGCCGCTCCAGGTAATAGTCCCGTTCCTGCTCGGGAATCTCGTTGGGCGGACGCGGATCACCGGCCTTGGCCGGGACCCATACACGGCCGTCGTTTCGAAGGCTCTCACTCATAAGGGTCAGTTTGGACTGGTACTCGCCATGGTGTGGAATACAGGTCGGATGAATCTGGCTGAAGCATGGGTTGGCAAAGACCGCTCCTCTCCGATAGGCCTGTAAAGCGGCGCTGACATTACTGCTCATTGCATTGGTGGAGAGGAAAAATACATTGCCGTACCCGCCGGTGGCCAGGACTACTGCATCTGCCACGTGCCTCTCGAGTTCTCCGTTTATGAGGTTTCTCACGACTATCCCCACGGCACGGCCGTCCGCGAGCACAAGGTCCATCATCTCCCGCCTCGGGAACATCTCCACCTTACCGGCCGCCACCTGCCTGCACAGGGCGCTGTAGGCCCCCAGTAAGAGTTGTTGTCCGGTCTGCCCCCGGGCGTAAAAAGTCCTGGACACCTGGGCTCCTCCGAAGCTTCGGTTGGCAAGGAGCCCGCCGTACTCCCGGGCGAAAGGGACCCCCTGTGCCACGCAGTGGTCGATTATGTGGTTGCTTATCTGGGCCAGGCGATAGACGTTGGCCTCCCTCGAGCGATAGTCTCCTCCCTTTATGGTATCGTAAAAGAGGCGCTGGATGCTGTCCCCGTCGTTAGGGTAGTTCTTTGCCGCGTTGATTCCGCCCTGGGCCGCGATGCTGTGGGCCCGGCGGGGGCTGTCCTGAATGCAGAACGTCTTGACTTCATAGCCCAGTTCCCCAAGGGAAGCCGATGCGGATCCCCCGGCCAGTCCGGTGCCCACCACTATGATCCTGTATTTCCGCTTATTGGCGGGGTTCACAAGCTTGGCTTCGAAGCGCCGGCGATCCCACTTCTCCTGAAGAGGACCCTCCGGAACGCGTCCGTCGAGCTCCATTTCATCCTCCTTGGCCGAAAAGGGCTATAAACAAAGGGATCGTACCGAACCCGATGCCGAAAACCAGGGCTGCCGCCGTGCCCAGCTTTTCGACAAAAGGCATGTACTTGGGGTGATTGGCGCCCAATGTCTGAAAAAGGCTCCAGAAGCCATGACTAACATGAAAGGCAACAACAATCATAGCAAAAATATATAATACTACATTTAAAGGGCTTGAAAAAGCAATTGAAACAATATTGTAAAGGGTAGTGTCGGTTCGGTCCGCGAAATGAAACTGAACAAGGTGAAATATTACAAAGGCAAGAATGATGATCCCTGTGTAGGGCATGGTGGCCGACCCGATGGTTCGTCCCCCGGCGCTCCGGTTTACGCGGTAGCGCTGGGGCCGTGCTCTCAGGTTTTGCACGAACAGCGTCAACCCAGTGATGATGTGCAAAAGCGCTAGAAAAAGGAGGCCCAATTCGGCTGCAGAGACCAGAGGGCCGAGGGAATGCAGGTGATCCGCATAGCTGTTGAACAGGCCGCTCCCCCCGAAAAGGGTCAGGTTTCCTCCGAGATGAACCGCCAGAAACAGGAGAAAGGAGAGTCCTGTGAGCGCCATCATCAATTTCTTGCCGATGGATGAGGTGAGAGTGGATATGAACCAGCTCATCTGCACATTACCTCCGCAGCTTGGATTCGGACTGGGTTCAGCTTTTCTTCAGCCGCTCCATGTCGTCCACAAGGCCCTTGACCGCAGCAGCCGAGAGTCGCAGTGCTTCGTCTTCCTCCCTGGTAAGGCTGATCTGGATAATCGACTCCACCCCGGCTCGCCCCAGTTTTACAGGCACGCCCACAAAGAGGTCCTCAATACCGTACTCCCCTTGGAGATAAGCCGCACATGGCAGGATTTTCTTCTTGTCCAGCAGGATAGCCTCGGTCATCTCCACGGCAGCCGACGCCGGCGCGTAATAGGCGCTCCCGGTCTTTAGAAGGGCCACTATCTCCGCACCCCCGTTCCGGGTCCGTTCCACCATGCCCTGGATCTTTTCCTCGGGCAAAAGTTCCGTAATCGGTATGCCGGCCACAGTGGAGTACCGGGGAAGGGGCACCATGCTGTCACCGTGCCCTCCAAGCACAAATGCGTGAATGTTTTCCACCGAAACATTCAGCTCCATGGCTATAAAGGCTCGAAACCGGGCCGAATCCAGGACTCCGGCCATGCCGATGACCCGATTCCTGGGGAAACCGCTGGTCTTGAGCGCCACGTGGCACATGGCGTCAAGGGGATTGCTCACCACGATCAAGGTGCTCTCGGGTGCAACCGAGGCAACCTCTTTAACCACGTTCTCCATGATTCCCATGTTGGTCGAGAGCAGGTCGTCCCGGCTCATGCCCGGTTTTCGGGGAATTCCCGCCGTGATGATCACGATATCCGAGTCCCGGGCCTCGCTGTAGTCGCCCGTAACTCCAAGTATTCGGGAGTCATGCTTTTCGATGGGAGCGGCTTCGGTGAGATCGAGCGCCTTGCCCGCCGGAACCCCTTCAAGGACATCGACAAGGACCACGTCCGCGAGCTGTTTCTCGACCACACGCATAGCCGCGGTGGCCCCCACGTTTCCGGCGCCCACCACGGTGACTTTTTTTCTCATGTCCCTGCTCCTTTCCCGGGTTATCAAGAACCGAATTGAGCCCATGGAGTTGCCATGGCCCGTAATATATTAAACAATATTATTAAAAAGTAAATATAACAGACTGATTTAATTAGTGTCTATCAATAAACGCTTTTTTTGGCACTAGCAAGTTTCCAATTCAGAAATGAGGATTTTTTGTCAAGATTGACGCCGAGATTGGCATACCGGGAACCCGCCCGAAGGGTGGGCGTCCAAGCGAAGCGCGGACAAAAAAGACCATTTCCGGATGGAAACTAATTATAAAGAGGCCTTGCAGACCTGTTCGATGGCAGCCGCCATGGCCTCGTCCTCTTTGCGGATGTCATCCAACGTCTTGGGCTTGATCCCGGCCGGTCTTTCCTCAAGCCCGTGCTTCCATTTAAGAAACTGCATACCCGTGTTGGGATACAGTGCCGCTATCAGCAGGTCGAAGTCGTCCTTGGCAAGGTCTCCCACTCGCTCGCGGACACCGTCCAGTTCCGGCTCGAGGTAGTCGGCCGCTCGCCCGGTGATGGGCGTCTCCCCGCGTTTGTAGCCTTTCAGGACCTTTTTCTGTACCTCTGGATCAACTCCTGTAGGGGTCTTTCCATACAGCCCGTACACGAGGTCTTTGACCTCGTTGGTCACCATCTTGTATCGCCCGAAAAGGACGTTCAAAACAGCCTGAACCCCCACAATCTGGCTGGTGGGGGTCACCAGGGGAGGCGTTCCCAACTCCCGGCGGGTAACGGCCACATCTTTATAGACCTCCCCTATGCGATCCAGTGCCTTGGCCTCCTTGAGCTGGCTCACCAGATTGGAGAGCATGCCGCCGGGTACCTGGTGGAGCAAGACCCCCGTGTCGATCACGCTCATCTTGTGTGTGGAGAGATAGTCCCGGTACTTGGGAGCTATTTTCTCGATGTGGTCGCCCATTTCCAAGAGCAGCTCAATGTCGAACCCGGGATCCCGGGTGGTCTGGTAAAGGGTGGCCACCAGGGGCTCCACCGCAGGCTGGGAGGTGCGAAGGGCAAAGGGCGCAAGACATGTGTCCACAATGTCCACACCGGCCTTGATAGCCTCGAGATAGATCATGGAGGCCATGCCGCTCGTGTAGTGGGTGTGGAGGTGAATGGGAATGGCTATTTCTTTTTTGAGCTCCGTAACCAGCTTGGCGATGTCGAACGGGCTCATGATGCCCGCCATGTCCTTGAGGCAGAGTGAATCCGCGCCCATGTCCTGGATCTCCCGGGCCTTTGAAAGGTAGTAGTCCAGGTTGAAGACGTCACCTCCCATTCGGCGCTCAGTAAGGGAATAGCAGATGGTCCCCTGGAAGTGCTTGTCGTTCGCCTTGATCCGCTCCACGACGGTCTGGAAATTCCTGAAGTCGTTCAATGCGTCAAAGACGCGGAAGACATCCATGCCCGCCTCGCAGGACTTGTCCACAAAGAGCCTGGCCACGTCATCCGCGTAATTGCGGTAGCCAACGAGGTTCTGGCCGCGCAGCAGCATGGAAAAGGGGGTCTTCTTGATGTATTTCTTAAGTGTCCGAATCCGATCAAACGGATCCTCACCCAGAAACCTGTGCATAGTGTCGAACGTGGCGCCCCCCCAGACCTCCATTGCCCAGAACCCGACGCTGTCCATCTTCTCTGCTATGGGAAGCATGTCTTCGGTGCGCATTCGCGTTGCAAGGAGCGACTGGTGACCGTCACGAAATGTGTTGTCCTGAATTTTTATGGGGTTTTTGGGTCCTTCTTCGAGAAACGGATCCATGATATCAATCTCCTCCTGATGTGGTTTTCTTACTTATACCTTTTGTGAAATTTGTGTCAATGGAATCTTGGGCAAAGGCCCGCCCAATGGGAAGAGGGTATCCCCGGGCCAGTTTTATTTCTCATGAACTTCCTTTCTTGAGCCTTATTCTCTCCGCAAGAGGCAACATAAGGGTGGGATCTTTCTTTATGCGGATTTTTTGCATAATATAGACTGATACAAATAAGCTTATAGCAATAAAATCTACTATAAATTCATGCAAATTAACACCAATTATATCATATAAAATATGAGGGAAAAGAAGCAATATTGTGCCAAAAGCTGCAACAATCCACTCATAAACGTTGGTAGGACATATAAAATAGCCCATTGTAAGCATGGAAAATGTAACAGTACCCAAGGCACAGGTTAAATAAGTAAGCACAATTTCTACAGGCGTACCATTGAGAAGCAGAGCAGGAGAGTAAGCAAAAAGAAAAGGGGCCAGATAGAGCATCTTGGCGAACTTGAATGATGTCCACCCTGTCTTCCAAGGATCGGACCCTGCAATTGCCGCCCCCGCATATGCCGCCACACATACCGGTGGCGTGATGTTCGAATCCTGGCTGAACCAGTAGACGATCATATGCGATGCAAGCAAGGTCCAAATTGCCGCCTGGGGCATAAGCGCATCCAGTTCGCCGTAAGAAATACCGAAGGAATGAAGTGACAACATACGGCTCATGGCAGGCACGGCCAGTACGGCTGTAATGAGATAGGCCGCAGTCACGGGAACACCCATTCCAAGTATGAGAGATGCAATACCTATTAAGAGTATGGCCAGTGGGAGAAATCCGCCCGACAGGCTGAAAATAATGTCAGAAAAGCGCAGGCCCACACCTGTCAAGGCGATGGAGCCAACGATGATGCCTATTACTCCTACAGTTGCCCCTATGACCAGGGTGTTCCGCCCGCCTTCCAGCATGGCCTCCAGGATCTGGCGGGGTCCCATTCGGTAGTCCTTTGTCAGCCAGCTCACAGCAATACAGGAAAGGGTTGCCAGAACAGCGGCGTAGCCCGGACTGAAACCCTTGAGCATCATGACCACGATGATGACCAGGGGCAGGGACATGAACCATTCTTTCTTGAGTATCTGCCACGCATTGGGCGCCCCTTCCTCCACCACGCCGACAATGCCCCAGCGTTTTGCCTCGAAATGGACCATGACAAAAACCGCCAGGAAGTAAAGAAAGGCCGGAAAAATGGCCATCTTCATAATGGTGACGTACTGCACTCCGGTCATCTCGGCCATGAGAAACCCGCCTGCGCCCATGATGGGCGGCATGAACATACCTCCCACGGATGCAGCCGGTTCAATGGCGCCGGCCACATGGGGCCGGAACCCGGTCTTTTTCATGAGTGGGATTGTAAAAGCCCCGGTGGAGACCGTATTGGCGATTGCACTGCCTGAGACAGACCCGAAAAACCCGGATGCCATGACCGCCACCTTGGCCGGGCCGCCGATTGTCCGGCCTGCAAGGGCCAGGGGGAGGTCCAGGAAGAATTTGCCGGCACCGGATTTTTTTAGAAATGAACCAAAGAAGATGAAAAGGATTACGTAGGTGACCAGGACATCGGCCATGATTCCGAATACGCCTTCCTGCTTCAGGTATACATGCGTGACTATACGCTCAAAAGAAAAGCCCCTGTGGGCTATAACATCCGGCAGATAAGGGCCGAAATAGCAGTACCCGATGAACGCAACCCCTACCGCGGTAAGGGACCAGCCCAGGACCCGGCGACATACCTCGAGTGAAACGATTATCCCGATGGTGCTCATGAAATAATCCAGCTTCGTCTCGGCTCCCATGCGGTAGTTGAGGGCCTCGAACTCTACGATCCAGTAGGCCACAACAAACGCTGCAACTCCGGCCAGGATTACGTCAAGAATCGAAGGACGGTTCTGAGGGGACCGGCCCCAGGCAGGATAGGAAAGAAAAACCAGCACATAGGTGATCAGGACATAAATGCCTCGATGATATTGAGCGGATACAGGACTCCAGCCGGCATTGTACATGTAAAAGAAAACCATGAAGATCATCAGAGCTGAGCATATATAATACCATATTCCCGGCATGTCGCGACCTATCTTAGCATCACGGCGCACGATCTCATCCAATTTTACTTTGTCGGCTGTAAGCTTTTCCGGCGCATCAGGGGAATTCACATGGCGGGTTTTGTCTTCCATGGCCGATCCTTCCAGAAAAAGGAGAAAGGAGGGATACCGATTCAGACCCTAAGTGGGCATCGGTTATCCCTCCATAGCCCGGTCTTATTGAAACCGCATGGGTTCTCTAATCAATCGGCTTGAGGTTGTCGGGTATTGAGATGCCCTGTTCCTGCCAGAATTTGGCTGCACCTTTGTGAAGGGGCCTGGATGAACCCTTGAAGTTATTCTCAATGCTCATCTCTCTCGCAGCTTTGTGGGCCTGAACCATGTGCTCCAGACCTTCTTTGGACCACATCGCCTTCAAGATCTTATAAACCACATCCTCGTCGACATCGGACCTGGTCGTCAAAAGAGTACTGTCTTGAAAAGACATCACGTCTTCTGCCTGGCCGGGATAGGTGCCGCCGGGAATGGTGATGGGCGAATAGGGGTACTCATTGTAAAAACCTGTCTCCTCGGCGTCCTTGCCCACATCGATCAGCCTGATCTTGGCCATGGTGGCGGCCTCGATGACCGATGCGTTGGGGAACCCCACCAGGACCCAGAAAGCGTCGATCTTGCCGTCCTTGAACGCTGAAGCGGCCGCAGAGTAACCCAGGAACTGGGGCTGGAAATTATCCCAAACGCCGATATGGCGGAAGAACCGCTCGGCTGAAAGGGCCGCCCCGGAACCTGCGTTGCCCACGGCAACCCTCTTGCCCTCCAGGTCCTTGGCCGACTTGAACGCGCTGTCCGCCATGACAACGAGCTGTGCAGGGGCACCGTAAAGGTAGGCCATACACCGGACCTTGTCGTACTTGTTCGTGTCCTGGGGAAGCTGTCCTTTGGCCGCCAGTGCGATGTCCACGGCATAAGAGAGACCGAAGTCGAAATCACCGCCGTGTACCCGGCGGACGTTTTCAGCTGATCCCCCCGAACCCTCGGCGGACATCTTTATTTCCGAGTAGACCTTGGGCACATACAGGGAAATGCCGTTTGCAAAATAGTTATAGGTTCCACCTGTAGGGCCTCCGCCGATTGAGGCGAAGACCGTCTTTGCCTGCGCATGGGAAGGAATCATTGCCCCCATGCCTGCTACCAGGACCGCTAAAATTGCCACAAAAAACAAACGCTTCATCAGTCCACCTCCTTGAAGGTCTGGGGCTAATGCCTCCAGATCGTTGTAAAAAGCCGGAACCACCTCCTGATGGGAGCGGGCTGGAAAGACCCACCTTGCACCTGGACAATCCTCGCTCGGCGGGTTTTTTACCCGTCCAAAGAGGAGTCGCTCCGGAGTCATTAAACAACTACAGCCTATACTCAAAATCTGTTGCTTGTATTTGAAGCCTGAATCCAGGTAAAGGGCGGTGACACAATATAATACATATTACAGGTAGTTAGTTTCCATCCAGAAATGGTCTTTTTTGCCAATCTCGGCGTCAATCTGCGAGGTTGCTTGTGCGGCGTACTTCAGTACGCCTCCGCGCAACCTCTTGATCTCCTTGATCTTGACAAAAAATCCTCATTTCTGAATTGGGAACTTGCCAGTGCCCAAAAAGCGTTTCTGGATGGGCACTGGCAAAACAAGGGGAAAACTGTTAGAGTAACATCAGCAATATGCAAATTATAACTCGAGACGCCGTTCAATTGCAAACCCGTAAGATTAGGTTTTTTATGTACGAAAAATTCGTACATTTCAAATAAAGAAGCCGGGGAGGGGGAAGCCCTCACTCAGGACTCGACCAGGCCTGTTTGAATTGCGAACCGTGAGAGGTCCGCATTGTTCCTGAGATTGAGCTTCTTCAAAAGCCTCGAACGATAGGTGTCCACGGTCCTGGTGCTTAGGAAATAGGCCTCTGCAATCTCCCGATTGGTCTGCCCCATGGCCAGGCGGCGCAGGACCTGTATCTCCCGGTTGCTCAGGGCGTCCAGGGGGCCCAGCCCCCGCCTTCCCCGGGCCATCCGAACGGCAAGGGATTCAGCGGCCGACACGGTCAGATACC
>CAYVDE010000110.1:0-10536 GCA_964450535.1 uncultured Desulfobacterales bacterium
AAATACAACGTGGTATTCACGGGGCGGATCAGAGAGGGTGAAGACCTTGAAGACGTAAAGAAGGCGCTGACATCCACCCTGAACGTCAATCCTGCAAATCTTGGAAAACTGTTTTCCGGAAAACGAATCATCATAAAAAAGGGCGCGGACATCGATGCCTGCCAAAGGCTGAAACACGCCATGGAAAAGGCCGGGGCCCTGGTGACCATTGAGCCGCAATCCGGCGCGCCTCCCCCACCTCGAGGTGCTTCCAGCAATGAGGCGCCTGGCCGGGCAAAACCGCCTCCGCTTCCTCCGAGGACAAGCCCCATCCGCGCCGGTCAGGCCGCAAGCCTCCCTCAAAAAGGCCCTGACGAGAAGTTCTGCAATTTCTGCGGGGGCGTCATCAAGATGAACGCCCTTTCCTGCCCTTACTGTGGCAAAGTCATGGAAAAGAGGAAGATGGGGTGCCTCCCAAAGGCGGCCATCGCCCTGGGCATAGGGGTATTCGCCCTGATACCCATAGGGATCATAGCCGCCATTGCCATACCTCAATTCGTGGCATACAGGAATCGCGCCTATGAAGCCGAGGTAAAAAAGGAGCTCACGCACATCGTCCATCTGGAGAGGGCATATCAAGCGCGATCCGGTTATTTCACCCGCAGTCTGGAGGAACTGGGTTATGAGATAGCGGACCCCATGATCAATATCGAGATAACCAGTGCGGACCAGGACTGCTTTGAAGCTGCAGGCACCCACGAATCAATACCTCACAAGGAAATTCGGGCGGACTGCAATGGACTCAAGGGAGTACCATGAAGCAGACGCTGGCAATCTGAAATGTCCTTAAAGGAGGCTCTGATGGACTGGTACTATGAAGGGCGGATGGGCCAGGCAGAAGGCCCGGTGTCCGAAGAAGGCATAAAAAAATTGGCGAGGACCGGTGAAATCAGGCATACCACCCTTGTCTGGCACGAGGGAATGAAGGACTGGATGAGCTACGGGGAGCTCACGGGGCTTGTTGGTGGGGGCGCCTCACCAGGGACCGGCCCCCCTGACACCGGCATCTGCTCCGAGTGCGGCCGTTCTTTTTCCAGCGATGACCTGATTGCCTACGGGAACTCCCGTGTGTGCGCAGCTTGCAAACCGATCTTTGTGCAAAAACTCAAAGAAGGCGTGAGGCCGGCAATGGGTTTTACATATGCCGGATTTTGGATCCGCTTTGGGGCGAAGGTGATTGATTGGATAATTATTTATATCGTAAATATCATTTTATTGTTTGTTCTTACGATGTTTACGGGTTTTTTCAATGCCTTTGATCCTGAGACGGGGCCCACAGCGGGCTTCTATATTTTTCAAATTTTAAATTTGGTTATTTCCTTTGTTATTCCAGCCGCCTATTCAACCTGGATGCTCGGGAAATATGGTGCCACTCTTGGGAAAATGGCGTGCAGGATTAAAGTGGTGACTGCGGAAGGATATCCCATAAGCTACTTGAGGGCGTTCGGGCGGTTTTTCGCTGAGCTGCTGAGCGGCATGATCCTTCTTATCGGGTATCTCATCGCTGCATTTGACTCTGAGAAAAGGACTCTTCACGATCGCATATGCAGCACGAGGGTCGTCCATAAGTAAAGAGGATTAATCGTGCTCAACTGTCCCAAGTGCAATAATGCGCTTGACGCAGGCATCCTTAAAAATCCAGGGCTGAATGACTGCCCGGGCTGCCGCATGCCGATTCGCGTTGATCTTTATCCCGCCTTTTTCAGGGAAGGGGTTGAAGGCTCCGCCGGGGAGCACGTTGCTTTGGAAGACGAGGCAAGCTGCTTCTATCACCCCGCAAAGAGGGCCGAGACAGTATGCCATGAGTGCGGGCGTTTCCTGTGCGGGCTGTGCGACATAGAGTTAAACGGCCGGCATCTGTGCACCGCCTGCATGGCGATCGGCCGCGAAAAAGGCAGGATCAAGGATCTGCAAAATCACAGAGTCCTTTATGATACCACGGCTCTATTTATTGCGATTGTTCCAATTATCACCATTTGGCTCACATTGATTACCGCTCCTTTGGCTTTTTTTCTTGCAATAAGGTATTGGAAAGCCCCATCCAGCATTATCAAAAGGACCAAGTTGCGTTTTATCCTTGTTTTCTTGATCTCCGGTGCGCAAATGACTGCCTGGTTCTTTGCCGGATACAGTATTTTTTCCAGCTGAGACACTGCAATATGACCCTGATGGAAGCGACCTGCCGGAAATATGGCTAAAACCAAGGAATACACGAGATTACCCGGAAAAGGCAGATCAGGCTTAATCACCATCGAGACCCTGTGGGCGGGGGAGAACCATCTGCTGGCGATATTCAACAGGCGTTTTTCAGAGGAATACAAGAGGTTCTATTTCAATGACATCCAGGCCGTAATCACCCAAAAGACCCACAACGGCAAGATCATCAATATCGTCCTGGGCCTGTTGATCGCCTTCTTTTCTCTGTTCCTC
The DNA here is from genome assembly GCA_964450535.1 of uncultured Desulfobacterales bacterium. Lineage (GTDB taxonomy): Bacteria > Desulfobacterota > DSM-4660 > Desulfatiglandales > HGW-15 > JAIPEI01. The sequence goes on from CAYVDE010000110.1 coordinate 2,470, forward strand.
CTTCCGGGCTGGTCCGGTTTCCCTGGTGTCATGACCGGCTTCCTGCTCCTCCTGCTCATGATAAACCTGTTAAGAGGCCCGACCTGTCACACTTACATAAGGACCGCGATTCAGACCGAGCGAATCCCGTCCCTTCACAGGCTGAGGACGGCGGAGAAGGTCATGGATCGCCTCAAGCCCCTGATCGAAAAAGCGCAGGGTGCCCTGAGGCGTGAAGACATTGTTGCCGCACCTCCTGTCTTTTACAGGCCCATGCAACCCTCACGGCCTGCAACTGTCATTTCGCAAGACAGAGGAAATGTCCACGTTGTTCTTTTCGGCATACTGCTTTTAAGTGGCGTTATCTCGATTTATGAACTGTTTCTCAATAACCGGTTCCTGGTGGCCTTGAGTTACGGCTCATTTTTTGGAGTGTCAATTACCCTGATCATCGCAATAATAAGGCAGCATAACAGCAGCATAAAAAAGAGCATACAGAACCTCACATGGATAACGCTACTTTTTATTATTATATCGGCTAGTTATACTATTGTCGTATCCTTTTCCCTTTTTGTCCGGCATCTGATGGCAGGTCCCGACATGGGTGTCATCGAACACTATGACTTTCCATTCACCAGCTTTCAGGCCGCCATGGATCCCCTGGGGAACCCGTGGCTGTTCGCCGCCTACTTGATGAGAATCGCCGGATGCCTGTTGCTGGGCTTTTTGGGCCTTTGCCTGATCCGAAAGGGGGCCTCCGCCCCCCAGGGCCAGGGTGACAAGACCCCAACCGGCCCTGATGCGGCCGGTGCGCCCCCGCAAAGGTAGCACATGCAGGACCTGATTCACCAAAGGTGCGCAAATCACGAGTTCCGGGAGGCCGTTGCGCGCTGTCCCGAATGCCTGCGATCCTTTTGCAGGGAATGCGTCACGGAACACGAGGGCCGTGTCCTGTGCGCGGGCTGCCTGAGAAAGCAGCTCGAGTCCTCCTCCATTGATAGGCGCCGATTCAGCTGGATAAGGACCCTTGCCTACGGCTCAATAGGCGTCATCATCACATGGTTGGTCTTTTTCTACCTGGGCAGGATCCTCCTGTCCATACCCGCCTCCTTTCATGAGGGTACGATCTGGCAACAAGGCTGGTGGCAGTGACCATGGAGACAAGGACAGACAAGGGCATCGCCGCCATACACCTCGTGGAGGAGTCTCTCCATGTCCTCAGGAGACTCCCTGCAGGCATCCTCGCCGCCTATTACCTGGGGGCGCTTCCTTTCATACTGGGCCTGTTGTATTTCTGGGCGGACATGACCCGGGGCGCCTTTGCCGTGGAGCGGTGCACCTTGGCATCACTGGGCCTGGCCCTGCTTTTTGTCTGGATGAAGACCTGGCAGTCTGTGTTTTTTCAGGCGGTAAAGGCAAGAGCCGGGGGCCCAGGCCACCATGACCTTTCGAGCGGCCGGCTCTTGCGGCTCGCGGGAATCCAGGCCCTGATTCAGGGCACCGGCCTGGTCCTCATCCCCCTCTCACTGCTTCTTGCAGTGCCTTTCGGCTGGGTCTTCGCCTTTTACCAGAACGCCCTGCTCCCGGAGCAGGGCAAAAGCCCCACCTTGCAGGGCACGATTAGAGGCGCACTGGCTCGAACCAGGCCCTGGCCGGTGCAGAACCACTTTGCCCTTGCGATCTTCGTGTTCCTGGGAGGCATCCTTTTCATCAATATGGGGTTCACCCTGTTCATTATCCCCCATCTGCTGAAATCCCTGCTGGGCCTGGAGACAATCTATACCATCAGCGGGATCCACCTCCTTAACACCACCTATCTGGCCGTTGTGGCGGGCCTCTCCTACCTCCTGCTGGACCCTCTGGTGAAGACGCTCTATGCGCTCAGGTGTTTTTACGCGGACTCCGTGAGGACAGGAGAGGACCTGCTCTCGGAGCTGCGAAGGCTCAAATCCGCAGCAGGCACCGGCAAGGCCCTTACGTGTGTGCTGCTTCTGGCGGCGACTCTCCTCACAGCTTCTGCCGGGACGGCCCTATGTGAAACCGCCCCTGGACAAAACATGCCCCTCCCCGCGCCGGCCGTTTCCGCTGAAAGCCTGGATACGGCCATTCAAGAGGTCCTCAAGCGGAAGGAGTTCACATGGCGCATGCCCCGAATCGAGACGGAGAGGGAAAAGACCGGGATCAAAGGCCCCTTGGCCACAGCGGCGGACTGGCTCGCAGGCGCTATCGGAGGCGGCATAAGGACCCTTGCGGGATGGGTAAAATCCCTTTTCCAATGGGTGGCGGGCCTCCTTCCCAAACCCGCACCCCTCCCGGAGGACTCCGGTGAAGGCCCGGGAAGGCCGTCCTCTTACCGGTCCCTGTTTATCGGCCTCATCGTTCTCCTTGTGTTCGCGCTGGTCTTCTTTGTGGTCAGGACGGTGTGGACTCGAAAGCACCGACCGGGCGTCTTGGCAATGGAATCCGCGGGCGCCTTCCCGGATCTCGCATCGGAGCCGGTGACCGCGTCGGACCTGCCGCAGGAGGGGTGGATATCGCTTGCCCGGGAGATGATGGAAAAAGGGGCCATGAGGGAGGCGCTCCGTGCGGTCTACATGGCCACGCTTGCCGGGCTTGCCCAAGGGGGCGTCATAACCCCGGCCAAGCACAAATCCAACCGGGAATACAGGGACGAGGTGAAGAGAAGGGCGCACGGTAACATCGAGCTTTTCGGCCTCTTCACAGCTAATATGGATCTTTTCGACAGGGCCTGGTACGGGCGGTTCAAGCCCACAAAGGAAGACCTGAAAGGTTTCCTGCGAAACCACGAGAGGATTTCCACCCTTGTTTTGGTCTAAAAGAACCGCTGTTGCCTTGCTCCTGGTCCTCCTGGGGGTCTTCGCCCTGGGAGTGGGGCGGCTCTTTGTGCTCCGCTTCGACGCCGGTGACATGTATCCTCCTTACTCCACACTCCGGGCGGATCCCCTCGGCGCCAAGGTGCTATACGAAGGGCTCAAGACGCTGGAATCCATTTCCGTGCGCCGCAACTACGACTCCTTCACCCGGATGGGCATAACGGACAAGACCTGCCTCTTCCTCCTGGGGACCCGGCCCTTCCTGATGGACGGCACGCCTGAAGAATCATTCCAAGCCTTTGAGAAAATGCTCCAAAGGGGCGGGAGCCTGATCATTGCGTATTATCCGGAAGGGCCCGCAGGCAATGGCGGTAAAAACCATGACTCCCCCCCAACAACGCTCGTCTCCCTTCAAGAGGAGTGGGGCTTCAAGACCGCGCGTGCCAGGACGACAGCTCTTGAAAGAACCGCATTCAGGGCCCCGGACAAGGCCTATAAGGCCCTTCCCTCTGAGATCCCCTGGCATTCCGCGCTCCACTTTCACGACATAAAAGAGCCGTGGCAGGCGGTCTACACAGCCGTCTACACAATGGAAGAGCACCCCGTCATAATCAAGAGGCCCCTTGGCAAGGGCCGTATCATACTGTCCGCGGACTCCTACCTTTTCAGCAACGAGGCATTGTCCGGGGATCGGCATCCGGGCCTCCTTGCATGGTTTGTGGGCGGCTCCGAGGAACTGGTATTTGACGAGACCCACCTCGGATCGGCTAGGAGCCCGGGCATTGCGGCCCTGGCCTGGGAGTACAACCTCTACTGGCCGGCCCTGGGCCTGTTGCTGGTGGCGGCCCTTTTCATCTGGAAGAACGCATCTCACTTTGTGCCTCCTCGAGACGAGGAGGGCGGCGATCATGAAGGGGTGCTCGTGGATCGGGACGAGACATCCGGCCTCATAAGCCTTTTGAGGCGCTCGCTCCCAGACAAAGATATCGTCACTATCTGCTACGGCGAATGGTACCGCACCGCCGCGGGACGCAGGAGTGTTCCCGAAGAAAAGCTCAAGCGAGTGAAGGCCGAGCTGGATATTCACACGCATGGGTCCGCAAGGAGAAGAGATCCTGTGGGGGCCTACAAAGCCGTCTGTAAAATACTTTCAAGGAGAACTGAGCCATGAAGGAAGGGCTGGAAAAGCTCAAGGAGCTGCTGAACAACGCGCGGCAGGAGATCGCCAAGGTCATTATCGGTCAGGCGCAGGTGATCGATCAGGCACTGGTGGCCGTGTTTACCGGAAACCACGTCCTCGTCGAAGGGGTGCCGGGTGTGGCCAAGACCCTCCTTGTGAGGACGCTCGCGCAGGTCATGGAATGCGATTTCAACCGCATCCAGTTCACGCCCGACCTCATGCCCGCGGACATCACCGGGACGCACGTGTTCGACCTCCAGAAGAACGTGTTTTCCCTTGTGAGAGGACCCGTGTTCACCACATTCCTGCTGGCCGACGAGATCAACCGGGCGCCGGCAAAGACCCAGTCCGCCCTGCTCCAGGCCATGCAGGAACGCATAGTCTCCATCGACCGCAAGCACTACAAGCTTCCGGGGGCCTTCACGGTCTTCGCCACCCAGAACCCTATCGAGTTCGAGGGGACCTACCCGCTCCCCGAGGCCCAGAAGGACAGGTTCATGTTCAAGGTCGCCATGGGCCCCCCGGACCAGGAGGAAGAGCTGAGCCTCGCCAAAAGGATGCTGGGGGAGGATTCGCCCGAGGCCGTCCTGGCAAAGGGCGAGGTCAAGCCGGTCCTTCAAATAGACGAGCTTCCCGTGTTCCAGCGCTCCCTGATGGACATACTGGTTCGTGATGAGCTTGTGAGCTATGTGGTGGGGATCGTCCGGGCCACACGCTCCCACCAGGCCATACTGGTGGGGGCGAGCCCCAGGGCCACCCAGGCCCTGCTGCTCTCAAGCAGGGCCTTTGCGGCAATAGAAGGCCGTGACTTTGTCACACCGGACGACATCAAGTACATGAGCCTCCCCGTGCTGGAACACCGGCTCATCCTGAGACCCGAATACGAGATCGAGGGCATGACCCCGGGCGAAGTTATCCAGGATATCCTGCAGGAGATCGCGGTTCCCAGATGATAGTGCCGACGAACAGGCTGATACTCTTGTGCGCCGTGGTCGTGCCTCCCTTTGCGGCCCTTGCGGGCGTGGCCCCGCCCATGGCCCCTCACAGTGCAGCCGTCATAGGCGCCTTGTTCCTCATAGCCGCCCTGGACGCATATTTGTCGTCTGAAAGGCTCAGGGGCGTCACCCTTGAGCTCCCGGACGTGGTGAGGCTTGCCAGGGAACGGAGCGATAAGCTGGAGTTCAGGGTGTGCAACGATACCCGAAGGCCCGGGTCCTTGAGAATAGGGCTGGCCTTTCCACGGGAGGTGACCCCGGGACTGGAGGACATGGAGGTGAGGTTAGATGGAGGTGCGTCCTTTTCATCCCTGTCGTGGCCCCTGGCCGGGCGAAAACACGGAAAATACCTGATCGAAAGGTACTTCCTGGAGACCCCCTCACCGCTGGGCCTGTGGGCGGCAAGGAAGTCGGTCCCCTGTATGAGTGAGATCCGCGTATACCCGAACCTGGAGCACGACCGGAAGACACTCGCCCCGCACTTTTTCGGCCACGGCTCGGGCTCCCATTTCCAGCGCCGGATAGGGAAGGGCCGTGAGTTCGAGCACCTGCGCGAGTACCTCCCCGGCGACAGCTATGAAGACATCCACTGGAAGGCGACGGCCAGGAGAAGTTATCCGGTCACCAAGATCTATCAGGTCGAGCGCATGCAGGAGATCTACATGATCCTGGACGCATCGCGCCTGAGTGCCAGGGAGATCAGATCCCCGCATGGGACCGCAGGCCCGTCCACCGTCTTTGACAGGTACATGACCGCGGCCCTGATGATGGGCCGTGCAGCCGAGAGGAACGGGGACCTGTTCGGTGTCCTGACCTTCAGCGAAAAGGTCCTGAGCTTCATCCCTGCAAAGAGCGGCAAGGCCCATTACAGCGCGTGCAGGGATGCCGTCTACACACTCGAGGCCCGGCAGGTGGCGCCGGATTACGCGGAGCTCTTCACCTTCATAGGGACACGGATCAGGCGAAGGGCGCTTTTGATCTTCCTGACCGGGCTCGACGATCCGGTCCTGTCCGCGGATTTCGAAGAGAACGTGGTCCTTGCCGCCCGAAGGCACCTGATTCTCGTCAACATGCTGCGGCCCCCCTCGGCACGACCCCTCTTCAGCTCGGCCGGCGGCGTTGAGTCCATCAACGACATCTATCGCAGCCTCGGGGGCCACATGCTGTGGGCCCGGCTCAAGGAGACCGAGAGCGCCCTTAAGAGGAAGGGCGTGGGATTCGCCCTGCTGGACAACGAGAAGATGTGCGCGGAGCTGCTCTCCCAGTACTTGAGAATAAAGAGGAGGCAAGCCCTGTGATCATTGATCTGGAGAGGTTCATCACCGAAGGGAGGCCATATTGGGATGAGTTGGAAGAGGCCTTGAAAAGGCTCGAGGCCGATCCGCACACCCCCATGGACCTTGGCGGGGTAAAGCGGTTTCACTATCTCTACCAGCGGGCATCAGCGGATCTGGCAAGGATGAGCACGTTCTCGGCGGAGCCGCAGACAAGGGCCTACCTCGAGTCCCTTGTATCCAGGGCGTTCAGCGAGATCCATGAGACAAGGGAGAGGCGAAGGGGCATGAGGCCGGTCCATTGGTTCTTAAAGGTCCTGCCGCGCACCTTCAGGGCCTGCATTTCGGCCTTTTACCTCTCCGCGGCCCTCATGGCCCTTGGCTGCATGTTCGGGGCCGCTGCAATATACTTTGATCCGGGGTCCAAGGAAATCCTCATGCCGTTTGAACACCTCAAAGGAGATCCCTCCCAGCGTGTCGCCCGGGAGGAGAGGGCCGACAAGGACGGTATGAGAGGGCAAAAGGCCTCTTTTTCATCTTACCTCATAACACACAACGTGAAGGTGTCCATATTAGCCCTCTGCCTCGGCATCACCTGGGGCATAGGGACCGCGGTCCTGCTCTTCTCGAACGGGGTGTTTTTAGGGGCGGTTGTCGTCGACTATGTCATGGCGGGGGAGGGCGTTTTCCTCACAGGATGGCTCCTGCCCCACGGCGCGGTGGAGATACCGGCCATACTCCTGGCCGGTCAGGCGGGTCTTGTCCTGGGCGGGGCGATGATCGGCTGGGGCAGGCCCCTCACCTTGAAAAGACGGCTGAGGCGCGTCTCCACGGACCTCGTAACGCTCATCTTCGGGGTGGGGATCCTGCTGGTCTGGGCCGGCATCATTGAAGGCTTTTTCTCCCAATACCACGAGCCCGTGATCCCCTACGGGGTGAAGATAGGCGCAGGCATGGCCGAGCTGGCCCTCCTGGCTGCGTTTCTGTGGCTCTCCGGCTCCTCTGAAAGGCCGGTGCCTCACAAAACCGGGAAATCATGATTTCAAATGATTTAAACAAGCTCAAGATCACCACCCCGGAAGGGATAACCTTTTCATTCGTCCTTGCAAGCCCTGTTACCAGGGCCCTTGCGTGGATCGTGGATTCGCTGCTCATAGTGCTGATCTCCAAAGCGGCCCAGTCGGTCATTGGCCTGCTCATGATATTCAGCCTGGACATCACCACCGGCCTCTTCATACTCTCCTATTTCCTGATTTCCTTGGGATACGGGATACTCATGGAATGGCAATGGCGGGGGCAGACAATCGGAAAGCGGATCCTGAGGCTCAGGGTAATGGATGCCGGCGGGCTGCGCCTCCGGTTCAGCCAGGTGGTCATCAGGAACCTGCTGCGTCTTATAGACTCGATTCCCCTCTACTACATGGTGGGCGGCATTGCATGCCTTGTCAGTCAAAGGGCACAGCGGCTTGGTGACCTGGCCGCTGACACGGTTGTAGTCTGGAGCCCTGAAATCCAGGAGCCTGACTTGGACAAGCTCCTGTCCGGCAAGTACAATTCCCTGAAAAACTATCCACACCTGGCGGCACGGCTCCGGCAGAAGATCTCTCCTTCTGCGGCCAGGGTGGCCCTCCAGGCGCTGTTGCGCCGCGATGAGCTGAACCCCGAGGCGCGTGTACAGCTCTTTCAAGAACTGTCGGACTATTTCAACGGCATTGTCACTCTCCCGCAGGAGGCCATGGAAGGGGCTTCTGAAGAGCAGCAAGTGAGGAACGTAGTCGATATCCTTTATGGGGCAAGGGCAAGAG
>CAYVDE010000111.1:0-10322 GCA_964450535.1 uncultured Desulfobacterales bacterium
TGCTCCACAACGACTTCATCGGCTTCCACACCAAGGAGTACTGCGACAACTACCTCGAGGCCCTTGAGGAGTGGTTTCCCGTAGACATCCGGGTCACGGATCAGTGCTACGAGATCCATCGCCGGGGCGGCGTCACCACGATAGGAGCGCTCCCCATCGGCCTGGATGTGGACAAGATCCTCGCCGAGGTCGGGTCCGGAAAGTCCCTGGAGCACGAAGTGGAGGGGAGAAGCCTGCGGAAGTGGATACAGGAGAAGCGTGGCCGGGATAAGGTGCTTTTCGGCGGGCTGGAGCGTAGAGACTACACCAAGGGTCTTATGGAGAGGTTGAGTGTCTATTTCCACGCCCGGAACAACCTCCTGAAAAGCGGCCGCGCCACCTGTTTTTTTCAGGTTACAGCGCCGAGCCGGATGGCCAATCCCGAGTACCGGAAGCTTCAGGCGGACCTGGAAGAAGAGATCGATCGTATCAATGGGCGGCTGCCCGAAGAGGAGAGCATCGTGCACCTGGACAAGGGAATTCCCTCCCCGGAAAACTACCGGTTCATGAAAGAGGTGGATGTGATGCTCGTCACGCCGCTGGAGGACGGTATGAACCTCGTGGCTTTCGAGTACATCCTTTCGCAGAAGTACAAGACCAAAGAGATGCGGGGGCTTCTGGTGCTGAGCACCAGCGGTGCGGCCAGGGTGCTTCGCATTAAGAAATTCGGAGAGGATGACGGCGTCGTGTTTGTGGATCCCATGAAGCCTAAGGAGGCGGGCCGGAAGATTGCGGCCGCCCTGGAAAGGGGATGCCGCCTGTCCGATCGGTTGATCGAATACGTTGAGACCGAACGTCGTGTGGACGATTGGGCTGAGCGCAACATCGAAGCGATCCTGAATGCGAAAAAACAAGTGTGATGCGTTCGGTTTCAGATCCAGTTGAAGGACGCGCGGATCATGCATGACAAGAGGCGTGCAAGAGAAAGGATGGTCGCAGAGCAGCTGGTTCCACGGGGTATTCGGGATCCGCTGGTGCTCGAAGCCATGGGCAGGGTTCCCAGGCACCGCTTCGTGCCTGAGGGAATGGCGCAGGAGGCCTATGACGACCGTCCCCTCCACATAGGCCTCGAGCAGACCATTTCTCAGCCCTACATGGTCGCCTGGATGACCGAGGCCCTCGAGCTTACAGGCGGCGAGAAGACCCTGGAAATAGGTACCGGAAGCGGGTACCAGGCGGCCGTTCTCGCGGAGCTGTCCTCCCGGGTCTACACGGTAGAGCGGTTAAAGGAGCTCCAGGACCGTGCCAGGATGATTCTGGATGAGTTGGGATATGACAACATTTTTTATCATGTGTCCAACGGCACTTTGGGGTGGCCCGAAAACGCCCCTTACAACGCAATCATGGTCACGGCCGGCGCACCCAGGGTCCCGGACCCCCTGCTGGAGCAGCTCGCCGACGGCGGTCGCCTCCTCATCCCGCTGGGGGACCGCTACAGCCAGATGTTGACCAAGCTCACCAGGCAGGGGAAACGGCTCACGAAGGAGAATCTCGGAGGATGCCGCTTCGTGGCGTTGACAGGGGAGTACGGATGGTAGTGTATGCGGATGCAGGCAGCAAGCGGGACCTCCATGCCTTCCAAGGTCTGTATTTCGATCTTATCAGCCGTGCTGGTCACGATGCCTCTTGAAGAGCACCGCCCCCAGCGGCGGAAGGGACAGGGTCAGGGAGTGGCGCCGGCCGTGGACCGACACGGGCGCAGCCTCCACACCTCCCATGTTGCCCCATCCGCTGCCCCCGTAGATCAAGGCGTCGCTGTTGAAGATCTCCGACCAGAATCCTCCCGCAGGGGCGCCCATGCGGAAGTTGGCCCGAGGGACCGGGGTGAAGTTGCAGGCGGCGAGGATCTCGTCTCCTTCCTGGTGGCTTCGGCGGATCATGCTGAGCGTGCTCTGCTGTGCGTCGTTGCAGTCGATCCACTCGAACCCACCCGGTTCCGCATCCTTCAGGTGCAGGGCGGGCTCCACGCGGTACAATCGGTTAAGGTCCCCCACGAGACGGTGAAGGCCCGCGTGAAGTGGGCGCTCCAGAAGATGCCAGTCCAACTGGGCCTCGTGATACCACTCGTTCCACTGACCGATGTCGATTCCCATGAACAGTAGCTTCTTTCCGGGCTGGCAGAACATGTATACCAGGAGGAGGCGCAGGTTCGCGAACTTTTGCCACTCGTCGCCCGGCAAGGTCCGGAGAATGGACCCCTTGCCGTGAACCACCTCGTCGTGGGAGAGCGGCAGGACGAAGTTCTCGCTGAAGGCGTACATGTTCCGAAAGGTGAGCTGACTGTGATGATACGTCCGGTGGATAGGATCCCTGGACATGTAGTCAAGAGTGTCGTGCATCCATCCCATGTCCCACTTCATGCCGAAGCCCAGGCCGCCGACATAAGTAGGCCTCGACACCATGGGCCAGGCCGTGGACTCCTCGGCGACGGTCTGGACGTCCGGGTGGAGGCGGAACACCTCCTTGTTGAGCCGGCGCAGGAACTCGATAGCCTCGATGTTCTCCCGGCCCCCGTAGCGGTTGGGGATCCAGTCCCCCTCTTTCCGGGAGTAATCGAGGTAGAGCATGGAGGCCACCGCGTCCACCCGTAGACCGTCCGCATGGTACACATCCAGCCAGAAGAGGGCGCTCGATAGCAGGAAGCTCTGAACCTCCTTGCGCCCGTAATTGAAGATCAGGCTGTCCCAGTCCGGGTGGAGCCCCTGGCGGGGGTCTGCGTGCTCGAACAGGTGAGAGCCGTCGAAGTACCCCAGGCTGTGCTCGTCCTTTGGGAAGTGGCTCGGCACCCAGTCCAGGATCACGCCTATGCCGTTTTGATGGAGAGTGTCCACAAGGTACATGAAGTCCTGGGGGGTGCCGTACCGGCTGGTAGGTGCGAAGAACCCCGTGACCTGGTATCCCCAGGATCCGTAAAAGGGGTGTTCCATCACGGGCAGGAACTCCACGTGGGTGTAGTTGGTGGACCGGGCGTACTCGCTCAAGCTCGCAGCCATCTCACGGTAGCTCAAGGGACGGTTCCCGTCGTCCAGCCTGCGCATCCAGGAGCCCAGGTGGACCTCGTAGATGCTGATGGGCGCCTCGACGCTGTTGCGTGCAGCCCGGGATTCCATCCATTCCCGGTCGTTCCATTCGTAGTCCAAATCCCACAGGACCGAGCCGGTGCGGGGCGGGGTCTCATGAAGAACGCCGAAGGGGTCGGCCTTGTCCACCCGGTAGCCGTTGTACCTGGAGCGTATGTGATACTTGTAGCAGGCGCCCTTTTCCACTCCGGGTATGAATCCCTCCCAGATGCCCGAGCTCCCGGACGGCGACAGCTCGTCTTCGTCCGGTTTCCAGCCGTTGAAATCTCCCATGACCGATACCGCCTCTGCGTTCGGCGCCCACACCCCGAAGTGGGCTCCGGCCTCGCCTCTCCGGCTCAATGGCCGGGCTCCGAGCTTCTTCCAGAGGTTAAGATGGGATCCTTCGTTGAACAAGTAAAGATCGTCATCAGTCAGGAGGGTGCTTTGATTTGTGATCATGGCTTCGGTCTGCTCCTCTCGTGTTTTGGCGTTTTTCTATTCGGGGGCGAATCTCTCCCTTTCTTCCAGGAGACGTATGAGGCCCCTAAGGGGGATGGCCGCCCAGTTAGGGCGGTTGTTCAGCTCGTAGCCCAGTTCATAAACCGCCTTTTCCAGGAGGAAGATCTCCAGGAGCATACCCAGGTCCGCGGGTGCCGGCAGAAATCCCCCGTCCGCAGCCACTGCCAGGTACTCTCTCAAAAAGGCGGCAGACACCCAGCGGCACCAGAACTCCGCCAGGACAGCCCCCTTCCCCTTTTCCAACCCCTGGGTCATGCCCACGGCCTGCTGACGATGCAGGCCGGCATAGGCGGCGTAATGGAAGGACCGGTGCATCCCGGCCACGTCTCGCAGCGGAGAGTACTTCTTCCTCCGCTCCGAGAGCGGACGCGCCGGCTCACCTTCGAAATCAATGATGACGAAGTCCCCGGCGGTGTAAAGGACCTGCCCCAGATGGTAGTCGCCGTGAATGCGTAACTTGAGGCCTGGATCCTCCAGGCGCAACACGTCGCGGAAGCGTTCCAGAAGGTCGTTCTTTCGGCGAATCAGGGAATCCGCCAGGGCCTGTTCCTCCTCCGGAAACCCGGCGGTCTTGCGGGCCAGGGTGCGAAAGACCCGGCCGGTCAGGTTCCGCATGGACTGGTACAGCGAACGCTTGTAAAGGCTGGTGAAGATCTCCGGGGCAAAGTCCGCACGGTCCTTGACTCCGGCCAGGGTTATGTGCATCCGGGCCGTGCAGCGGCCCAGGAGCCGGGCGGATTCCAGAAACGGGCCGATGATGAACGCCTCCTCTTCCTCAGGCAAACGAGCGGCGGTTTCCAGGATGCGCTCGCTGGGTGCGGCCTCGAAGGGGATATCCTCCGGGTGGGCCAGGGCCCGCTCAAAGTAGTCGGCCAGGGCCCCCTGGGTGTAATCCCAGGCGTCCCCCTGGTTGGACACGAAGCCCTGGACCAGCCCCAGGCTCATGGGCTCACGGTGGTGGGGGTGGTACTCGAAGGCCGCAACCAACGGGGGTGTGTGCTCGAATCCCTCTCGTGTGAGCACATGCCCGATTTCCTGGTCCGGATTGACCCCCGGCTCCAGGCGCCTGAACAGCTTGAGCACGAACCGCTCGCCGAAGATGACCGAGGAGTTGCTTTGCTCGCCCTTGATCGGCTCAGGCTCCAAGTCGCCGCCCGCGGACTCCCGGATTCGATGAAACCCGGGCTCGGGTTGAAACAGCACTCTGCCGCCGGCGGTCTCGAACGCCTGCCGCCTGGTGCAGGCCTTCAGGAGCCAGCGGGGAAAGTCCGGTGTGAGCATGGCGTCCGCAAGATAGCCCAAGGTCCGATCTCTGCCCGTACGCAGCCGGGCCAGTACCTGAGACCGGTTCTGTTCCAGAGTCTCCGCCGCAAGCGACCCCTGGAGCAGGGCAAAGGCGCAGACGTAGATCCGGGGATCGCCTTCGGCGAACGAGGCCTCCACCAGAAGGATGCAGCCGGCCGGCCTCTTGGCCGGGAGTGGAATGCTCTCCATGACCCGGACATTCTTGATGCGACGGGCCTTGTCGCCGAACCAGCGCTGCCGCGGAAGCCACAGGGCCAGAAGCGGAACGAGCTTGGGAAAGGCGAACGTGCGGAACGCTTCCCTCCAGGTCCGCTCCACGTCGAGCACCGGCAGGTCGGAGTCATCCGCCGCCGTTGCCGTTCTCAGTGACTGGAGGCCCGTATCGTCGGTCCGTAGCTCGAACCAGTAAAATGAATGAGGACTGATGGTGAAGAAGTAGGGCTGCTCGCCGACCACCGGGAACTCGGTCCTCCCGAACATCTCTACAGGCGTCATGCCCTGGAACATCGACAAGTCCAGCTCCGTAAACTGCGTGAACCGGGAGAGGTTGATCACCACCAGGACGTGCTCCTCCTCATGCTCGCGGAAAAAGGCCAGAATCTTGTTGTTCGAACAGTCGAGAAACGTGAGCTTCCCGAGACCGAGCGCGCGGTGTCGCCGCCTGAGGGCGATGAGCCTCCGGGTCCACCACATGAGGGAGCTGGCGTTCCTCTGCTGGGCTTCCACGTTGACGGCGTGATAGTGATATTCCGGGTCGATGATCACTGGCAAGTAAAGGCTCTGGGGGTTGGCCGAGGAGAAACCCGCGTTCCGGTCCACGTTCCACTGCATGGGCGTTCGGACACCGTCGCGGTCTCCCAGGTAGACGTTGTCTCCCATGCCGATCTCGTCTCCGTAGTACAGAACAGGTGTCCCGGGAAGCGAGAACAAAAGACCCAACATCAGCTGGATGCGTTTGCGCCGGTTTTCCATGAGCGGGGCCAGCCGCCGCCGGATGCCCAGGTTGATGCGCATCTGCGGGTCGTGGGCATAGGCGCGGTACATGAAGTCCCGCTCCTCGTCGGTCACCATCTCCAGGGTCAGCTCGTCGTGATTGCGAAGAAACATTGCCCACTGGCAGGAGTCCGGGATCTCCGGCGTCTGCTCCATGATGTCTATGACCGGGAACCGGTCCTCCATGCGCAGGGCCATGAAGAGGCGGGGCATGACCGGGAAATGAAAGGCCATGTGGCACTCGTCCCCTTCGCCGAAGTAGGCCGCCGCGTCCTCGGGCCACTGGTTGGCCTCGGCCAGGAGCATGCGGTCCTCGAACCGCTCGTCCACGTAACGGCGGAGTCGTTTCAGAAACGAGTGGGTTTCGGGAAGGTTCTCGCAGCTGGTGCCCTCCCGCTCGTACAGGTAGGGGACCGCATCCAGGCGAAGGCCGTCGACGCCCGCTTTCAGCCAGAAATGGATGACCTTGAACATCTCCTTCTGGACAGCGGGATTTTCGTAGTTCAGGTCCGGCTGATGGGAGTAAAACCGGTGCCAGTAGTAGGCTCCGGCCACCGGATCCCAGGTCCAGTTCGAGGTTTCGAAGTCTTGAAAGATGATGCGCGTCTCAGAGTACTTGTGCGGATTATCGCTCCATACATAGAAATCACGGTGAACCGTCCCGGAGGCCGCCCTTCTGGCACGCTGGAACCACGGGTGCTGGTCCGACGTGTGGTTGAGAACCAGCTCGGTGATGACCTTGAGGTCCCGCTTGTGGGCCTCTCGAACCACCTGCTTGAAATCCCGCATGGTTCCGTAGGTGCTATGGATCTTGCGGTAGTCCGAGGTGTCGTAGCCGTCGTCCCGCATGGGAGAGGCGGTAAACGGCAGGAGCCAGACAGCGGTGATGCCGAGCTCCTTCAAATAACCCAGCTTCGCGCAGAGGCCCTTGAAGTCGCCCACGCCGTCGCCGTCGCCGTCGCAAAAGGCCTTGACATGGAGCTCATAAATGACGGCCTCCTTATACCAGGGCTGGTGGAGGGACTGCTCATGCGCTTGGTTCTTGGATTCAGCCATGCAATGCTTCTCCAATCACATGAAGTAATCGAAATCCTTTTCCGTGCGGAGCTTTTTCCGGATGCGGAAGATGTGGCCGGGCGTGCTTCCGGGGTCCAACTCTATGTAGTTACTGGGGCCCGACCAGATGAAGCGGGCGTCGCTGATTAGATCATGCATCTGGAAGGAACGCAGTGTGTCGATCTCGAGGGCCTCCAGGGGCAGATCGATCCATCCGGACTGGGTGTAGTGCGGGTCCAGGTTCACCACCACCAGTACGGTGTTTTCAGACGACTCATCTGTCTTGCTGTAGCAGAGGAGCATCTCGTTGTCCGTGCGATGAAAGCGCAGGTTCCGGTCGTGCTGCAGGGCCGGGTTCTCGCGGCGGGCCTTGTTGACCCTTGCTATGAAGTCCCGCAGGTTGTCCGGGTGGTCCAGATCCCAGTGGCGGAGTTGGTACTTCTCCGAGTCCAGGTACTCTTCGCCGCCCTGCTCACGCGGCCGGTCGACGCACAGCTCGAAGGCGGGCCCGTAGATTCCGTAGTTGGCCCCCAGAGTGGCAGCCAGGAGGAGGCGGGTTCTAAACGCGGGTCTGCCGCCTACCTGTAGGTGCTCGGGCAGGATGTCGGGCGTGTTCGGCCAGAGATTGGGCCGGAGGAAGTCTTGTGCCGGCGGGCGGGACAGCTCCACGAAGTAGTCGGTCAACTCCCCGGCGGTATTGCGCCAGGCGAAGTAGGTGTAGGACTGGCTGAAACCGGTCTTGGCCAGGTGGTACATGACCTTGGGCCGGGTGAAGGCCTCGGCCAGGAATATGGCGTCCGGATAAACACTCTGGACCTCCTGAATGACCCATTTCCAGAACCCGAATGTCTTGGTGTGGGGGTTGTCCACGCGAAAGGCGCGGACGCCGGCCTCCGCCCAGAACAGGAAGACCTGCTCCAGCGCTTCCCACAGGTTTTTCCAGTCGTCCGTCTCGAAATCCAGGGGGTAGATGTCTTCGTACTTTTTGGGAGGGTTTTCCGCGTACTGGATGGAGCCGTCCGGCCGGCGGCGGAACCAACCGGGATGCTCCTGGACCCAGGGGTGGTCCGGAGAGCATTGGAAGGCGATGTCCAGGGCTATCTCCAGGCCCGCCTCGCGGGCTTCATCCACCAGAAGGCGGAAATCCTCCATGGTGCCCAGGGCGGGGTGCACGGACATGTGCCCTCCCTCCTCTGAGCCGACCGCCCACGGGCTTCCGGGGTCTTCGGGCTCCGCCTGCTGCATGTTGTTCGGTCCCTTGCGATGCGTGCGTCCGATGGGATGAATGGGGGGCAGATAGAGCACGTCGAACCCCATGCCGGCCACGTAGGGCAGCCTTTCGATCACGTCCAGGAAGGTTCCGTGGCGGCCGGGCTCTTTGGAGGCGGATCTGGGAAACATCTCGTACCAGGCGCTGAAGCGGGCCTTTTCACGCTCCACCCGGATGAAGGGGTTGCGGTGGCAGGTGGCGGCAAAAGGCCGCTCGGCGTAGTGCTCGACCAGCATGGCCAGGCCCTGATCGAGCCCCGCCTTCAACGCTTCCGGCCCCGGCGCTTCGGAGTCCAGGACGTCGGCTACGGCAGTGAATGTGCGGGCATCCTCCCCTCGGGCGGACGCCGCGGTTTTTCTCAGAAGCAGGGCCCCCTCTCGAAGGTCGGCCGCCTCCAGCACACCTGCGGCATGCTTTCTTGCCATGTTCCGGCGCCAGGTGGCGAACCGATCGATCCAGGCCGTGAGAAAGACCTCGTACACACCCAGCCCATCCGGCTGGAAAGAGGCCCGCCAGAGGTCATTGACCCGGTGGGTCATGGGGATCTCCGTCCAGCCGGTATTTTCCGGCCCTCGATACAAGAGCCGGGCCGACAGGACGTCGTGGCCGTCGGCAAAGATATCCGCTTCCACCATCACTTCCTCGCCCAGGCTGGCCTTGGCCGGAAACCGGCCCGCCTCCACTTGAGGCCGGAGATTTTCGATGACCACACGTTTACGGCCGTAATCCGCCTCCATGTTGCGCTCCATTTTTTCCCTCCGCAATTGCGCAGCGCGCTCGGTCCCTGCATGCCTGCGCGGTCAGGGCTTGAGCAACCGTGCGCCTTCCCTGGACAAAGGGCGGTCCTTCACGTTATAAAACGGCCCTCACCCGGTCTTTGAGGTCAAAGACAAAGGGAGAGGGGAGGCTCGTCTTGAACATCACCCTGCTCACCAAGGAGTATCCTCCACGCGTTTACGGCGGCGCCGGGGTCCACGTCAGCCATCTGGCGGAAGCCCTCGCCCGCCTGGACGAGCGTACCCACCGGGTGCGCGTGCTCTGTTTCGGAGATCAGAGGGAGCGGAAAGCGAACCTCGAGGTAACCGGTGTTTCCTCCTCCGCCGCTCCCACCGGCAAAGACAGGGTGGGAAAGCTCGTGGACACCCTGGGTCACGTGGCCGCCATGGCCGGGGTTTCCGGGGAGACGGACGTGCTGCACGCCCACACCTGGTACACCCACCTGGCCGGGTGTCTTCTCAGGCCGATGCTGGATGCCCCCCTGGTCCTGACCACCCACTCCCTGGAGCCTCACCGTCCCTGGAAGGAGGAGCAACTCGGAAGGGGCTATCGCGCCTCGTGCTGGATCGAACGGACCTCCTATGAAGAGGCGGATGGTGTGATCGCCGTGTCCAGGGCCATGAAGGCGGATGTCCGGAGTCTCTACGGCGTGCCTGAAGAGCGCATAGAGGTCATCCCCAACGGTGTGGATCACCTTCATTTCCGCCCTCGCAACGAACCCTCGGTCCTGGAGGCGCACGGCATAGATCCGGGTCGCCCGTATGCGCTCCTGGTGGCCCGGATGACCCGGCAGAAGGGCATCTCCCACTTTCTCCGAATGGCCTTCCATTTGCAAACTCCCGTCCAGATCGTGCTGTGCGCAGGTGCGCCGGACACCGAGGCCGTACGACAGGATACCGCTGATCAAGTGGAAGCACTTCGTCGCCACACTCCCCACCGGGTGGTCTGGGAGGAAGAGAACATACCCATAGACGACCTTCCGGTGTTGTACAGCCATGCGGCCGTCTTTGTCTGTCCTTCGGTGTACGAACCCTTCGGCATCATCAACCTGGAGGCCATGGCCTGTGGCACGCCTGTGGTGGCCTCCTCGGTGGGGGGCATTCCCGACGCCGTGGTCCACGAAGAGACCGGTTTGCTGGTCCCCTTTGAACCGGCGGGACCGCCAGACCCCGAACCCGGAGACCCGGAGCGATTCGCCCGGGATCTGGCCGAAGCCGTGAACCACCTCCTCAGCCGGCCGGACGTCCGCTCGGACATGGCGGAAAGGGCTCGTCGACGCGTGGAAGACCTTTTCAGCTGGC
>CAYVDE010000112.1:0-10095 GCA_964450535.1 uncultured Desulfobacterales bacterium
CGGGTGATCCAGGAGCTCATGGGACATCCAGGGCAAAGACACTGGGTCCCCGCAGGGTGGCGGTCGTGGCTGTTGTGGTTTCTCATTGCAATGGGGGGCCGGCCCTGCTCGTATGACGCATCATTCGTTTTTGATTTATGCCATCCTGCTCATGTGTCCCTTGAGCTTATCAACGGCGCTCTCCCCCCTTATCCGTGCCACAATCCGTCGCGCCGGCGGAGTCCTGAAGCGCCCAACCTGAATCGGCAAGCCTGCGGTTAGAACCTTCTAACAGGTTGGAAGCACTCCTTAATTATTCAAAAAGCCTTACTGTGTGTCCCTCGCTGAAAACAACAGCGTGCTAGCACAATACTAATTTCGCCCTCATCAGGTCCTAATTGTTCGCAGGCACTCTCATCTCGTTTTCTTCACGAGTACGGCTTTTGAAGAAAGGAGGTGAGACCGCCGCGACCATAGATCGCCTGATCAATGAGCAGACATTAAACCGGGCAGGCGAGTTGTCCTCTGGGTTTATCGAGCAAATTGCCTGTCCATTGAAGAACCTTCTATCTGACATTCAATCAATTGGTTAAGGAGCTGAAGATGAAGAAATATGCAATGGTTTTGTGTTGTCTGATTATAGGGGTCATGGCTGTTAACGCATCGGCACAGGAAAAGCCCCGTCTTGGAAATCTGGCACCAACGGACAAGATCATCATGGGAATCGTACCTGCCGAGGATCCCCGTGAGGCGCTCGCCAAACAAAAGGAAATCGAGGCGTTCATCAGCCAGTACACGGGCCGGCCCGTCGAAACATTTGCGGCCAGCGATTACACAGCAGTTGTTGAAGCCATGCGAGGCGGAAAAGTGCATCTGGCGCTTTTCGGCCCGTTCTCCTACGTGCTGGCCGCTGAGAGGGCCGACGCTGTACCTCTGGTGGTGTCCATCAAAAAGGACGGTACCACCTCTTATCAATCCTATTTGACCACAACGCCCGAGATCGCAGAAAAACTAGGCTTAAAAACCGGTGTGGACCATGCGCTGACGGGGATCAACGGCCTCAAAACCGTGTTCAACAAACTTGAGCCTTACAAAAAGCAGTTCACTTTCACTTTTACCGACCCTGCCTCAACATCGGGGTTTGCAGTTCCCCGGCATGCCATGCACTCCATTGGGGCCGACCCCAAGGACTGGTTCAAAAGGATTGGATTCGTGGGCAGCCATGACGCCGGTCAACTGGTGGTGAAGAACAAGATTATAGACTTTGCCGCCTGCTGGGACGGGACCTATCACCGCATGCGGGAAGACGGCCGCACGAGCGACGAGGATGTGGTGGTCGTATGGACATCGGATCCGATTCCAGAGAGCCCCGTTGCCTACAGGAGGGACCTCCCCCCCGAAATAGTGGCAAAAATCAAGGAAGCATTTACCAATATGCCTGAGGTCCTGGCTGAAAAACACGGGTCTCTGTGGAAGGGGTTCAAGGAAACCTCCGAAGAGGAGTACCGCATCATAAGGGAAATCAAGGCAATGCTTGACACACTGTGATCCTGGAGTTCAGAAGCGCGTGGACGGACACAACCGGCGCGCTTTTCACTCTACCTGCTGTCAGAGATGCTTGGAACGGAGGAATGAAAGGATGCTGCTGATAAAGGATGTCCACAAGAGCTTCGGCGATCACCATGTGCTGAAAGGCATTTCCTTGAAGATCAACAAAGGTGAGTTCGTGGCGGTCATCGGGGCCAGCGGATGCGGGAAAACCACCCTTATTAGATCCATTAACGGATTCGTTGTCCCGGAGAAGGGTTCGATAGCTTTTAACGGAGAAAAGGTCGAATACAACAGTCCCCACAAACTCAGAAAACTCAGAAAAAAAGTCGGCATGATTTACCAGCTTTTCAACCTTGTGGAACGTACATCGGCCCGGCACAACGTGCTGTGCGGATCTCTCGGAAAGCTGGATACCGGGACCGGATTCATAAAATCGCTCATAGGGTTCTTCGGAAAAAAGGAAATCGAAAAGGCCCGGGATCTGCTGGGCTTTGTGGGCATGGAAGACCGGTTGAATACCCGCGCGGACAAGCTCTCAGGCGGCCAGAAACAGCGCGTGGCCATAGCCAGGGCCCTCATGCAGGACCCTCTCCTCCTGCTTGCCGACGAACCCATCGCCAACCTGGACCCCAAGACGTCCACCATGATCATTGAACTGTTGAAAAAAATAAACCGGGAGAAGCAACTCACGATTGTGACCGTGATCCACCATATCGACTATGTAAAAAGTCATTTCTCCCGAGTCATCGCAATGAAAGACGGTGTAATCGTCCATGACGGGCCGCCGCAGGCATTGGACAGGGATACCCTGGATTACATCTACAGCGGCGAGGAATTGGAAATATGCACAGCAGCGTGATGCGCGGATTCGCCCGGATCGCGTTCTATGTAGTTGCACTGAGCATTGTCTGGTCTTCCTTTCGGATAACCAGGGTGGACATCTGGTCGGTCATTGAAGGCCTGCCCATGTCCCTGGATATGCTGCGTGAAATGACGCCTCCCGACTTCGGCATATGGCGGGAGATACTGCGTCTTTCCCTTGAAACCCTGGTAATTGGCCTTTGGGGGACCATGCTCGGGGTGGTTTTGTCGCTCCCCGTGGGTTTTCTTGCCGCCAGGAATACAGCACCGTGCGCTCTCGTCTACAATCTCGCCAAATCCCTGATAACCATTCTCAGATCCATTCCGGAACTGGTGTACGCGCTCATTTTCATCAGCTCCATGGGTGTGGGCAACCTGCCCGGCATCATGACCATCATGCTGCATACCATCGGCCTGGCCGGTAAGTTCTATGCCGAGGCCATTGAAAGCATTGATCAGAAGCCGGTGGAGGCCGCTGAATCAACAGGGTCCCACTCATTTCATGTCATCAGGCACGCAATCGTGCCCCAGCTTGTTCCTCTGTTCACGGGCTATACGCTCTTTATCCTGGACCACAATATCCGCACGGTCATCGGCATAGGCATTATCGGCGCAGGCGGCATCGGTACCGAACTCTACAGGAATATGCGCCAGTTCCATTATCCACGAGTTGCAGCCATCGTCATTGTCATTTTTATCATTGTAACCCTCATTGACCGGCTTTCCGCGTACCTCCGGCAGACAACCACAGACGGGGAAGTGTTCTCCAGAACCAACAGCAAGTACTCCATCCCAATGATTTCCATGCTGGGCGCCCTTTTCCTGTACACCCTTGTGGACATGTCCACCCAGACGGCCGAACTAGCCAAGTCCTTGCCTCTACTCATCGATATCTTCGGATACATGGTGCCGCCGGATTTTTCGGAGCTTCCCAAGTATCTGTCCTTGATAGTGGAAACGCTTGGAATGGCGGTCGCGGGCAGCGTCACCGCCATTGTGCTGAGCGTTTTTTTGGGTGTCCTTTCCGCTCGAAATATTGTGCGCCACGGTTTCATCAACAGGATGTCCAGTGAAATCTGCAATTTCTGCCGCGCCATGCCGGACATTCTTTTCGCCTTGTTTTTCGTCGTTTCGGTGGGGCTGGGCCCATTTGCGGGTGTGATCGCCCTTGCCCTCACTTCCATAGGTTTCCTGGGGAAATTTTACGGCGAGGCCATCGAAAACATCGACCCAAGACCTCTGGAGGCCATTGACGCCACCGGCGCAGGCACAACCCAGAAAATAATTCACGGGGTACTCCCGCAGGTGCTTCCCCTGTTCAACAGCTACAACCTCTACATACTGGATCGCAACGTGCGCACATCCACAATTCTGGGCGTGGTAGGTGCAGGGGGCATAGGCTTTGAATTAACAGTAGCCATGCGTCTCTGCGACTATCAGAAAACCGCCGCAATCGTGCTCGTAATATTCCTCACGGTACTTGCCGTGGACTATGTTTCGAGTTCGGCGAGAAGAAAGGTCCTGGAATGAATATGAAAGCGCACCCTTCACAGGAAACGGCCGAGTGGGAATGGTCACATGAATGCGCGCTCACACTTGTGCATGTATCGAGGGAGGACGTCGATCGCATGGCTGAAAGGCTCAGGCATATGGGTTTTGCGGCCAGGAAGAGCATTGTGGGGATGGTGATGTTGGGCGTCAAGGATTGCTTTGACACACCCTTTCATGTCGGGGAGGTGCTGGCAAGCGAGGCTCTTGTGGCCTATGGGCACGCCTTTGGTTACGGCCTGGTGCAGGGTGACCACGAGAACAGGGCCTTCATCGCCGCATGCGCCGACGCGGCCGTGAGGGCGGGGGATAGTGATGCACTAAGATTAATTGCAGACTGGATAAAGGCCGGGGAACCCGCCTTGAGGGAACACATGGAGAGGGAAAAGGCCCTGGTGAAAAGCACCAGAGTCAATTTTGAACTCATGGCCGAGGGGTGAAATCCATGGAAAAGGTTCTTCATACTCAACGGCTGTTCAGGGCCCTCATGCAGGCGATGTCCAATCCCGGCAGGATCGTGCCTGTGGAAAAGCAGCCCGAGACCACACTGCTTCAGTCAATATGCGAGACCCTGCTGGATCATGAGGTCCTGCTGGCGGTTGTCGGACAAGGAATCGACACCAAATTTATCAATGATATCAGCATGCTCTGCGCCTGCCGCTGTGTTCCCATTGAAAACGCCGATTATGTGGTCGTGTTCGGGGGCTCTTCCGGCGGGCAACTGATCAATGTCTCGGTGGGTACGCTGGAACAACCGGATAGAGGAGCCACGGTCATTTATCCGGTGGATTACCTGAATGCGCGCGGCCGGGTCAGAATAGCGCTGAACGGGCCCGGTATCAGGGAAGAATCCGAGATATTCCTTGACGGCGTGGATGCGCAGGAACTGGAGCTGGCCCGGCAACTGAACAGCCGGTTTCCCCTGGGCATAGACCTTCTGTTCTGTGATTCCGAATCCGTGCTCGCCTTGCCAAGGTCCACCAGGATGGAAATCACTGAGGAGGCATAAGAGTATGGCCTACGTGGCGGTTAAAGGAGGCCGGGAGGCGATTGAAAACTCCATTTCATATCTTGATCTCAGGCGCAATGACGGCTCCACTTTTCCCCTTACGATTGAGCAGATCAAGCGGCAGTTGCATTTTCTTGTGGACAGGGTAATGGGCGAAGGATCGCTTTATGCACCGGACCTGGCGGCCATTGCCGTCAAACAGTCGGCAGGCGACACCCTCGAGGCGGCTTTCATGTTGCGGGCCTACCGCACCAACCTGCCGCGGCTTGCCTACTCAATACCCCGCTCGACCTCCGGCATTCGTGTGCTGCGGCGACTGTCATCGGCCTTCAAGGACATACCGGGCGGCCAGATCATGGGCCCTTCCCCGGACTACACCATAAGGCTTCTCGACTTCACACTCGACGAAGAAGACCAGGAATCGGCCCGCGCAAGGTACAGGGAGTTTCTGCGTTCGGCCGGATTGAAGGAAGACATACCCGACACCTTTCCCAAGCTGGTGGATATTCTGCGAGGCGAGGATCTCCTGGTGTCGCCTGAAGCGGCAGGGCAAGACGCGGAAACAGCCGACATAACCAGGCATGCCCTGGACTTTCCGGCCTCACGAAGCGCTGCGCTGCAGACCATGGCCCGGGGTGAAACAGGGGGCATGCTCGCGCTGGCGTATTCGAACATGCGGGGCTACGGCTCCTCACACCCCACCATCGGCGAACTCAGGGTGGGCTGTCTTCCGGTGAGCGTCAAAAGCCCCATTGACGGCAGGGAGACGTTTCTGGGCGAGGTACCGGTCACCGAAGTGGAGCTCATCTCCCGCATAACCAACATTGAGGGATCACCCAAGTTCCAGGTGGGATACGGCATCTGTTTCGGCCACAACGAGACCAAGGCCATATCAATGGCCACGCTGGACGTGGCGATGCGCGCTGAGACCTGCAAATACCCTTCCGAGGACCAGGAATTTGTTCTCACGCATATAGACGGCATCGAGTCCATGGGCTTTGCCAATCATTTCAAGCTGCCCCATTACGTCACCTTCCAGTCGGAACTCGACAGGCTGCGGTGCGCCCGCAGAAACATGGCGGACAATAGCTCCCCCTCGGGAAAAGAGGAAAATTAATGGTCAAGGGCTACAATTTCGCCTTTCTGGATGAGGCGGCAAAACGGGAGATCAGAAGGAAGATTCTCAAGGCCATCGCCATTCCCGGCTACCAGGTGCCTTTCGGCTCCCGTGAGCTTCCCATCGCCCGGGGCTGGGGAACAGGGGGCCTGCAGATCACCCTGTCCATCATAGGCCCGGACGACATTCTCAAGGTCATAGACCAGGGATGTGATGACAGCGTCAACGCGGTAAACATCAAGAAGCTCATTGTAAGGGTCACAAGGGTTGAGACGACCGAAGACACAGCCAGAGCAACTCTGGTGCAGACCCGCCACCGCATACCCGAGGAGCCCCTCCGCTCCGACCAGGTGCTGGTCTTCCAGGTACCCCTGCCTGAACCTCTGCGGGTGGTCGAACACTCAGAGGCGAAGACCAGGAGGATGCACGCCGAGGCCGACTACAGCGCCATGTGGCTCTATCTCTACGAAAGCATAGTCAAGTACAAGGAGGTGACCATAGGGTGGGGCTATCCGGTCATGGTCAACGGCCGCTACATGATGTCTCCCAGCCCCATACCCCGCTGGGACGTGCCCAGGCTGAACCGTTCCGATTGCCTCCTGCTCTTCGGCGCCGGCCGTGAAAAGAGGATATACGCCATCCCTCCGTGGACGGAGGTGGAACCCATAGAGTTCGATGATTTTCCTTTCCGGGTGGAGGATTTCAACGACCGGTGCTGCGAAAGGTGCGGAAGCACCGGCACCTTTCTGGATGAAACGGTCGACGACCATACAGGCGGCAGGCGGTGGCTGTGCTCCGACACCGCACATTGCATGAAAATCAGCAGGGGGGGCCGGCAAAGGGAAAACAATGAATCCCATCCTGAGCATTGAAAACCTGTCCAAGGTCTATGGTCCCGGCTGCTCCTGGTGCCTTGATTACGCGGCTGTGTTCGAGGGCAATATCTGTCCATATTGTAACTCGGTGGTCGCTTGCAGCGGAATTTCATTCGATCTTTTTGACGGCGAGGTGCTGGGAGTGGTGGGCGAAAGCGGCTCTGGTAAGAGCACCCTCATGAAACTGCTCCATTTCGACGAGCCTGCCACGAGGGGATGCATGCGCCTTCACCTGGAAAGCGCCAGGCTGAACTCCTTGAACGGACTCGCGGCGGCACTCGACGACCTGGGCGGCGACCTGTTTCAAATGAATTCGTTTCACAAACGGCTCCTGCGTAACCACCTCATGGGCATGGTTTATCAAAGCCCGCATCTGGGTCTCAAGATGCACATATCCGCCGGGGGCAACATAGGCGAACGCCTGATCATGGGGGGTTGTCGGAGTGTCGCAGAAATCCGCGGGAGGGCGGCCGAACTCCTTAAAAAGACCGAGGTGCCGTCATCAAGGATGGATGAGCCGCCCTGCAATTTCAGCGGCGGTATGCAGCAGCGGGTACAGATCGCCAGGGCATTGTCCGTGAATCCCCTGCTGCTCTTTCTGGATGAGCCCACAACGGGACTGGACCTGTCGGTCCAGGCAAGGGTCCTGGATCTGATCAAGAATCTGCAGCAGGAGATGAAGTTGACCACCATAGTGGTCTCTCACGACCTCGGCATCATCAAACACCTCACAACCAGGACAATGGTCATGAAGGACGGGCGCGTGGTGGAATCAGGGCTCACGGATCAGATCCTCGAAGACCCCCAGCATCCGTTCACTCAACTGCTGGTCAACTCGACTCTCTAGAATGAGGCACCGGTGATTTAACATGTTGAAGCTGCAGAACCTCTCAAAAAAATTCGTCATGCACCACCTCGAGGGCAGGATCATAAAAGGTTTCAGCAACATCTCGCTGCAGGTGCCCTGCGGCGGTTCCATGGGCATTTCCGGACCCAGCGGGTCGGGGAAGAGTTCGGTGCTCAAGTGCATCTACCGCACCTATCTGACCACATCGGGCGACATCTGGTACGATTCCGACCGCTTCGGCAGGGTCAACATGGCGCGGGAGGCCGTAAACATCGTCAGCCTGGTCCGTGAATCTGAATTCGGGAGCATCACACAATTTCTCAAGGTGATTCCGAGGGTATCGGCACTGGATATTGTCGCAGCGCCCCTGGTCCACTCGGGCAATAGTGCGAAAGAAGCCCGGCACAAGGCGGCCGCACTCCTTGAGCGGCTGAACATACCCTCAATGCTCTTCGACGCATATCCCGCAACCTTCAGCGGTGGTGAACAGCAGAGGATCAATATTGCAAGAGCGGTCATCAAGGCGCCGCGGCTGTTGATACTGGATGAGCCCACCGCATCCCTGGACCAGGGGACGACCGCTGTGGTCCTCGACATCCTTAAGGAGCTGAGACAGCAGGGAACAACCATGGTCGGGGTATTTCACCAGCCTGAGACCCTGAGGGAGTTCAGTGACGAGATCTTCACCATGCCGGTAGAAGAGGTTTGATAAATGAAGAAGAACAATTCATTTCAGATTGTCAATGCGCGCGCGGCAACCCCTGATGGAGTCCTTGAAAACTGCACTATTAACATTGAAGGCGGAATAATTGAAGACCTGGGGCCGGAACTCACCTTGTCGCCCGAGGCGATTGACGTCCAAGGCGCCTTTGTCCTGCCCGGGTTCATGGATCTTCACAGCGATGCCATTGAAAAGGAAATCGAGTCACGGCCGGGGAGCTTTTTGCCGGTGGACATGGCGGTTGCCGAGCTGGACAAAAAGCTGGCGGCAGCAGGCGTCACCACCATATTTCACTCCATCTCCTTTGCCGAAAAGGAATACGCCATACTGAGAACCATGGATATGGCCGACAGGATCATACGGGAAATCAGGGCCATGTCCACAAACCTGTGTGTGGATACCAGAATCCATGTCCGCTACGAAATCACCGACTCGGCTACTCTGCCCTTAATCCAGGATCTGATAAGCGATGGGCATGTGGACCTGGTTTCCATTATGGACCACACCCCCGGCCAGGGCCAGTTCAAGACCCTGGAGCAGTTCAGAGAATACTACGGCGCCTATTTCTCCCAGGACGAGGACCTCATAATGGAGATCATGGAGAAGAGGAAAGACATCAAGGAGAGCGTTGGTCTGAAAAACGCGCGCAGGCTCGCGGACATCTGCCGCGCCCACGGCATACCCCTGGCCAGCCATGACGATGACACCCTTGAAAAAGTCGAATTCATAACCAGGTGCGGGGCCGTAGTGTCCGAGTTTCCAGTCACACATGAGGCTCTAAATCATGCGCGGAATCGCGGAGTGATGGTGGCGGTGGGCTCTCCCAACATCATTCGGGGGGAATCCCACAACGGCAACCTCAGTGCCCTGGACATAGTCAGGCAAGGCGGCGCGGATATCGTGTGCTCGGACTACGTGCCCTCCACCCTGGTTCACGCGCTCTTCAAAATAACCCGACAATGCGGGATGCCACTTCATGAAGCCGCCCGGCTTTTCAGCCGCAATCCGGCCAGGGCCATGGGAATGGACCATGAGAGGGGAAGTCTTCTGTCGGGACACCAGGCGGACATGCTGGTGGTGGACCACAGCCTGTCCTATCCGAGAATACTCAAGACCTATGTCAAGGGCAGGGAGGTATATTCGTCATGCACCGCATGGGAATAAGAGTGGGCGGCGCCGATCTGGACCACAACCCCTACACCTTTATTGCCGCACTCGATGAGGCCGGCCGGGCAGGCTACGAGGCGGTGGAAATTGTGCCGGACGACTTTGAGCTCATCGTATGCGGAAGGCTTTGCGAGGATGCCCTTCATAAGCTCGAACTCATTCTCAAGGACTATTCCTTCGCTCTCAGCGTCCATGTTCCGCTGCGGCTCAACCTGTTCGACCGTGAGCAAGGGAAGCTCCACTTTGAGGTGTTGAAGCGCTGTGCCGAGATATGCGCACGCCTCGAGGCGGGTGTTCTGGTCTATCACCCGGGCCGCTACGTCGACAATGTTGATTTCCCCAGATACGGAAAACCCACCTGGCACTATGACGCGGAAAAAAAGAACGAACTGATAGCCCACGAAAAGGCCTGCCTCTCCG
>CAYVDE010000113.1:0-10082 GCA_964450535.1 uncultured Desulfobacterales bacterium
ACGAACTGCTGCCAGACCTTTTCCTCTTCCGCGGTCTGGGGCAGGGGCTCGTAAATTGCCCAGGCCGCCTCGTATATCTCACGCGCCTGCGCCAGGTTATCGTATTGCCTCTGGCGCACCTCCGGTGCCAGCCCCGGGATCCCAAGGGTCCGCATAGTCCCTCTGATGTTCTCGGCGCTGTCCGAGATTATGAGAAGGCTGTCCACGCTGGGCATGCGCACAAGGCCGATCTCGTCAATATGATGCTCGCTCTTGACGGCCCCGTAATACCCTGTGATCCCCAGAACCAGGGTGATCAGGGCCACCAAGGAAAATGCAGCTATCAACTTCTTTCCAATGGTCCATTGAGTTTTCATGATGTCTCCTCCTGTTTTATATGATAAGCCTTTACACAAATGCTCTCCTGACATGCCACGCACATAAGGCAAGAAGGGTGCCGGAGCGGGGCGCAATTGGCAAAAAACATGAATTCTCAGATAAGACGGGGGGTTATGGAACCAGGGTTGCCTCAAGGGCATGCAGGAAATAGCGGAGGAAACAGTCGATTCGTCCTTTGTGGCAGGACGCTGTCCTGTGTGGCAGGAATTGTCACCCCATCATGGGATGACACGTCCCGGGAATAGAAGGCCTGGAGGTTACCCTTCTTTGGTGACTTGATGCTCCTGAAGAAGGCTGTAGAGGCGGGATCTGGACAGGCCCGATATCCTGCAGGCCTTCTTGATGTCACCGCCCGTCATGCGCATGAGCTCATTCAGATAGTTCTTTTCCATCGCGGCCAGACCCTCCTGACGAAATTCCTTGAGGGACGGCAGGTATTCCAGTCCAGCAGGTACTGAATCCGATCTGTTGTTAGAAACCCGCCTCTTTGCCAGCGCAGCCTGTGCCGCATGCACCCGGATATCGGAGGGAAGGTGGCTGTGATAGAGCACCGGGTCATCCCGGGACTTATCAATGGCCGTTTCAAGGGCTGTCAGCAGTTCACGGACGTTTCCGGGCCAGGGGTATTCCGTGAGCGCCTCTATGAACTCCGGGGAAAACCCTTTTATACCCCTCCCGGACCGCTTTTGGTACTCAGCGGTGAAGTACAGCGCGATTTCCATGATATCCCCAGCCCGCTCTCTCAGCGGGGGAAGTAAAATTACCCATGACTTGATGCGGAACAAGAGGTCTTCCCTGAAAAACCCCTCCCTGACCATACTGTCCAGGTCCCTGTTAGTGGCCGCAACCAGGCGGAAATCACTTCTCAGTTCCTGCTGTCCGCCCAGAGGCCTGTATGTCTTTTCCTGCAGGACCCGCAGAAAGGTCTTCTGCAAGGACAGGGGCAACTCACCCACCTCGTCCAGAAAAAGTGTGCCTCCGTCAGCCTGGCCCACAAGGCCCACCCTGGAGGTGCCTGCTCCGGTAAAAGCGCCTTTCTCGTGCCCGAACAGGGCGCTTTCCGCGAGGGTTTCGGGCAGGGCCGCACAGTCCACAACCACAAAAGCCAGGCCCGAACGAGGGCTGTTTTCGTGAATGGCCCGGGCGAAGAGTTCCTTTCCGGTCCCGGTCTCCCCCACGATCAGGACCTCCTTCTCACTCCCTGCGGCATCGGCAACCAGGGTAAGGCTTTTCTGGATCTCCGGGCTTCTTCCAATGATCCCCACCCTTTTCACCAGATCCGATCTGCTCTTGTGTTTTGCGCTCCTGTAATCAAGCGCGCGCATAAGGGGCAGTATCATGGCGTTCATGGAAGACGGCTTTTCCACATAATCCCATGCACCCCGCTCAATTGCCGTCTGTGCGCCGTCCGGATCACCCTCTCCCGTGAAGATAATCACCTCGGGACGGGACCGGACAGAGCGTATCACCGGCAGGGCATCGAGGCCGTTTCCATCAGGAAGCCCCACGTCCAGAAACACCACATCCCAATCACCCTCCCTGGCCTGCTTTAAACCCTGTTCAAGGGTAAAGGCGTCTTCGACTTCATGCCCCATCCGGTTTACATTGAGGCGGAGCATCTGACAGAGAACACGGTCGTCGTCGATAATCAGTATACACGCCATCATCCATCCCCGCTGCTGTGATCTTCGCCCGACAATATGTCATAAACCGCGCCGGCCATCTCGAGCATACCGACCGGTTTTTCAAGGACCCTCCTAATACCCATGGCTCTCAACTTTTCCTTATTTATCATGTCGCTGTATCCTGTGCAGAGGATCACCGGCATGTCGGGCCGGACATCCATCACAGCCCGGGCCAGTTCGTCGCCCCTCAGGTGAGGCATGGTCATATCCGTAATCACCAGATCGAAATCATCATCATATCCCAGGCGCCGGAACATCTGCCTCCCGATATTTGCGATGGGGGCCTCATCGTCCACGAACAGGATCCGCCCGGTCCCCATGTGCTTAAACATGGCGGAGAAACGCTCCTCGCTCTCGCGGAGAGCCTCTTCAGCCTGCTTACGTTCGGATCCAGCTCTCTCCAACTCCTGGGCTCGCTGTTCAAGCTCCTTATAAGTCGGCTTCTTGGACATGATTACCACCTGGGGCTTCCTGTTTCTCCAATTCTTGATGCTGTTGCAAGAAGCCTGCGGGCAAGAAATCCGCCTCCGAGCTCATTGCAAAGCCTTCAGGACTGTCATCCATTGAAGAATGCTGCTGTTTCAATGCTCACTTGTCGTAAATATCAAAATCAGGATAATGCGTCCTGGCGCAATCCTGACAAAGACTATGGCTGAATTCCGCTTCTGAATGATCTTGTATATATGCTTCAATTTGGTTCCAGTATCCTTTATCATCTCTTATTTTTTTACATATGGAACATATTGGAAGCATACCACTTAATTTTTTTACCTCTGACAGGGCTTTATTTAAATCCTCTATTAATCTTTCACGCTGTTCCTCGGCATGCATTCTCTCATCCAGGTTCCTGCTGTTCTGCAGGGCAATGGCAGCGAGCTCTCCAAATCCAGCGGCCATTTCGGCATCATTGTCCGTAAAGTCCTGTGCTTTATTTGCGAGCCCTATGATCCCCACAGTTTTTCTTTCCAGGACCAGAGGGGCGAACATGACATTCTTGAGCACCACATGGCCCCTTGGCATAAAGCCTACCCATTCGCTGTTCATGAAATCATTGTGGTAAACCGCCCGTTTTGTCTTATAGGCTTCGGCGCGCAACCCCCTTATGGGCATGGGTAACTCGGGATCAACAGAGCAGGGAAGACCACCGGCCTCCAGAAACAGGACCTCATTTTCCTCGCCTGTATCACTCAGCAAGGCCACATAGCCGGAAGTGGCTCCGATTAAGTCTTTGCAATAACCGAATATGGCACGCGCCGACTCTTTAAATCCTGCCTGCTCAAGAACTGCCTTGGAACCACTCATTATTGCATGCAGTTCCTTCTCACGGCGAGACGCTCTCTGAACTGCCTCAATCAATCGGAGACCCGATTCTTCTTTTATAACAGACTTTTCTGCCAGTTCACCAATTTCTCTGATGAGTTCTTCTCTTGAATCATTATCTTCCATCTCAAAATCAACTCCTTCTTGCCCTGATTATTCCCAATTGCACTGGCTCCCGGCAATGATCAGTGACCACCATCATTTCCGAATGCCGTCCCTGACTTAAACATCAGGCGTCATCCAGAACATTTCGCACCGCATTTGCCAACTCATGCTGTGTGAGGGGCTTCATAACAAAAGCCCGAATTCCCATTTCCCGTGCCTTTTCATTCGAAATCTGCTTGCTGTAACCATAATAAAGACCAAAATACACACACGAATCTTCCAAATGGGCTTCCTCAAGATCCCTGTCGGCATAAGAGTCAGCGTGCGCCTTGCATACAGAATGTGTGAATTTATGTATCATGTGTGCATCGCAAGTTCTTGTCAAGCGATAGGGAAAAAGCCTGAAAAACCCTTGAGGGGGGATGATTATGCCGGGGGGATAGGAGCCCCTCCAAGGGTTTTGCATTTTCCGCCTGGCCAGAATCCCTTTTTGGTGGGCGTGGGCTGGGCTTCCGAGGGCACCAGCCCAGCGACGCACAAGAACGTTTGATTGACGTTAAAAGGGCACTAGAAGCCGGGTCCACTGCCCCAGATCCCGGTGATCGTGCTCGAAACACCTATCAGCAAGACTTCGGATCATCGTTTGCATGCCACGTAGAATCCGTAACTGAACCAGTCTTGGTAGCGCTTGTACAGGTCAGCCTCCTGGCGCTCCATCTCGACAATCTCTTCAGCTTCTGGCAGGTCTGCGTGACGCTCGAGAAACGCTGGCATTCGCTCCTCGGTGTGCTCATAGTAGTTGTCTAACCAGTTGGTCGAGGGAAGTACAAGGTATCCTAGAAGGTCATAGCCTGCGCGCTCGAGGATCGCAATCTTCTCGGAAGCTGTCGCGATCTCGGGGTATTCGGAGTTCCAGTGCTGTCGGATTTCCTCTGGAGGGTCGGGACGCAGCCAGGTGATCTCTGAGACCGCAATCACACCGCCTGGCCGCAGAAAGGGCCTCCAGGCTTCGACGCCCGCGCTGAATCCCATGTTGTAGATAGCGCCCTCGGACCAGATGAGGTCCAAGGATTCGGCCGCTAACGGAAGTGACTCCATCGATCCCGCGAGGGTTTCAATCTGTTCGGAACAACCTGCTGCATGCGCTCGCTCCATAAGTATTTCGAGAAACTCGGGAAACAGATCGACGGCAATGATTCGGGCGCTTGGAAGCCTACTTGCCAGCACCAAGGTTGAAGCGCCCGTGCCGCAGCCAATGTCAGCGACCTGAAGTCCTGCAGCCCTATCAAGCCGCGTCAACTCGAGCGCGCGCAGGGTCTCTTCATCGCTCCCTGGTCCTTGACGTTTCCCGTCACGGTGCAAGTCCACCATAAGTGTGAACAAGGTTTGATCATCCATTGCATATCTTTTTCTTAGAACCCGGTTGATCCATCCGAATCGACCTTGCTGATAGGGCTTCTGCAGGGATCAAGAGGCGGCCCAGTCTTGACGCTGATTCAATGTCCCCTCTTGCGCGATGCATCCCGAACATCATCAAGCTTGTATGCGTCTTCCAGTGACAGATATGGCGACCAACCTTCATCCGTTTCAATCAAATAGACATCGACTTCTGCAACAAACTTCCCCTCGTTTACTAATTTCCTGCGATGTCTTTTCTTCATTATTTCCTCCTCTTAAAATCATCTGTCCATCGTTCTGGATCAGGCCGATAGGCTGCTACCAAAACGGCTGGCGACATTAGACCGCGTGGAATGCCCCAAACCACATGAAATTGGGCGTCTTTCAGGGCCGATGATCAGAACCAAAATACATGGCTCTTTTGGGTACTCGGGATATTCCTATAAAACGAAACCGGCAGGGCTTCCGACAACAATCTCTCGAACGGTTATATTATCTGCGGCGAGTTCATCGTAGCCGTGTTCAGAGATTCGAATCTCCATTTCCGATCAGTTTTTTTATCCTACCCCAAATATAACTCATGAAATAACCCAATTATATCGATAAAGTTCCAGAAAAAAATTAATTCAAGGGTGCCAGAGAACAGTTTGTTGTGATCAGAATAGCTAAATAAGGTATAGACAGATTCTATACATCCACCAAATTTCAAATCTGTTTCTTCTTCCAAATTCAAATATGCGCGTTCAGTTGATTTGTAACGTCTACTATATTAACAAGAAGCCTTCGGGTTCATTCACTAACCCATTTCCCTTTCGATTGTAATACTGAAAACCGCCTGATTTCAAATTAAACCCTGAATCCCTCTCGGGTCGCAGAAGCGCGGGCGCTTTCCCTTGTGGGAACCGCTTGACCATACCACGGAAGCGTTGGAAAATGAACCGTGTTCACGGCCCAATTCCGCAGAAGGTTGCTGAGCATCTCAAGGCGTACATCATCAAGAAAGAGATCAGGCCCGATGAAATTGAAATCGTAAGCAAGCTGATCTTTCGGCATGCGAATCTATCCACCACACAGCGCTATCTGGGGAGGATCACCGATGTCGAAGCCATGACGTGGATCGGCAACCTTCATGGATAGAGGATAGAGGAGGAATTGAAGGGCCTTCTGCTCCAATTTTCCGAACTGAGGAGCGGAGGCCCTTCTTATCGTATCATGGATGTTCAGCGAGGTCTAAAATCCCCTGTATTCCAGAGCAATCCTTGACAGCGAACCACGATTAGGCTCGCTGAATTCCGGCACACCCAATTCAACGGGTTCTATTGGCCAGACACCTCCTTGACCTTCCGTGACAGCTCCTCCATTGCAAATGGCTTCTGAATGAAACCGCCGCACCCACGATCCATGATTTCCTTTGCCTGCCCGTTGATGCTGTAGCCGCTGGAAAGTAGCACTTTCACGTTCCGATCCATCTCTCTCAGCTTGTCAAAGACCTCCCCACCACCGATGCCGGGCATGATCATATCCAGGATGACCAGGTCGATCTCTTCCTTTTGTTTACCGTACACGTCCAGGGCTTCTTCGCCACTTCGGGCGATAAGGACCTGGTAACCCAGTCTCTCCAGCATCTGTTGACCCACCTCGGCAATCATGTCCTCGTCGTCCACAAGGAGGACAGTGCCTCGCCCGTAATGAATATTACGCAAATCCGGTATGTGGCCCTCTTCCATGGCCTCTTTTTCAGAGGCAGGAAGGTAAATAGTGAAGGTGGTGCCTGTCCCTTTTTCACTGTATACGTTTATAAAGCCCCCGTGGTGCTTGATGATACCATAGACGGACGCAAGGCCAAGCCCGGAACCATGCCCCGTGTCCTTCGTTGAGAAGAAGGGGTCGAAGATCTTCTCCAGGGTTGCATCATCCATCCCGATTCCCGTGTCGGTCACAGAGACCTTGACGTATCGCCCTGGATTGATTGCGAAAGGTTTGACGTATTCCTCGCCCAGCGTGACGTTTTCGGTCTGAACATAGAGAGTGCCTCCGCCCGGCATGGCCTGCCCGGCGTTCACGTAGAGGTTGAGCAGTGCCTGCCGCATCTGGCCCAGGTCCACTTCAACGGTCCACAAATCCTTTTCATACTTGTCTTGAACCCGGATCTCCTTTTTCGTGAGGCCGAACATTCTGCTCTCGTGCTTGATGAGGGCATTCATGTCCGTGGGCTTGACCTCGTATTTGCCTCCTCTTGCAAACCCGAGCAAATCTTTCGTAAGCTCCACCGCATTCTTTACGTACTCTTCAATGCCTCTCAGGTGTTCATAGTCCTCTTGGGAAGGACCTTTGTCCATCATCATCAAAGACGCACGTCCTTGAATCCCCATCAGGATATTGTTGAAATTGTGAGCTATGCCTCCGGCAAGGGTGCCGATGGATTCCATTTTCTGGGCTTTCTGAAGTTGGGCCTGGAGTTGACCTCGCTCCTCTTCCGCCCTCTTGCGCTCGGTGATGTCCCTCACGATACCCCTGAAGCCCCGTGGTTTACCCTCCGAGTCATTCATGAGCGTTACAGAGGCCTCGACAAACCTCCTGCTCTGATCTTTTCGGATGACCTCCCAGCCAAAACCCTTTGTTGATCTACCGGTCCTGTATGCCTCGTTGAAGGTCCGGAAAAGCTCCCCTGCACCATGCTCATCCGTATACTGCCGGTTGTTCATACCCGTCAGCTCATCCCTTGAATACCCCAGCAGTTCACACACGGAATCATTGAAGAATGTAAGATTACCGGCCAAGTCGACTTCATAGTACCCGTCTGCGATGCTCTCAAGAATCGTACGATACCGTTGCTCACTTTCCCGTAACGCTTCCTCCGCCCTCTTGCGGTCGGTAATGTCGCGGAAGCACCAGACCCGGCCGATTATCTCTTCACCTAACCACTGCGGTTGTGAGTAACGCTCAAACACACGGCCATCAGCAAGCTCAATATTTTCAAGACTTATCTCTTCCGGTTTTCTGTAAAGTGCTTGCACCTTGGACATAAATTCTTCAGGGTTGGCCAATTGGTCCAGCACATGGCTCAGCAGCTTTTCATCGCTTCCCTCGTGGGCCAATTCTGTGGGAATGCGCCACAGTTCAAGAAATTTTTCATTACATTTTGTTACCATCCTTTCTCGATTGATCACCAGAAGGCCATCAGCGGTGGACTCAAGTGTGGCATTGAGAATTGAAAGCGAAGCGGCATTTTGCTGATCCGCCCGCTTGCGGTCGGTGATGTCGGTCCAGGCACCGATAACCTCAAAACCGGCTTCGCTTCTATTAACAACGCTGTGTTTATCCAGTAGCCAATGCCAGTTTCCGGCGGCGTCCTTGAATCGGTATTCTGTCTCCATGGAGGGATTATTATTGAGTCCTGCGATCGCCGCCATAAGTTGTTGAATATCTTCGGGATGCACACAGTTTGCCCAAAACTCCATGTGCCCGATGAAGTCTTCCGGGGCGTAACCGAGAATCGCCTTCACCCTATCGTTGATGAAGAGCAGGGTCGGAGCGCCGTATTCGTTGACTGCGTAGCTGTACACCACCGCCGGCGTATTGGCGAGGATGACTCTATTCTTCTCCTCGCTCTTCCACAGCGCCGCCTCCGCACGCTTGCGCTCGGTGATGTCTACAACGATACCCTCGTAACGGACAGCTTTGCCGTCTTCATCAAAATATGCACGGGAGCTGTCGGACAACCATACTTCAGAGCCGTCTTTGCATCGAACCTTGAGCTCGAAATCCTCTACATATCCGTTAGTCTCCAAAGCCTTATGGTATCGGCTACGGTCTTCAGGGTTTGCGTAGGTCTGGGATGCTATGTCGGAAACGGAGGAAACAAGCTCTTCCGGAGATCCATAGCCCAGCATCTTGGCGAAGGCAGGATTTACACCGAGAAATCGTCCCTCAGGAGTGCTTTGAAACAATCCGACCACAGAGTTCTCATAGATCCTGCGGTATTTCTTCTCGCTCTCCCGTAGAGCCTCCTCCGCCTGCTTGCGTTCGGTGATATCCACGATGTTTCCGATGACCCTTGAAATCCTCTCACCATCAAATACAGGCTGTGCCGTTGTCTGGATCCACCTCCGGCGACCATCCACCATAGTGAACGGAAACTCCAGATCGTAGGGTAAGCCTTTCTCTGCACAGCGCAGGAACGCTGCCTCAATGACCGGCCTGTCATCAGGGTCATAGCAGGAAAGGCTACGTTCAATGTGGTCCGGAGAGCCTGGTGCAACCTCGCCGGGCTCAAAGCCGTGGATCCGGTACGCCTGGTCGGTCCAGGTCATGGTTTGGCTTGCGACATCCCATACCCACCCGCCGACTCCGGCAAGTCTTTGTGTGCCGTCCAGCAGGTCCCGGCTATCGTGTAAGGCCTCCTCCGCCTTCTTACGATCTGAAATGTCCTCAAGGCTCCCCTCGTAGTGAACTTCACCGTCGGGAGTCCGGATGGTCCGTGACGACTCTCTGACCCAAACGATGGAACCGTCTGACCTGCGGAGCCGGAATTCAAATCCATATAATGCACCGTGGGCGTTGAGTATCCTGCGCTGCTCCAAAAGGTCGTCAGGGTTCACATAGAACTCGGCAGCGTTAACCGAAAAAAGAGTCTCGCGGTCAGGAACCCCAAGTATTTCCGCCAAGGCCGGGTTGGCCTCGATGATACGGCCATCCTCGGCGGTTCGAAAAAGCGCGACTGGTATACCCTCGAATAGAGAACGAATGTGCTCTTCTCTCTCCTGCGATGTTTTAAGGGCACGCTTGCGCTCGGATTCAGCCTGCTCCAGTTCACGAACCCGCCGCTCAAGCTCTTCATAAGCAGGCTTATCAGTCATGATTACCACCCGTCTCGTCCTGGTCCTCTGAATGCAGTACCGCAATCACAACAGTGGATAGCCACCCAAGCCAAAAACAAACTCCACACTGGACAATCATTTCCCGGTACTGTAAGCCCTCGAGGTTTTTAAACCAGCTTGATCATACCATCTGATTGAGGGAAAATGAAACATGTTCACGGCAAAGGGCCGTGCCCCACCAAACTCTTCTCAAGGAGGTCTACTCATGAACGTATCCTCGGCCATTGCACGCTTCTTCGAGTACCAGAGAGCCAACTGCAAAAAAAAATACCATCCGGAAATAAGGGCGTATGTCCGGAAGGGTCTTCTGTCCTGT
>CAYVDE010000114.1:0-9930 GCA_964450535.1 uncultured Desulfobacterales bacterium
GACAAATCCCGGGCGGATCGGTGATGGTTGCATGTAGGGCCGGCTCCTGATATGAATGTCCGGCGATAAACGCCGGAGAGGAGGGAAGGCGATGACTTATGTAATAGTACTCGTGCTGGTTGTCATGTTCCTGGCGTCGGCTGTGCGAGTCCTCAGGGAGTACGAGCGGGGCGTTATCTTTCGCCTCGGGCGGGTCATCAAGACCAAGGGACCGGGCCTGATCATACTCATTCCGGTGATCGATAAGATGGTGAAGGTGAGCCTGCGTCTCGTTGCCATGGACGTTCCTTCACAGGATGTCATTACCAGGGACAACGTTTCAATCAAGGTGAACGCGGTTATCTATTTCCGCGTCATGAACCCGACAAACGCCACGGTGGAGGTGGAAAACTTCCTGTTCGCAACCTCCCAACTGGCCCAGACCACACTTCGAAGCGTCTGCGGCACAGTGGAACTGGACGAACTGCTGGCGGAGCGGGAGAAGATCAATGCCCGTCTCCAGGAGATACTGGACAGCCACACGGACCCTTGGGGCATCAAGGTTTCCAATGTGGAGGTCAAGCACATCGACTTGCCCGACGAGATGCAGCGATCCATGGCCAGGCAGGCCGAGGCCGAGCGTGACAGGCGGGCCAAGGTGATCAACGCCGAGGGGGAGTACCAGGCGGCAAACCGGCTGGCCGACGCGGCGGAGATAATTCAGCGATATCCGGAGGCGCTGCAGCTCCGGTATCTCCAGACCCTGCGGGAAATATCGTCGGAGAGCAATTCCACCACGCTCTTTCCGATTCCTATCGACCTGTTGACCCCCTTTATAAAAAAGAAACTGGAATCATAGCAGGGGTGAGTCTGGATCAGCAGGAAACAACACTTAACCTTCAACCATCATGAAACCGGAGTCAAACATGGAGGAAGAAACCAAAACGCAGGAAGAAACCAAGGACAAGGCAAAACTTAAGGCGGAGGAGATCGGAAAGCCGCTGGACAAGATGACGGCGATCGAGCTCCGCGAAGTAGCCGTGCTTATCGAAGGCGTCACCGGCGCCAGCGCAATGAAAAAGGAAGAGCTTCTTAAGGTAATCAAAGAGGCCTGGGGCATTTCAGAGGAAGAGGCGCCCGCCAAGGTTAAGCTGGTTCGTTCCGGGTTTACGGTCAAGGATCTCAAGCAGAAGGTCGCCAGGTTCAAGAAAGAGAAGGCGGCCGCCCGGGAGTCCGGTGACCGGCCCAGGGTGGAAATCCTCCGGCGGCGGATCAATCGGCTCAAGAAACAAACCAGGAAAACGGCCCGGGCCTGATAAGTGTCCGGATGTCTTATGTCAAGGCCGTCAGGGAGGGAAGAGGGTGGACCCGCCCGGGCCTCTTTTTTTGGTGTGGAGTCGGTGTTTAATGAACACTCAAAGGCAAGGCCCGAATTCCGGGTCCGGAGTAGTGGCTGCAGTGATCCCCGCCGCCGGAGCCGGTATCCGCATGGGAGCGGATAGGCCCAAGCAGTTCCTATCCCTTGCCGGTAAATCCATCCTTGCCCTGACCCTTGATGCCTTTGAACGATGTGACGTGGTCAGTACCGTTGTCCTGGTAGTGCCTGCTGAAGAACAGGACTACTGCGAACGCGAAATTGTCTCATGGCATGGCCTGACAAAGGTCCGGCGAATCGTTCCAGGAGGAACGCGGCGTCAGGACTCGGTTCGATGCGGCCTGGAGGCATGCCCGCCTGATTGTGATATCGTGGTCGTCCATGACGGGGTCCGTCCCCTGGTGCGGCCGGGTTTGATCGAGCGGGTCGTGAGCGAGACGCGGGAGCACGGAGCCGCCGTTGCGGCCCTTCCGGCCAGGGAGACCGTCAAGGAGGTGCTTGAAGGGGGCTGGGTCGGTCTTACTTTGGATCGCCGCAAGGTCTGGATGATACAGACACCCCAGGCCTTTCGCTTCTCAGAAGTCTTGGAGGCCCATAAAACGGCCGCGGAACAAGGCTGGGAGGAGATGTCCGATGATGCCATGATGCTGGAAAGATATGGGATTCCGGTGAGAGTGGTCGAGGGTGCAGAGGACAACATCAAGGTGACTACACCAAACGACCTTGAGGTGGCCCGTTTTTTCCTGGGTATGCGGAGCAGCGGAGAATCCTCATTTTGAAGTCAGCCCGGGTCTGAAAGACGCTCATGATTGTACGAATCGGCACGAGAGCAAGCCGGCTGGCCCTGGCCCAGAGCGAGTGGGTGCGCGAGCGGGTGGAGGCGCGCCATGCCGGTGTGAAGGTTGAACTGGTCC
This sequence comes from uncultured Desulfobacterales bacterium, assembly GCA_964450535.1. Lineage (GTDB taxonomy): Bacteria > Desulfobacterota > DSM-4660 > Desulfatiglandales > HGW-15 > JAIPEI01. Next base: position 2,269 of record CAYVDE010000114.1, read on the forward strand.
GCATCAAGACCCGAGGCGACAAGATCCTGGATTCGCCCCTGAGCCTGGTGGGTGGCAAGGGGTTGTTCGTCAAGGAAATTGAGGAGGCCATGATAAGAGGGGAGGTGGACGCGGCCGTACACAGCATGAAGGATGTTCCCACAGAACTACCGGAAGGGCTGGCCCTGCGGGTTTTTCCGGAGCGGGAAGACCCCAGGGACGCGATGGTTTCCACCCGTGGCGAGCCGATCGATGGTTTGATCAGGGAGGCGAAGGTGGGGACGAGCAGCCTGAGGCGCGGAGCCCAGGTCCTGCACCTTCGACCGGACTTGAGGGTGTGTTCCATTCGCGGTAACGTGGAAACAAGGCTTTCAAAGCTCGAAAAGGGAGAGGTGGACGCTGTCCTGCTGGCGGCGGCCGGCCTTCGTCGACTGGGGCTGGAAGGGAAGGTCACCCAGTTTTTCTCTACTTCCCAGTTACTGCCGGCCATGGGACAGGGAGCGTTGGGTGTGGAGATGAGGCTGGACGATGAAAAGACATGGGATATCTTTTCCTTTCTCAACCATGAGACCACCGAAGTATGCGTCAGGGCTGAGCGCGCCCTTTTGGGTGAACTGGAAGGGGGGTGTCAGGTACCCATAGCCGGGCACGCGGTGCTAAGAGGCGATATGCTGGTATTGCGAGGTCTTGTGGCGGAACTTGATGGAAGCGTCCTCATCTCTGATGAGGTGACAGGGGACATGGCCCGGCCCGAGGAGCTCGGCCGCCGGCTGGCCCGAATGCTCCTTGATGCGGGGGCGGGGGATATCCTTCGGAGGGTTTACGGCGGCGTCAATAAGACCCTTTGATTTTTACCGGGAAGAAAGTTCGCGAAAAAATGTGAAGTTCGCCAACAATAAAACAAAGGCAACGGAATGCCATGCGCGGTTGGCTCTTTTGCGTAAAACTAAAGCGTTACCACAAAGGGCACGAAGATCACGAAGAGAGGAAAAGATTCCAACACGAATATCTGCATTTGAGACCCAAAGAATTTTGAAGTTTTTCACGAGGACGGCGTCGTGCGGCGCCGGTGTCAGTTTGAGCATTGTTGCGGATAGGGACTATTTATGACAGCAGCTCAACCCGGTACGGTATACCTGGTGGGGGCCGGCCCGGGCGATCCCGGGCTCCTGACGATCAAGGCCCGTGACTGCATCCGGCAGGCGGAGGCCGTTGTTTACGATTACCTCGCCAATCCGGCATTCCTGGACTCCGCCCCGGAGGAGGCGGAACTCATTTATGTAGGCAAGAAAGCGGGGTCTCACACCCTCAGCCAGGAGGAGATCAATCGTCTCATTGTGGACCTGGCCCGAGCCGGGAAGCGCGTGGTCCGTCTCAAGGGAGGCGATCCTTTCATATTCGGCCGCGGAGGGGAAGAGGCCGAGGAACTGGCCGCTTCGGGCATCCCGTTCGAGGTGGTCCCCGGCGTCACCTCCGCTGTTGCCGTGCCGGCCTATGCCGGTATCCCTCTTACGCACCGGGACATGACGGCCACCGTTGCGTTTATCACCGGACACGAGGACCCTTCCAAGGAGAAGACTTCCATCGCTTGGGACCGGCTGGCCACCGGTGCGGGCACTCTCGTTTTCCTGATGGGTGTGGGGAACCTGCCCAAGATAGCGGAAAGGTTGATGGAACACGGGCGGTCAGGCGCAACCCCCACGGCCGTAATCCGGCGGGGGACGGTCTCACAGCAGCGGACCGTCACCGGCCCTCTCAAAGACATCTCCCGCATAGTGCGGGATGAAGGGATCAAGCCACCGGCCATCATAGTGGTGGGCGAGGTGGTCTCTCTCAGGGATGCGCTGAACTGGTATGAACGCCGACCTCTGTTCGGCCGCAGGATCCTGGTGACCCGGGCCCGTGAGCAGGCGAGCGGGTTCATGGCTCGCCTGAGTGACCTGGGCGCCGAGTGCATACAGTTTCCGACAATCCGGGTGGTGCCTCCCGAGAACTGGGGGCCGCTGGACGAGGCGATTCGAAACCTGGGAGCATACGGCTGGATTCTCTTTACCAGCGTGAACGGCGTGCGGTTTTTTTTCGAACGGCTGGAAGCAGGCGAAAAGGATGCGCGCGACCTTAGCGGCGCTCGAGTCGGCGCCATCGGCCCGGCCACCGCCGATGCTTTGAGGCGCCGCGGCATTCGCCCGGACCTGGTGCCGCCGGAATACCGGGCCGAGTCCATTGTTGAGGCCCTTGGGCGCGAGGCCCTTGACGGCGTGCGGGTGCTTCTTCCCAGGGCGGAAAAGGCCAGAGAAATCCTTCCCCGGGAACTCGGGCGCAGGGGGGCGATGGTTGATGTAGTCCCTGCATACCGAACCGTGAGGCCCGACCATGACACAACACGGGTGCGTGCAATGCTGGAGAGGGGAGAGATCGATCTGATCACTTTTACGAGCTCATCAACTGTGACGAATTTCTCGGACATGTTCGCCGAAGACCCCGCTTCCATGCGTAACTGGATGAAACGGACCGCCGTGGCCTGCATCGGGCCGATAACTGCAAAGACAGCAGAAGAGCAAGGCTTCTCAGTGGATGTTATTCCGCCTGCTTACACGATCGACTCCCTGACCCAGGCGGTCTTGGGCCTTTTTTCGAGTGAACGCTCGGATTCGGCGCCCTGATCGCCGCTCAACGGCCTGCATCCCGCACCCAAAAGGAGCGTGATACATGGAGTTTGAAAAAGACATTCTCTGCATCGGCGCCGGGTATGTGGGCGGTCCCACCATGTCGGTGATCGCAGACCGGTGTCCGCAATACCGGGTGACCGTAGTGGACATCGACGAAGAGCGGGTCCGTGCCTGGAACAGCGACCGCCTGCCCATTTATGAGCCCGGCCTGGATGAGGTTGTGGCGAGGGCCCGGGGGAGAAATCTCTTTTTCTCCGCGGACATCGCGGAGGGCATTCGGCGGGCCGATATCATTTTCGTCTCCGTTAACACGCCTACAAAGACATTCGGTCAAGGGGCGGGGAGGGCCGCCGACCTCCAGTACTGGGAGAAGACCGCCCGGCAGATCCTGGAGAACTCATCCTCGGACAAGATCATAGTTGAAAAATCCACCCTGCCCGTGCGCACGGCGGCCGCCATGGAGAGGATTCTGACTTCCTCTTCCCGCGAACCTCGTTTCCAGGTGGTTTCCAACCCCGAGTTCCTGGCCGAGGGCACGGCTATCAACGACCTGGAGAATCCGGACAGGGTCCTGGTGGGCTCCCGGGAAACACCGGAGGGGATTCGAGCTCGAAAAGAGATAGTAAAGATCTATGCCAACTGGGTCTCGGAAGAGCGGATTTTAGAGAGCAACATCTGGAGTTCCGAACTCTCCAAGCTTACTGCAAACGCCTTCCTGGCACAGCGTATTTCCTCCATTAACTCCATCTCCGCGCTGTGCGAGAAGACTGAGGCGGAGGTCGACGAGGTGGCATTCGCCATCGGGATGGACTCCCGCATTGGAAGCAAGTTCCTCAAGGCCGGCGTCGGCTTCGGCGGGTCCTGTTTCAAGAAGGATATTCTCAATTTAGTCTACATCTGCGAGAGCTACGGGCTTGATGAAGTCGCCCGGTACTGGGAGTCCGTGATTCGAATAAACGAGTGGCAGGAGAGTCGCTTCGTCCGAAACATGGTGGGGAACATGTTCAACACGGTGGCGGGAAAGCGGATCGCACTTTTCGGCTTTGCTTTCAAGGCGAATACCGGCGACACACGTGAGTCTCCGGCCATCTATGTTGCAAGGGGCCTACTGGATGAGCACGCCCGGATCGTGGTAACCGACCCCAAGGCCCTCGAAAACGCCCGCGCCGATCTGGCCGGTATGGATGGAGACGTGACTTTCGAGGAAGACCCTTACAAGGCCGCGGACGGCGCTCATGCCATCGCAGTGGTCACGGAATGGGACTTTTTTCGGACTCTGGATTATGAGCGCATATTTCGCGGCATGGTGTGGCCTGCCTTCATTTTCGACGGGCGTAACATCCTGGACCACGAAAAGCTATACGAGATAGGCTTCAACGTGTTCGCCATAGGAAAGGCTCCGTTGAAGCACTTCAAATAACCTGTGCTGGATGGAAACCGGCGCGGCCGGATTTCAGGAACAGCTGAAGCGGGCTGGAGGAAAGGCATGCCGAATGTCGTCGTAGTCGGGACCCAGTGGGGAGATGAAGGCAAAGGAAAGGTGGTCGACCTTCTTACCGCCAAGTCGGATGTGGTGGTGCGTTACCAGGGCGGTAACAATGCAGGTCACACCCTGGTCGTGGAGGGACGACAGACAATCTGCCACCTGATTCCTTCCGGCATATTGCATCCTGAGAAAAAATGCCTGATCGGGAACGGCGTCGTGGTCGATCCGGAGGTGCTCCTCGAGGAGATGGACACGCTCAGGAATAAGGGAGTCGTGGTGGGGCCCGAAAACCTTGGGTTAAGCGAAAAGGCCCATATCATTTTACCATATCATAAGGCCCTGGATGCGGCCAGGGAATCGGCCAAGGGGGCTGCTAAGATAGGTACCACGGGACGCGGGATAGGCCCCGCTTATGAAGACAAGGCGGCGCGGGTCGGGATTCGGGCCATGGACTTGCTGGAGCTGCAAATCTTAGAAGACAAGGTCAAATCGAATCTCAAGGAGAAAAATTTCCTCCTCAAGGAGTTCCTGGGGGCAATGCCCTTGGAGTTCCAACCCATTTTCGATAGATACGCGGCCATGGGAGAGATCCTGGCCCCTTACATTACAGACGTATCCATGGAGATCGAGCGAGCCGAACGGGCCGGACTGAACGTGTTATTCGAAGGTGCACAGGGGACGCATCTCGACATCGACCACGGTACCTATCCCTTTGTAACCTCCTCGAATCCGATTTCCGGAGGGGCCTGCGCCGGGGCCGGGGTGGGGCCGAACCGCCTCCATCACGTAAACGGCATCGTAAAGGCATACACGACCAGGGTCGGATCGGGGCCCTTCACCACTGAACTGACCGACCGTGTCGGGGATTACATCCAGGAGCGGGGCGCCGAGTTCGGCGCCACCACGGGACGCCGAAGGCGCTGCGGATGGCTTGACCTCGTGATGGTTCGCGACAGCGCGCGGCTGAACGGTCTCAACAGCCTGAGCATCACCAAACTGGACGTTCTGGCCGGCCTGGAAACCCTGAATATCTGTGTGGGATACGAGCTTGACGGTGCAAGCATCGAGAGCCGGCCCTGCAGCCTTGACAGGCTTGCACGCTGCACCCCTGTCTACGAAGAGCTGCCCGGATGGATGGATGATATCTCTTCCGTCCGCTCCCTGGGGGAGCTTCCGGCAGTGACGCGCGCTTACCTGAACCGCATCGAGGAAGTCACGGGGGTTCCCATCGCCATTGTGTCCGTGGGGCCCAAACGAGAGGAGACGATAGTGTTGAAGGACGTTTTGGCGTAAACAGGCCCTGCAGTAATGCGAGGTCTAGACTCGTCCATGAATCCGATGTACACCTGCAGCAGGACATACGACGTGATTGTCGTGGGAGCGGGCCACGCCGGTTGTGAGGCCGCCCTCGCGGCCTCCCGAATGGGCCACGCGACACTCCTTCTTACGATCAACCTGGATCACATTGCGGCCATGAGCTGCAACCCGGCGATCGGAGGTCTGGCCAAAGGCCATCTGGTCAAGGAAATCGACGCCTTGGGCGGTGAAATGGCAAAGGCGGCCGACCAGACGGGGATCCAGTTTCGCCGGTTGAACACCAGAAAGGGTGTGGCCGTGCGAGGCTCCCGCAGTCAGAATGACCGGGATCTCTATCGTAAGCGGATGAAGGCGGTCGTGGAACGACAGCCCAATCTGGACGTCCGGCAGGCTATGGTGGAACGACTTCTGGTTGTGGACGGGCGGATCCGAGGAATTGAGACCCAGGTCCGGGAGCGGTTTCTATCCCGGACGGTCATACTGACGACGGGCACGTTTCTGCGGGGCGTGATACACATCGGCCTGCAGCACTTTCCTGCAGGGCGAATGGGCGACCCGCCGAGTAAGGGCCTCTCCAGGCAGCTCCAGGAGCTGGGATTCGACATCGGCCGTCTCAAGACCGGCACGACCCCGCGGCTGAACGGCAGGACCATCGATTATGAAGGCCTGGAAATCCAGCACGGAGACCCGGTGCCGAGACCGTTTTCCTTTGAAACCGAAGCGCTCACTTTGCCCCAGGTCCCCTGCCATATAACCTACACGAACGAGCCCTGCCATGAAGCTATTCGCTCAGGCATCGAGCGCTCGCCGCTCTTCAGCGGTGTCATAAAGGGTACCGGGGCCCGGTACTGCCCGTCCATCGAGGACAAGGTCGTCCGATTCGCGGAGAAGCCCAGGCACCAGATCTTTCTCGAGCCGGAGGGCCTGGACACGGAGGAGGTGTATCCAAACGGCCTGGCAACGAGCCTGCCCGTGGACGTGCAGATTCGGATGGTCAGGGCCGTTCCCGGCCTGGAACGCGCCGAGATTCTCAGGCCCGGCTATGCCATTGAATACGATTATGTGAATCCTCTCCAATTGAGGCCCACCCAGGAAACCAAACTCGTGGAGGGGTTGTATCACGCAGGCCAGATCAACGGGACAAGCGGGTATGAGGAAGCCGCTGCACAGGGGCTTCTGGCTGGAATCAACGCAGCCTTGAGAATAAGAGGAGAGGAGCCTCTCATCCTCAAGAGATCTCAGGCCTATGCAGGGGTCCTCATCGATGACCTGGTCACCCGAGGGACGACCGAGCCCTACCGGATGTTCACGTCTCGCGCCGAATACAGGCTTCTCCTCAGGGAGGACAACGCTGATCTGCGCCTGAGGGATATCGGGTACCGTCTAGGCCTGGTTTCGGATTATGTGTACCGTGCCTTTTGTCGAAAGCGGGAAGCCGTCAAAGGGCTTCTGGGTCGCCTGGAGGAGGTTGTACTAAGGCCGGAGCCCGGGGTTTGTGACCGGCTTCGGGAGTTGGGCTCATCCCCTATCAGGAATCCAATCTCCCTGGCGCAGCTTCTTAGGAGGAGCGAGATCTCCTTTCCGTCTCTTTGCTTGTTCGATCCCGGCCTGACTGAAATCGATCCCCATATATCCGAGGAAGTCGAGGTCCGTGTGAAATACCAGGGGTACATCGACCGGCAGGAACGACAGGTGGAGCGGCTTTCAAAAATCGAGGAGCAAATGATACCCGGATGGGTGGACTACTCCAAGGTCCACAGCCTGTCCAATGAAGTGAGAGAAAAGCTGTCCCTGATAAGGCCTGTGTCCCTGGGACAGGCGTCAAGGATCTCCGGAGTGACACCTGCCGCAATAATGGCTTTGCAGGTTCACATAAAGCGGGTGAGGGATGACGTGTAGGCGGCGTGCCTTCCCCAAGGTACGTCCCTCACAGCGAATACTAAATATGCCCGGTGAGTTCCGCGTTGTTGGTGATTGGTGGACCTTGACATTCGAAAGTAAAATGGTAGGATAAATAGTTTATGAATCGATCGGTCGTAGAAACCTCAAATTTTGGGCCAAGCCTCTTAGAACGTTGAGTAAAATAACAGTGCGCCGTTTCAATCCGGGTGTATAACGGCTGGACATGATCCCCCGGGATCGGAGGAGAGACAGGGATGAAGGTGCTGGTGAGTGATGCGCTGTCGGATGTTGGAGTTCGCATATTCGAGG
>CAYVDE010000115.1:0-9840 GCA_964450535.1 uncultured Desulfobacterales bacterium
GGGCCTGAATGCCCCATCGCTCCAGAAGAGAGCCTTCCAGCCGGTAAAGATCCACCAGGGCCTTCAGTACCGTCACCACGGCTTGAATCTCCTGAATCCGGCCGCGCAAGAGGTCTCTCTGGGCTTGGGCCACCAGGAAGCTGGTGGACCTGCCGACACGAAACTTTTCCGTCTCGATTCTTGCCTTCTCCTCCTCGAGCTTGCGTGTAGCCCTGGTTGCTTGTATCTGCTGCAGCGCGGTATCGAGCTTGATGTGGGCCGTTCTCACGTCCAGGGCCACCAGCTGGGCCAGGTTGTCCAGGGCCTCCCCGACCTGCAGGGTTGTCAGTGTGGCCCGCTCGTGCCGTGCCTTCCGGTCCCGGTTGCGGAGAGGGAACTCGAACCTGAGTCCTGCAGCGGCGTCATAATGATCGCCGGAAAGCTCGTTCACGGAGCGGCCGAATGATTCCGCGTAGCCGGTTTTTCCCAGTGAGATGAAGAGGTCCATGCGGGGCAGGAGGCCGTTGCGGGTCTTGACGACCTCCAGCTCCTCCAGTCGCGCGGCCAGTCGCGCCTGGTTCAGGTCGGGCCGCATGCGCAGGGCCAGTTCAACGTGAGCGGCGACATCGTCCAGTTCGAACTCCGGGACGATGGGATCGTCTTTAAACACCAGCTCTCTCGATCTAAGACCCGTTTCGGGTGGATTGATCAGGCGAAGGAATCGCAGCCCGGCCAGGGCCGTCTCGTTGCGGGCGTCAATGAGTTCCTGCCGGCGCAAGGCCAGCTCGGCCCGGGCCGCCACCAGCTCGGTCTCGGGCAGGCGGCCCACCCGGACGATCTCCCTGGTCTCATCCAGCTGGCGCCGGGCAAGGTTTACGGAATCCTCGAAGATCCGGAGCTGTCGCTGAGCCAGCACACAGTTCCAGTAGGCTTCTTCGGTATGGGCAACAAGTGATTCCGAGAGGCCACGGAATTCGTAGAGGGAGGCCCGGGTGCTAAGTTCGGCCTGTCGGAGGGACGCGAGATTGACCTCCCTCCCTCTTCCGCGCAGGAGGGCCTGGGTGAGGCTGAGGCCGGCTCGGGTCGAGTAGCGTGTGTCAAAGTGGTTCGACCAACGCCTGTTTCCCGTCAGGCCGATTCGTACGTCCGTACCTGTTGCAAAGAACCGGGAAGCGCCTACATCAATCTCGGCTTGATCGGTCTTGGCATCCTGCGAGGGGGCCGCTTCCATTGGAGCCTTTTGCTCGGACCAGACGCCCTCGGCGTCTATCACCGGATCGAACACGGCACGCTGCTGGTCTTCGAAGGTCCTTTGGATCTCCGGCGTGAGCCTGTCCACGCGAAGCCCCTTGTTGTTTTCAAGGGCCATGAACACGGCCTCCTCTACAGTAACACTAATAGGCGCGGCCGGTTCGGAGCCGTTTTTTTTCAGGGGCCTGTCCCAATCCGGACTCCCCTCTGACGGTGTACAGGGATTAGTGAGGAACAAGACCAGAATGAGAGCCACCGGTATCGTAAAGGCGCGTGAATCGGTCAAGGTTACTCCCCCCTTTCCTCCCGGCGCGCAGGGAGCCCGTTTACACTCATCTCCTCTTTTTTTATGGTGCCTTGTTCGAACAGCGAATACACAGTGGGTACGAAGACCAGGGTGATCAGGGTCGAGCTCAGGAGGCCCCCTATCACGGCCCTCGCCATGGGGGCCTGGGCCTCTCCGCCCTCGCCCAGACCCAGGGCGAGGGGAATCAGGGCCAGTATGGTCGTAGTTGCGGTCATCAGGATGGGCCGCAGCCTGCGCCTGCCGGCCTCCTCGATGGCTTCCATAACGCCCATGCCGTCACGACGGCGGAGCAGGTTGGTATAATCAACCAGGAGGATGGCATTGTTCACCACGATGCCCCCAAGCATTATGCAGCCGATATAAGACTGCACGTTGAAGGTCGTATCCGTCAGGAGAAGCATCATGACAATACCGATGATCGCAAGGGGCACCGAGAACATTACCACGAAGGGGTCCCTGAGGGACTCGTAGAGGGCGGCCATGACCATGTATACCAGAATAAGGGCCAGGATGAATCCCACAAGGAGCTCGCGGAAGGCCTTTTGCTGTTCCTCGTAGTCCCCCGCCAATACTATGCTGAAGTCCTTTGGTACGGGGATTGTCCGCAGGTCTTGCCGGACGTCGGCGATAACCGATCCCATGTCCCGGCCCGTGTAGTTGGCCGAGACGCTCACCACGCGGTCCTGGTCTTTCCTTTCGATCAGTACCGGCCCGCTCCAGGGTTTGACATCCACCACGTTTCTAAGGACAACGGGTTCTCCGTCCCGGTTGATGAGGGTGAGGTCCAGAAGTTCCGACAGGTTGAGGCGTTCCGCATCGGCGATCTTGACGAGGATGCGGTACTCGTTACCGCCTTCCCGAAAGTTACCCGCCCGGGTGCCCGAAAGCACGGTACGGAGCATGTCGGCGATTTCCGAGATCGTAAGCTTCATGTCCGCGGACCTGCGGCGATCCACCACTATCAAATCCTCCGGGCTCCCTGTCTCCCTGCTCACCCGGGCGTCCGTCACGCCGTCCACGTTCAGGAGAATCTCCTTGACTCGCATGGCCAGTGAGTCCGCCACCGCCAAGTCGTGCCCGCGGATGTCGACCTCGATCCGGTCGGAGTCCGTCTGTCCCATCCTCAATATGAAGAGCCCCTGCCCGGCGCGCGTGCGGATAGTTATCCCTGGCATGTTTCCAAGCTTCCGGCGCAGGTCGTTGGCTATCTCCTCGCTGGATCTATCGCGTTCGGAGAGCGGCACAAGGGAAACTCTAAGCTGGCCCGCATGAGAAGTGCGCCCCCTCCAGTAGGATCCCCCGATGAAGGTCACCATGTTCTTCATCTCGGGGACCTCGCGCTGCACCAGGGCCTCGATAGGGATAAACTGTTTGTCCGTTACGCTCAGGCGGGTGCCTACAGCCATCTCTGCGTTGATTCTGATCTCCCCCTCGTCGGTGCTCGGCATGAACTCGACGCCCACAAAGGGGATGAGCGCCAGGCTTCCGGCAAGGCATAGAGCCGCCCCCACAACTACAAGCCATCTGTGGCCGAGGGCGAAGTGAAGGGTGCTCCTGTAAGCTTCCTCAAGGGCGGAAAAGACCCCTCCCGTCGCCTCGAGCATGCGGCGAGGGGCTGAGGTTTCGGTTCCCGTCCCTCGTCTCCGAGGCCGAAGCAGCCTGGCCGAGAGCATGGGCACCAGGGTTAGGGCCGCGGCCAGGGAGCAAAGTAGAGAAAGGCCCACAACGTAGGAGAGCTGCTTGAACATGACTCCGGACATCCCCTTCATGAAGACCAGGGGGATGAATACCGCCAGGGTCGTTATTGTGCTGGCGATAATAGCCGGTGTGACCTCTTCCGCCCCTTTAACCGCGACATCCTGAAGGTCGCCGGATTTCCGCAGGCGGAATATGTTCTCGAGTACAACTATGGCGTTGTCCACCAGCATGCCTACGCCCAGGGCCAGGCCCCCCAGGGTCATCAGGTTCAGAGTGAAACCGCCGAAATACATGAGGGCAAAAGTGGCAATCACCGAGATCGGGATGCTCACGGCCACGACCGCGGTGCTTCGGATGTTTCTGAGGAAAAACAGGAGGACGAGTACGGCCAGGAGTCCTCCGTAGAAGAGAGAGGAGCCCACGTTGGAAATGGAGCGCTCGATGTAGTCGGACGTGTCGATAATGGGCACAATCCGGATGTAGGGAAGGTCCTGGTTTATGCGCTCCAGCTCACTGAGTACCCCACGGGCAACGGAAACGGTGTTTGTCCCGGACTGCTTGTATACGGCCATGCGAATGCCGGGCCGGCGGTCCACCCGGACAATGCGGGTTATCCTCTCCCATGCGTCCTCAATATCCGCTATCTCCCGGAGCAGAATGGGCCCGCCGTCCCGCACGGCGATCACCGTGTTGCGGAGGTCGTCGAGGCTGGTGAATTCCCCGGGAGTCCGGACCTGAACCTCCATGGTGCCCCGCTCGAGAGGGCCGGCCGGTAGGTTTACATTCTCGGCCCGGATCACAGCCAGGATCCGGTCCAGGGGCAGGGCCAGGGCCTTTATCTTGTCGGCACGTAGATTCACATGGATTTCCCGGTCCAGCCCGCCAAAGACGTCCATGGAGGCCACGCCGGGAATCCTTTCGATGCGGTACTTGACCTGCTCGTCTATTATCCGCCGCATCTCTATGGGATCCAGGTTGCTGGAGGCTCCAAGGATCACTATCGGGAAGGCGGCCAGATCGAACTTGCGCAGTACAGGACGGTCCACGTCTTCGGGAAGGCGGGCCATGACCCGGTCCAGGCGGTCGCGGACGTCATTGGCCGCGGCATTAAGATCGGTCCCCCAGCTGAAGTTCATCCGGACCTGGCTGCTTCCCTCCGACGAAATGGACGTAACCTCTTCTACGCCCGGTACGGCTGTCATGGCCTCTTCTATGGGCCGCGTGACCAGCTCTTCCATCTCCTCAGGGCTGGCGTTTTCATACTGCGCTATTATGCTGAGAGTGGGGTATGTGACATCCGGCATCAGGTCGATGGGAAGCCTGCCGAGGGAGACCAGGCCCAGCAGCACTACGATGAGAACCGCCATGATGGTGAAAACCGGCCGGCGTATGGACAGGCGGGAGATCATCATGATTCAGGCTCGGAAGGCTTTTTGACCCGTGCGGCGGGCTTTTCAGCCTCGTGGTCGCCGTCACCGGGGAGGAGGACTAAAGAGCCGTCCTCCAATAGGTGCTGCCCAAGGGTAACGATCGGCTTCGTAAGAGCCGGTTCAACGATCTCGGCCGTGTCACTTTGTATGATTCCGGTTTTAACCGGTATAAAGCGGGCCTTCATCTCGCCGCTGTCGACGGTGAAAACACCTCTAACTCCTTCTTCCCGGCGGACCAGCGCGGACTCCGGGACCAGCAAAGCGTTTTCGCGACGATCGAATTCGACTTCCGCTCGGATGAACATGCCCGGCTTGAGCCGTGCATCGGGGTTGGGGACCTCTATTTCGACCCGGGCCTGGCGCGAGGCCTCCTTCAGCAAAGGGGCCAGCCGGACTATCCTGCCGCTGAACCGTTCTTCCGGAAAGGCCTCGGCGGCGATCGACGCGGCCTGGCCCGGCTTTATCTTGGGGTAGTCTTTTTCGATGACGTGGACTACGGCGATCAGGGACCCGATGTCCAGAACCGATATGATGGGGCTGTTCGGCGCCAAGAGGGCGCCCTCGTCCACGAAACGTTCTCCCACGACCCACAAGGCCCCGCTCCCGTCACCTCCCGCCTGGATTCTGGTATAGGAAAGGCGCACTTGGGCGGCCTCGAGGGAGGCCTTTCTCTGGTTCACCTGGGCCAGTGCCACCTGGTGCTTTGCCTGCCTGGCCTTGAAGTCTGCCTCGGTTGCATCCAGTTCCGATTCTGAAGCAATTTTTTGTCTTCGCAGCTCTTTGACCCGTTCCAGTTCGCGGCCGGCGATTTCGAGAGCACTACGGCTCTCCGCCACTTGGGCGCGGGCCACCTCCAGTTCGGCCCGGGCCTGTTCCACTTGCTGGGCATACTCCCCCTGGTCCAGGACCGCCACAAGCTTTCCCGGTTCAACGCGGTCTCCTACGTACACGGAGAGTTCCTCCAGGCGGCCTCCGATCTTTGGTGCGACCACGAACCGGCTCCGGGGGTGGAGAGTTCCGGTGAAAACGCCCATGTCTCGTATAGTGCCCGTTCTTGCAGTCTGGATTTCCACGGCTACGGCCGGTGTTCCTCGAACAGGTCCCTCTCCTGCTCCCGGAGAGATCACCTTGGTGTACACCTGCCAACCCAGCAGTCCGATCAGGACCAGGAAAATCAAAACAATGATGGGTTTTTTCATGAACCACGCCTCAAATTGAATTTCAATCTGTTATCATACATGAAAACCGAGCGATTCTAATACCTCAAACGAGACCCGCCCCCGGCCGGCGGGGTGTCGTCACTTGGAGGTCATGGTCCACACGCCGTCCCAGTCCGGGCCCGCGGGATTCATAAGGAAGTGGCGGCAGCGCTCCGCATAGAGCGCGGCGAGGCGGTCCAAGCGGTTTATTCGGCACGCCGCGTCGAAAACGTCCAGGGCCCCTGCGAAATCCGCGGCGTAGTAACATGACAGCCCCTGCTCGAAGAGCTCCAGATGCTTTTCCATGTGGGGGAAGGTCAAGGGGGTGTGATAGTCCAGGGCCTCGTAGATGGCCACCGGCTGGGTCTTGCCTTTAACCCTGATCCGGTCCACCGGGCGAAGGACATAGTCTCCTTTCAGCTGTTCCCGTGTGAACTCGGAGAGCAAAATGCTAGAGCCGTAGAACTTTGTGGCGCTTTCCAGCCGGGAGGCCAGGTTTACCCCGTCACCGATGACCGTGTAGTCCATGCGCTTGAGTGAGCCTATGTTGCCGACCAGGATTTCCGCGGTGTTGAGGCCGATGCCGACAGCTATGGAGGGCTTGCCTTCCCGATCCCGGCGGGCATTGAATTCAGCCAGTTTTCGCATCATCTCGATGGAGGCCTGGAGGGCATTGTCCTCGTCCCGGCCGGTGGAAAAAGGCGTTCCGAAGACCGCCATGATGGCGTCGCCGATATATTTGTCCAGGATTCCCTGGTATCGGAACAGGATGTCCACCATGTCGGTGAAGTACTCGTTAAGCATGGACACGGTCTCCCGGGCCCCCAGTGTCTCTGAGAGTGTGGTGAAGCTGCGGATATCGGAAAAAAACACCGTAGCCTTTTTCACCTGGCCGCCAAGCAGGGCCCGGGGGTCCTCCAGGAGCTGGTCCGCCACCTCCTTGGTCATGTAGCGTGCCAGGGTCCCCTTGAGACGCTTCTCACCGGAAATGTCCTCGATGACCAGGAGTGCCCCGAGTCCGGCGTCGTCATCGCCTGTCAGAGGGACCACCAGCATGTTGACGGAAACCGTCGTGCCGTCGGTCAGGACGAGTTCCTGGTCCATGGCGGTGTCCGAGACGCGGTCCTGAAGGACCCTTTCCACGGTCTCCCTCAGCCAGGCGTTGCCCGGGCCCTGGAAAATGCCTTTTACCTCTTTACCGATAACCTCGGCCTCGTTGACGCGGAGAATTCTAAGGGCCGCCCGGTTGCACTTCTCGGCCGTGTGTACGTCGTTCAGGGTTATTAGCCCGTTTGTCATGGATTCCAGGATGGCCTCGTTGTAGTTTTTCATGTTGAGGACGTCCTGGAAGAGCTTGGCGTTCTCGAGAGCAATGGCCGCCTGGGCGGAAAAGGCGGCCAGGCGAACTTCATCCTTGGTGGAAAAAGGCCCATCCGCCTTGTTGAGAAGCTGAATAACCCCGATGCGTTCTTCCTTCTTGTTTATTACGGGCATGCAAAGGATGGTGCGGGTCAGGTATCCGGTCTTCCGGTCCACGTCGGGGTTGAATCGCGGGTCGGCGTATGCATCCGGTATGTTGGTGGTCTCACCGGAGGTGAACACGTGCCCGGCGATACCCAGGTGGTTGGGGAAGCGGATTTCACGGGCTGAGAGCCCGGATGCCACCATGGACCATAATTCCCCTTGCTTCGGATCGTTCAGGAAAAGGGTCCCCCTGTCACAGCCCAGCATGGCGGTGGCCGTTTTGATGATTTTTTCGATGAGTGGCAGGAGCTGGATTTCGGTTGAAATGGCGCGGGTGACCTCGAAGAGCTCGGCTTCCTCTTTTCGGGCCCTCACGACCTCCTCGAATAGCCGGGCCTTGATCAGGGCCGATGCGGCCTGGGAGCCCATTGCCTCCAGGAGCGAAAGGTCGGATTCGATGAAGCCCTCGCCGCCTTCCTTGTTGAGGACCTGGATGACGCCCACCACACGCCGCTTCCTGTCGCGGATGGGTACTGCGAGGATGTTGTGGGTCAGATAGCCGGTCCTCTTGTCCACTTCCCTGTTGAAATGCGGGTCGGCATAAGCATCGGGAATAATGAGGGCCTTGCCCGTGGAAAACACACTCCCCGCGATACCCAGGTGATTCGGGAAACGGATCTCCCTGCTCAGGCCTCCGCCCGTAGCGATTCGAGAGAAGAGCTCGCCGGTCTTTTCGTCGTTCAGAAAGATGGTGCCCCGGTCGGCCCGCAGGGCCTCTGTGGCCAGTTCAACAAGCCTGGCGAACAGGGCATCCAGGTCCATGGAATCCGCCAGACGGTTGGACACCTCCATAAGGGCGGTGAACTTCTCGAGGGTTTCGGATATGGAATCCAGAAAGGCGTCCCGGTCCGTAGAGGACAGAGAATCGAGTATCCGGCGGATGTCCGCCTGCAGCATGCGCTGCTCGAAGACACGGGAGAGGAGTACAGTAGAGTCGTCGTTCGCCGTCATAATAAGTTTGGGTCAGGTCTTGTTTTTTGTTATCACAGTTCTGCTTACGTTGGGGCAATGAATTCCCGGGTGCCGGGCTATGGCTTATGGCGTCCCACAAAATCCTCTTTTCCGGGAAGGCATTGACCGTGTGCGTCATCCACGGGAGAGGGCCGTCCGACGCCCTGGTAAACGAAGCACCCTTGAAACATGTGTCCTGCCCCGCTGCTAGTCCGGGAGAAGGTCGTAGTAGTACCTCATGGTGTCGGATCGGGTTACGATCCCGATGAGTTTTCCGTTCTCGAGTACCGGAAGGCGTCCTATGTCTTTTCTTACCATGATGCGTGCGGCCTGGACCACGCTCTCTCCCGGCCCTATGGTCAGGACTTCAGTGGACATGAAGGCCTTGACCGGCGGGTCCTTTTTCCCCTTGTTGTGGAACTTCTTGAAATCCCTCCTGGAGATGATTCCGACCAGTCCGTCGCCCCTGACCACGGGAAGCCCTGTGCACCCCTTGGCACGAAGAACTTGCGCGGCTTCGGTCATGGGAGTGTTCTCGGACACCGTGTGAACCGGGAAAGACATGAGATCTCCGATCCGAACGGCCGCTCTCCGGCTGCCCTGAATGAGCTCGAGGAGGCGCCCACGAACATTCTCGGGCGAGACGCAGTCTTTTATCTGGGCGGATCCAGCCCCGGGGTGACCGCCCCCGCCGACTGATCGAAGGACGTCTCCTACGTCGACGTCATCCACCGCGCTTCGCCCGATCACCATGGCGCGGTCCCTGCCTGCCTCAGTGAAAATCCCAAAGGCCGCATCCACGTTCATGATGTCACGGTACATTTCCACCACCAGCGCCAGACCCTGAACATGGCCCGGAATCTCGCAGTGGTTGACGCTCACGGTGTAGCCGTTGAGCTTGGTCCTTTCCGCGTCCTGGAGCATGCTGAAGAGAACGTCCTTCTGTTTGGGCCCGTAAGCGGGTCGCAGAAAGGTATTGACGATCTCCACATCGGCCTTTCGCTTGAGAAGGAAGGCCACGGCCTGGGCGTCAACCGCCGTGGTCGACGGGAAGGTCAGGTTACCGGTGTCCTCATAGATGCCGGCAAGAAAGAGGGTGGCCTGTATGGGCGAGATTGGTAGGCCTTCTTCCTCCATACGCCGCGCAAAGAGGGTGGTGGCGGCGCCCACGGCAACGCAGTGCTCCCATTCGGCCTCGATGGTTGCAGGGGAGAGGTGGTGGTCCCAGAGGTGTATTTCGGGACCTGGGCCTTCCCGGGCGGCCTTTACCCCTTCAAGGCGCTTCCAGTCGTTAGTGTCCACCACAATGAGCCGTCTGACCTCGTCCCATGAAATATCACGGGGCATGGACCAGGGAAACAGGTCCTTGTGGATGGAGAGGAACTGTTTGACATTGGGGTTCAGGCTGGCGGGCAGGACCGGCACGGCGCCGGGATAAATTACTTGGGCGGCAAAGGCTGAGGCCGCCGCGTCAAAGTCGGTGTTCTTGTGGGTGACTATT
>CAYVDE010000116.1:0-3740 GCA_964450535.1 uncultured Desulfobacterales bacterium
CACTGAGGCTCAAAGCCCGCCGGAAAACAGGGACGTAAGAGGACCTGCGCAGGTTGTCGCAATCCACGGCCCCATCGGGCCTGCCACCTCGGACTTTGTGAAAAAGGCACTGAACACGGCTTATGAAAAAGATGCGGCTTTAGTGATTCTGACCTTGGATACTCCCGGCGGCCTGGCGGAGAGCATGCGGGCGGTCATTCGCGACGTTCTGAACTCGCCTGTTCCGGTGACGGCTTATGTATACCCTTCCGGCGCGCGGGCCGCCAGTGCCGGGGCCTACATCTTCTATGCGTGCCATATTGCAGCCATGGCGCCCGGAACCAACCTCGGCGCCGCCACCCCGGTTCAAGTCGGGGGGGTTCTTCCAGGCCGGGAAGACAAGGAAGATCCTGAAGAGGGCGTTGAGGAAACTACGGGGGGGAGAGACGCTATGGAGGCCAAGATTGTCGAAGACTCTGTGGCCTACATAATCAGTCTCGCCCACCTGAGGGGAAGGAACGCGGAGTGGGCCGAGAAATCCGTAAGAAAAGGCGCCAGCCTCCCTGTAGAAGACGCGGTGGACATGAATGTGGCGGACCTGACGGCACTGGATCTTGTAGATCTGCTGGCCAAAACGGACGGGCGCATTGTGACGGTCAAGGGTCGTGAAGTCACCCTGCAAACCAGAGGCCTTCCTGTTGAAAGCATCGAGCCGGGGTGGCGAATCCGCATCCTTGAAATCATCACCAACCCCAACATCGCCATGATCCTGATGTTGATCGGCATCTACGGCATCATTTACGAGTTTGCCAATCCCGGGTTCATTGGACCGGGGGTTGTGGGGGTCATCTGCCTGCTGCTGGGATTGTACGGGCTTCATGTCCTGCCCGTGAATTATGCGGGCCTCGCACTTTTTGTCCTCGGCCTTGCCCTCATGGTGGCTGAGGTATTTGCTCCATCCTTCGGCATACTGGGAATCGGCGGGATGGCCGCTTTCATCCTGGGCGCCGCCATCCTCGTGGAAGTCGATGCTCCGGGATTCCGTATTTCATGGCCGGTGATTCTCGGATCCGCTCTCTTGAGTGCAGCGGTGCTTATTTTCCTGCTCGGCTACATCGTCAAGGTCCACCGCCGACCCGTAAAGACCGGGGAGGATTCGTTTTCCGCAAGCGAGGCCGAAGTGATGGATTGGTCCGCAGGCAAAGGTCATGTCCGGATACATGGTGAGAGATGGGAAGCAGAAGGGTCGGAACCTCTTGCCCCGGGAGATCGCGTGAGAGTGGTGGAAAGCCGCGGCCTCACCCTGCTTGTGGAACCTCTGGAAGATCAAAGCAAAGGAGAAACGAAATGACACAGGATATCTACTTTATTTTCGTGGTGGTTGTATTGATTGTGGGGGTCCTCGCTTCTGCGATTCGCATTATGCGGGAATACGAGCGGGCCACGGTTTTCACCCTGGGCCGGTTCAGCGCCGTCAAGGGCCCCGGGCTGTTCATCCTCATCCCCCTGATTCAGAAAATGGTCAAGGTGGATATGCGCACCATGGTAAGAGACGTGCCCGACCAGGACGTCATTTCCCGGGACAATGTTTCCGTTAAGGTAAACGCGGTAATTTACTATCGCGTGGTGGATGCGGAAAAGGCGGTGATTCAAGTGGAGAACCATCATATGGCAACCAGCCAATTGGCGCAGACCACCCTCCGCTCGGTGCTGGGGAAGCATGACCTCGACGAAATGCTCTCAGAGCGGGACAAGCTGAACGACGACATCCAGGAGATCCTGGACACCCAAACCGATGCGTGGGGGATAAAGGTGCGAAACGTGGAGATCAAGCATGTGGACATCGATGAAAGCATGATACGCGCCATTGCACGGCAGGCGGAAGCGGAGAGGAACCGGCGGGCCAAGGTCATTAACGCTGAAGGGGAGGAACAGGCCGCCGACCGCCTGGTAACCGCGGCCAAAAAGCTCGTAACCCAGCCGGAGTCGCTCCAGCTTCGCTATCTGACCACGCTGCACGACATCAGCAACGACCGCACCACCACCATCGTGTTTCCCTTCCCGGGACCGATGCAGAATTTCTTGTTCAACCCTGCACTTTCAGATGGGAACAGGGCGGGGGGAAAATGAGAGCATGGGCTGCAGCCTCAATAGCGGAGATGCAGGGAGGCCCGTTTCCCATCGGGACGTGAAGCTGAGTCGAGGCGGTCCAGGAACTCTCATCGTCCCGGTCCGTCATGGTGCGCTCCTTACGCTGTCCAGGGATTGAGAGGGTATGCGGCACATCCACAAGTATTTTTCGGGATCCGGATGCGCCTTCACCGGGTCTCGGTGCTGCACGTGGCCACCGGGAACTTGGCCACCACGATGGTGCCCTTTTCCGGGGTTGAGTCCACGTACAGATCCCCCCCCACTTGGACCGCCCGCTCCTGCATGATCGTCAGACCCAGGGGGCCCTCTCCGGAAACCTGGGAAACCGCTGAGTCCCAGATGAAACCGCACCCGTCGTCTTCCACAGTGAGGTGCAGAAACCCGCCCCTTGCCTGCAGGCTCAGATGGATCTCCCGGCAGCCTGCATGACGCACCGCGTTGGAAACCGCCTCCTGGGCGATTCGAAACACGGCCAGCTCCAGCGCGGAGTCCAGGGACTCGGGAATCCCGTGGCAGAAGAAGCGCAGCCTGCAGCCGTTCAGGGGGGTCTGCTCCAGGAACGATTGAAGGGCGGATACCAGCCCAAGGCTCTCCAGGGCAGCAGGGTGGAGCCGCCGGCTCATGCCTCTCAGTACGGCAATCGCCTGTGTCAGGGTCGCCTCTATACCCCCGAACCGGGCCGCCTGGTGCGGTTTCAGGCCTTTCAAGCCTCTTTTAAGGTTTTCAACCTGTATCTTCGCCCCGGCAATGCTCTGCCCCACGTCGTCGTGAAGCGTCGCGGCCATGTGACGGCGGTCGTTCTCGAGCAGTTTCACGAGCCGTTTGGCAAGGTACCGCCTACGCTCCGCTTCGCCCAGGGCCCGCTTCTCGGATGCCGCAAGCGCCGCGGTCCGCTCCCTGACCCGCTGCTCGAACACCTCCTCGGCCTTTTTCCACTTCGTGATGTCACGCAGGCTCACGATGTAACACAAGGGACGGTTCCTGGAGTCATTGACCGGCGTCCCGCCGTAGCTGGCGAACCAGGACTCGCCGGTGTCCCTTCGCCGCACGCGCACCTCATGGCCCTCGAAGGGCTCGCCCCGCAGGGCGCGGGAGATCGGCCATTCATCGACGGTCAAGGGACGGTCCTGGAGATCGAACAGCTCGAAAATCTCGGCCAGATCGTCCAGCCTGCTTCCCAAGTTCGCTGTACTGTCAAGCCGGTGGATGTCCAGGGCGGCCGGATTCATGTCGAGCAGCCGGCCCTCTGAATCAAAGACCGCCAACCCTTCCGTCATATGGTTGATGACGGCGTTCAGCTTTGCCACGGCCGCCTGGCTCTCTTCCTTGGCCCGCTGAAGGGCCTCTTGCTCCCGTTTGCTCAGAAACGCCTGGACAACGGCAGGCACAAGGGCTTCCACCAGCTCCAGCTCCTTTGGGCCATAGCCATCTTCGCGGTTTCCCAACCCTATCATGCCCAGGGTGCGGTCCCCATGCATCAGGGGAACTCCCAGAAAAGACGTCAGCTCCGGGTGTCCTGCCGGCGTGCCCGAGCTTTCGGGATGGGAGGCCGGGTCGTTGGTGAACAGGGCCTGACACTTACGCAGCACCCGGCCTTTGAGGCCCCGGAT
>CAYVDE010000116.1:3840-7334 GCA_964450535.1 uncultured Desulfobacterales bacterium
GGGAGGAATGGTTCATGGAGTCACCTCTCGACGGCAATGCCCCGGTCCGTCAGGAAGAAGGGATGATACCGGTTGGAGTGCCGCTTTCCGCGCGACTTCAGGACCAGAAGGAAACGGCGCACCTCATCCCCCATGTCCCGAAAATGAAGAGTGAGGATGGTATCGATAATAGAGGAGATGCCGATGCCGCTGAACTCATGGTCGCTGGAAAAACGGGCTCTGGCCTGATTGATCAGCAGCACCGTGATGCCTCGATCCCGGCAGAAACTTATCAGCCGGAGAAGGAAATCGAAGGCCGCGGCCTGCCCCGCGATCCGGTGACAGGCCGATATAGCGTCCACCACCACATGGTCGGGACTGAAGCGCTCAATGGTCCGTAGAATAAGATGGAGATGCTCCTCCGCTCCCATGGACTCCGGCATAAGAGCAAGGATCTCGAGTTCCGACGCAGCAAGGGCGGGCTCCAGGTGGATCCCCAGGCTTCTCATACCCGACAGCATACCCTCTCGAGACTCCTCGTAGTCTACATACAGGACCTTCATCCCCTCTACGCATGCCGCCCGGGCGAACGTTGAGGCCAGGGCCGTCTTGCCCGTTCCGGGCTCCCCCGAGATCAGCACGCTTGCCCCATGTTGAAGGCCTCCGCCCAACACGGCGTCCAGCTCCGCATTGCCGCTGGAGATCATTCGGCCGGGAGTCCCATAGTTCATGAGCACATTGGTGATGGGGTGAAAGCAGAGGCCTTCCCCGGTCACCAGGAACGGATAGGCGTTCCCACCGTAGGCGGAGCCCCGGTACTTGACCACCCGGAGCACCTTGGTGGCCACGCGACCCTTGATCTCCTGGTCCAGGACCAGGACACAGTCGGCCAGGAAGTCCAGGAAGTCGTGCCGGGACGGTATGCCGCATCCATTGTGGGCCTTGACCGTGAGCAGGGAGGTTAGTCCGCGCCCCATGAGCCAGCGGTGGAGCACCAGGAGCTGGTTCTGCTGCTGTAGAGGATCGCTGAAAAAACGCATCAGACCGTCCAGGGCGTCTATTACGATCCGGTCGGCCCCCGTCTCCCGCGTCTTTGCATCCAGGATGGCCAGCATCCCGCCCAGGTTGAACTCACCCGACGTGACCGCCCCCGGATCGATTTGTGCGTCTATGAGATAGAGCGTTCCTCTGTCTTCCAGTGCTCGAAGGTCCCAGCCCAGCGTGGCGGCATTGCGGCGGATCTGCTCGCCGGATTCCTCGAAGGTGACGAATACGCCGGGCCTTCCCGCCAGCGCCCCGCGGTAGAGGAACTCCAAACCTATGACGCTCTTCCCGCTTCCAGGCCCGCCGCTGAGGAGGCTGGTCCTTCCCGCCGGAAGCCCGCCCTCGAGAATTTCGTCCAGTCCGGGGATTCGGGTCGGCACCTTCTCGAGCGGCTCCGAACCATTTGCACCTGCCCGCTCCTGACTCATACCCTGCTCCCGTTGAAAGGTTAGGGATTCGACTGTCTTGCTGATCCTCACCTCTTTGATTCGTATTGTTTGTTGCTAATATATACTGATTATTGCACCACTCACAATCAGGAAATTCCTGAGTCCTGCATCAGGAAAATCAGGGGCCCATGCACCGAATGTGTTGATCCTAATGAGCCAGGCACGGGCTGCACATAGCTTCAGCCTTCAACTGGACTCCCGAAATACCGGATCGACCCCATTACCAAAGTGAAACCAAGGGGGTAGGCTGTACTGGAGAATACCAAGATGACAGCCCATCTCGTCTCTGGGGGTCCCGAAAACGAGAAGGAGGAATTCATGAGTGAACAAAGGGAAGAGCTCGTCCGCACCCTGAAGGACAAGCTGGATAAGTGGAACAGCCGGATCGACGAGCTGGAGGTGCAGGCAGACCTTATGGGGAAGGAGGCGCGGGACGAGCAGAAGAGGCATATCGAGGCCATGCGCAGGCGTGCGGACGAGCTGAGAGGGAAAATCGAGGAGCTCGGCCGCGCAGGCCAGGATGCGCGGCAGGACGTGGAACAGGGCGTGAAGCTTGCCTTCAGCGCCCTGAAAGAAGCCTTCCATTCGGCCACCTCCAGGTTCGGGTGAGCCTGTTCCCGGATTTTTCGAGCCTCGAGTTCTCCTTAAACCTGCTTTTCCAGGATCACATTAGGAGGCTTGCCGAAAGATCCAGGGAGTATGGTTTACGGGCGCAGGGTGGGCCCAGGCAAGCTGGTAAGAGCTGAGTGTGTCACACTGTGATGATAAGCAACCCTATATGCAGGAGTTTTGCACTAGATGCGAAAGCGCAACAAAGCCCCGATCCCGTAGGAATCAAAGGATTCATGCCCCACCGTTGTGTGCCGGACTTCGGCTCCCTGGTTTATGGCCTCCTGTACGATTTCGTCTGGAAATCTCTCCGTTGGAGTGAGCCGGCCGCCGCAAACCGGACAGGAAGCCTTTCCCAGGGAAAGATGGTTATCCTGAGGGCACACATACCCGGAGGTTGAAAAATCAGCATTCATGACGAGGGTGTGTACCTGCCCCATGTTGAGTGCGTCCACCACCGGCTGGACACCGATTACACCCAGGCCCCCTGAGAAGTGCAGGTCCAAGACCCGGTCCAGGAGCCGCCGTTCCTCATCATGTTCCGATTCGCGCGCTGTTTCAAGGGCCTTTTCCCTCAGAACCTGGTCGGCATCTTCCGGCCGGGCGAGGAATTCGCCTCTCACCCTTTGGCGAAGGTAACTGTGCAGGTGGTCTTTCAACTGGGAGAGGGTCCTCTCATCCGGCGCAGCCAGTATCAGCCTGTCGAAACCGTCCTTCTTCAAAAGCTCGAAAGTGCGCTCGGCAACCTTCAGAAGGTGGCGATGGATGTGATCCTCGACGTGACGCTGAATCCTCTGATCGCCCATGCCGCTGTAAACACCCCAGGCCGATACCGCCATGGATTTCTTTGCGCTTACCCTGTCCGGAACCTCGTTCTGAATTAAAAAACCAGGTTGCTCCTCGAAGGCTCCCAGAAAAAGACTGAACATGCGTGCATTACGTGCGTCCGCAACCAGAACAGAGTATTCAGGGAACTCATCCAGGAGAAAACTCAAAGGCCGGGTATAAGGATTTTGTTGAACGACCATTCGGCTGGGCAGGGGGACCGGAAGGTGGTATTCGCTCCGGAATCCTTCCGTGTCAGCAAAGACCACCAAGAGCCTTGCCCGGGTCTCCGGTCCAATAACGCTCTTCACATGGCGATCCAGTTCAAACAACAAGCGCTCTATGGATTTGCGCTGTTCTGCCTTGAATCTTTCATCTTCCTCGAGGCGCTTGGCTGCGGTTCGCACAAGTGAGTTCAACTCCGTGCTGACCCTGCTCGGATCTGACAGGTTCAGATAGAGGCTCACCACCGCACCTTTCTGGTTTTGGTATTGGGCCAATTCTCTAAGCTCTTTTTGCAGCTTTGACATGAATGCTTTACCTCCTCCGTTGCAAAATATTCAGGTTATTCCAGTGTAAACAGGCACC
>CAYVDE010000116.1:7434-9791 GCA_964450535.1 uncultured Desulfobacterales bacterium
ATCCTTCTAATTGAAGACGATGAGGACGACTATGTGTTCATACGTGATTCTCTAACAGATATTTCCAGGAAAAGCTATGCTTTGACATGGAAGTCGACTTTCGAGGAGGCCATGGACGAGATAAACCGCCATGACTATGATGCGTGCTTGCTCGATTATCGTTTAGGCGTTCATGACGGCTTGGAGGTCCTTCGAGAGGCTGGAAGAAGAGGCTGGCCTGTTCCCATAATATTTCTGACAGGAAGGGGTGATTATGATGTGGACGTTCAGGCCATGAAGTCCGGGGCGTCGGACTACCTGGTAAAAGAGGAGATCAATCCGGACCTTCTGGAACGTTCCATCCGATACGCCGTGGAAAAGGCCAAGGCGTGGAACGCCCTGGAAAGGGCCTACGAAGACATGGAGCGGCGTGTGGAAAAGCGAACGGCGGAACTGGTAGAGCTAAACAAGGCGTTGAGCTTCAGCTCTGAACAGCTCAAAATGTTTGCCTATACCGTCTCCCATGATTTGAGGAGTCCGGTGGTGGCTATCCATGGCCTGGTGCGCCGCCTGATTGAGCGGAATGCGCGGCAGCTCGATGAAAAAGGCCGGCTTTATTGCCGTCGTATCATGGCTGCGGCCGAGCAAGTCACGGAAATGGCTGACAGCATGAACCTCTATATAAAAGCCAGAGAGCTGCCTCTCAATTGTGAGCGGATAAGCCTCCAGGAACTCTTCCGCGCATTGGGGAAAGAGTACCGGATTTCGCTGAAAGAGCGGGGGATTCGGCTGGTGTTTTGTGATGAAAATCCCCTTATGCTGCTGGACCGAATGCTCGTGATGAGGGCCCTTCGCAACTTGGTGGAAAACGCATTGAAACACGGAGGGCCCGGTCTTGAGACCATTAAGTTCGATTACCGCAATGATGAATCGTCCCATGTACTTTCTGTGAGCGACGACGGCTGTGGCATTATTGAGGAAGAGCCGGAAGGCCTTTTCAATATGTTTTCACGTACCAGGGCTTCCTCTGTCTCAGAGGGGATGGGGCTTGGTTTGGCGATTGTCAAGGAAGTGGCTGAACGGCATGGGGGGGAATCGTGGATAGAACCGGCAAAGGGCAGGGGGCTGAGCATTTGTCTTTCCGTATCAAAGTGGCTCGAACACGCCGGAGCCACGGATAAGGGTTGATCAAACTATCGGGAGTCCCTCAACCCGTCTGTCCAGGCTCCGGCAGGCGATTAAAAAAACCTTTGTCAATAGTCAACCTGACCGCATCCTCGGCTACGCTTTTGATCCATCGGGTCGGTATGATCCTGCGGTACCTGGACAAGGCCCCGCTTTCCACGAGCAGGTGCGTGACATGGTGTTCTTCCGGCTCCACATAGACGCTCTTGACCTTTCCGATCCGGTCCCCCTCCGAGTCCATGACCTCCGCCCCTTCCTCAAGGGGAATGTTGCCGTCCGGTAAGTTTCTCCGGGCTGTCAGCACAAACGGTTTGGCATACCCCGGGTAGGCCCCCAATCCACCCCACCAGGCGGTTCCGGGATGCCGGTGATACCAGGTGACCGGAGGCGCATAACCTGCCAGCGTCTGATCCCGAACATTTGGATCGTCCACCGGGATATAGTAGGCCTCTTCGAAATCAGGGATTTCAGCCGGATTCTCCGCTCCGGGTTTGAGAATCACCTCTTTTTCGGTGGTTTTTGCAGCCCAATCTACGGGCAGGACCTTGTCCTTTGTGAACAAGATGCCTTTCCTCACGACGAGATGAGTCACTTCATTGGAACCTGGCTCGATGACTACGCGGTCGACCGTGCCCACTCTGCGCCCGGTCGAAGTTCGTACAACCGCATCTTTTCTGAACTGCATAAAGCTCTCCTTTCGAAAGAACAATGATTTCATTTTCATAGGTGGAGTGATTTTCCGCAATGGGGTCAAACCTGTATTTATCCGGTCAGGGCGCCTCGTTCAATGCGTGCCGTCGCGCACGGTTACACCCGGAAGCGATCCGCCTTTGTTCATGGGATCACAGAATTGAAAACCTTCAATACAGGATCTGCCCCATTGTTTTCTGCTAAAAGCAGCCGGTAACATGGAAAGTTAAATACGCTGGATGTTATCGGTCATCTGAAGAAAGGAGGAATTGCTATGGAAAACGCCAAGCTGTCAGCAAAAAGCCCCGTCTTCATCGGCCTGCTGCTGGTAGGGCTGGGGTTGGTCCTGTTTGTTCTCAACTTTTCCGTGCTCCCTGTCATCGGTGTGGTTCTCGGAGTGCCGGCAATAGGTGCCGGGATCTACCTCATGGTCAAGAGCAGCAAAAAAAAGCCGGAGAGCCAGGCCCCTTCAAAATAGGATTTTGAGGGGCTTACTCGTGCCT
>CAYVDE010000117.1:0-9724 GCA_964450535.1 uncultured Desulfobacterales bacterium
GGCACTCGGCGATGTTCTTGATGGTCTTGTCCTGGTTGCCCATGTCCTGGGTCAGCAGGGCGGCCATGAACTGGACCGGGTAGTGGGCTTTCAGGTAGGCTGTCTGGTAGGCGATCCGGGCATAAGCTGCGGAGTGTGACTTGTTGAAGCCGTAGCCCCCGAACTTGTCGATCAGCCCGAAGATCCGCTCGGCCGTGTCCCTTGGGATGCTGTTCCTCTCGGCCCCCTCCAGGAATCGTTCCTTCTGCCGGGCCATCACGCTGGCCTTTTTCTTGCCGATGGCCTTCCGGAGAGTGTCCGCCTCCCCCATGGTGTAGCTGGCCAGCACCTGGGCGATCTTCATCACCTGCTCCTGGTAGAGGATGACTCCGTAGGTCTCCTTGAGTATGGGTTCCAGCACTGGAAGCAGGTAGTGAATCTTCTTGCGGCCGTGCTTGCCGTTTATGAAGTCCTCCACCATGTTGCTCCCCAAGGGGCCGGGACGGTACAGGGCCACCAGGGCGATCATGTCTTCAAAGGTCTCAGGGCGCAGGCTTCGCAGCATCTCTTTCATGCCTGAACTCTCAAGCTGAAAGACGCCGGTGGTGCGGCCTTCGCTGCACAGCCTGTATGCGGCTTCGTCGTCGAGGGGGATTTTTTCGATGTCGATCTTGAGTTTCGCTGTCTTTTCTATCAGGGCAAGGGCGTGTTTGATCACGGTCAGGGTCTTGAGGCCCAGAAAGTCGAACTTGATGAGGCCCAGCTTCTCGATCTGGTCCATGGGGAACTGGGTCATGACCTCATCGTGGGCCCCCTTGTACAGGGGCAGGTACTCCACCAGGGGCCGGTCGGAAATGACCACGCCCGATGCATGGGTTGAGGCGTGGCGGCTGAGACCCTCAAGAGAGAGGGAGATTCGCAGGAGTTTCTGTTCTCGTTCATCGCCCTGGGTAAGCTTCTTTAACTCCGGTTCTTCCTCGATGGCGTCCCCTAGCCGGACCTTGGGACCTTCGGGCACCATCTTGGCGATTCGATCCACCTCTCCGTAAGGAATGTTCAGGACCCGGCCCACGTCACGGATGGCGGCGCGGGCCTTCATGGTTCCAAAGGTTATGATCTGTCCCACGTTTTCGTGCCCGTACTTGTCGGCAACGTAATGGATCACATCATCACGGCCGTTTATGCAGAAGTCGATGTCGATGTCAGGCATGCTGATTCGCTCGGGGTTTAAGAAACGCTCGAATATGAGGCCGTACTTTATGGGATCTATATTTGTGATGGTCAGGCAGTATGCCACCAGGGATCCGGCGGCGGATCCACGGCCCGGGCCCACCGGGATCTCGTTCCTGCGGGAGTAGGAAATGAAATCCGCCACGATAAGGAAGTAACCCGAGAACCCCATCTCCGTGATAACGCCGAGTTCGTAGTCCAGCCTCTCCTCGTACTCCTTTATGAGCTCGGGTGAAAGAGGTCCTTCCCCTTCTTCCTTTTCCTGCAGTCGCTCCTTGAGCCCCTCTTTGGCCTCCTGGATCAGGATGTCGTCGAGGCTCCGATTGTCGCCGGCCTGAAAGACCGGATACTTGTACTCCCCGAAGACCATCTCAAAGTCGCATCTTCGCGCTATATCGGCAGTATTGCTCAGGGCCTCCTCGTATCCTTCGAGGCATTTTTGCATCTCCTCTCCGGACTTGAAGAAGAACTCGTTATTGGAGAAGCGCATGCGGTTTGGTTCGTCCAGGGTCTTTCCGGTCTGAATGCACAGCAGGGCGTCGTGTGCCTCTGCGTCTTCACGGTGCAGGTAGTGGCAGTCGTTCGTGGCCGCAAGGGGCAGGGAAAGGTCTTTTGCGAGCTCTTTGAGTGACCGGTTCAGCCGCACCTGCTCGGGCATCTCGTTTGCCTGGATTTCCAGGTAGAACCGGTCCCTGTCAAAGATTTGGGATAACTCCATGGCCCGCTCACGGGCCTCTTCCACGCGGTTCAACCTCAAGTGGTATGGCACTATCCCTTTGAGGCAGGCTGACAGGGCTATGAGGCCTCCGTTGAATTCCCTCAGGCATTCGAGATCGACGCGCGGATGATAGTAAAAGCCCTCCAGGTGGCCTAGGGTCACGAGGCGGTTGAGGTTTTGGTACCCCTCATCGTTCATGACGAGAAGGACCAGGTGAAATGCCGTGGGACGGCCGTCGGCCGGTGCGGACCTTTCCTTGCGGCTCCCCGGAGCCACATAGACCTCGCAGCCCAGGATGGGCTTGACGCCGCTTTTGCGGGCCTCTTGAAAGTGCTGTACCGCCCCGAATATGTTGCCGTGGTCAGTGATGGCCACGGCATTCATTCCCAGTGAGCCGGCCTTTTCGTGGAGCTGCCGGATGCGGATGGCGCCGTCCAGCAGGCTGAACTCGGTGTGGACGTGAAGGTGGATGAAGGAGTCTGAGGCAGGCATGGGGTCCTCTTTTTAGCTGTTGAGCTGGAAAACCATTTCCCATCGGCTATGGGTATCGAGCGATGGGCCGTAAAACATCATGATTCACCACGAAGGGCACGAAGAGCACGAAGAAAAACAGAAAACAATTGAAAGCAAAACAAAAAATCACAATTTACTCGAATTGCAGGAATAAGGACAAACAATCTAATCACTTAACCACTTCACCACGTAATCACAATTTTCAAATCAACGAGCAGGAGATGGCGAGAACAAGCGCAGCGAAGCAGTCCTTTGTTGTCTCATCAAGAGGGAGTATGATACGGTATCTCCCTATCCTCATCAAGCCCTTTCAGGGACGCTCCCGAGGCTCCCGACCGGGAAGGACCAGCAATCCAATGACGCCGGTTATGACCAAGGATTTTGAGAATCTAATCGAGCATCTCAAGGCCGAGAAGCAGCAGGCCCGGGATGAAATGCGGGCTTTGAAGGCCGAACTCGACGATTGCCGCATATTGTTGCGAGGCCGGGAAGAAATCTACCATGCGGTTCCCTCGGTAATCGTGGTGGTGCGGGAGGGCCGAATTGAGGATGTCAACAACACCGTTACGGAACAGCTTGGATACGAGCCGGACGAGATCCTGGGCAGGGACTTTCTGGAGATTGTGGCCCCGGAATACAGAGACATGGTCCGTGAGGTCCATGCCCGGCGGTTAGCGCGAAAGGCGGTGCCCGAGCAGTACGAGGCAGTCCTCATGACCCGTGACGGCCGTCCTTTCCCCTGTGAGTTGAGGGTGCGGAAGATCCTTATGGGGAGGAAGCGGGCCTTTGTGGTGAGCCTGACACCCATGGAGATGCGCAGGGAGCGGGAGGAAAACCGCCTTCGCTCCAAGAAAATGGAGGCCGTTCTTACCATGGCATCGGCCCTGTCTTCAAGGTTCGGGCGGCATTGCCAGGCATTTAAAGACCGGATCGAGAGTTTGGGTCAAGCGACTTTAACCGGCGGGGAGGGCACGGGGCCGGAACTTCGGGCCCTTGAAGCCGTCACCAGGGAGGCCCTCGAGACCACGAACCAGTTGAACGCTATTGTAAAGGACCGAATGGATCCTTCGGAAGCAAGGATGTTCGATCTCAGGGATGTGGTCAGGGAGGCCGTCTCACTCGGCAGGTCCGCCGTGGAAGGGGATGCGCAGGATCCTTCCCTTTACCAGGTGAAGACCTACCTTCGATCCGGCTCACGAATCCTGGGAAACCAGGAAGAGCTTCGAGACGTCCTGGCGCATCTGGTTCGAAACTCCCTCGAGGCCATGCCTGGAGGAGGCAACCTCTATGTCACGTCCGAGGAAATCGAAGGCCAGGCGCACCTCACCATCATGGACAACGGCACGGGAGTACCGGAGCAGATCATGGACCGTATTTTCGACCCCTTTTTCACCACAAGAGGAGGAAAAGCGTCGGGGCTGGGGCTCAGTGTGGCCTATGCGGTGATTCGACGTCACGGGGGAACCATCGAGGTCACGAGCCAAAAGGGGTTGGGAACCGAGATCCGGGTCATGATTCCCGCGGCCTCTCCTGACATGCCGCATGCCGGAAGACCCCCGGCCCGCCCCCGGAGGCCCGAAAGGATCCTGGTCATCGCCGTGAACCAGGCCCTGCGAGAACTCCTGGATCGTCTTTTCACGGCCCGCGGCTGGCACGTGGTGACGGCATCGAGCAGGACCGAAGGCCTGGCGCGCTTTCAGCGGGAAATGTACGGCGGCATAATTTTGGAGAGCAGCCGCCAAAACCACATGCAGGACGTGTCCCTGTGCAAGAGGATCAAAGCCGGCGACGGCCATGTGCCCGTGGTCCTGATCTCGGACAACGGGACCCCTGCCTCCATTTCCCATCAGGACGGTAATTGGCCCTTTGACCTGGTGGCCCCTAAGCCCCTTATGGCGGAGGAGTTCCAGAGTCGGGCCATCCGGCTGTTTATGACGGCTTGAACCGCGCCAAAACTCGTGGTTCGTGATAAATTATTCAATTATTCACCACGAAGGACACGAAGAGCGCGAAGGAAAAAGGATAAGATAGCGGCACGGAGCTGAAAGAGCATGGATGAAAGCCCGGAAGAATCCCGAGTACCCTTGGCCGAGCGCATGCGCCCTCAAAGGGTGGAGGATATGGTGGGCCAGCGTCACCTGGTCGGCCCGGGCGCGCCCCTTGTCCGGGCGTTGCGCGCAGGGAGGTTGTTCTCCATGATCCTCTGGGGTCCGCCCGGGACCGGCAAGACCACACTTGCGAGGCTCATGGCCCGGGAGTCCGGGACCCCGTTCAGGGCCCTGTCCGCAGTCACGTCCGGTCTCAAGGACGTGCGGGAGATTATTGCCGAGGCAGGGGACACTTTTCTTAAGGATCACAGGCCGACAGTCCTGTTTGTAGACGAGATCCACAGGTTCAACAAGGCCCAGCAGGACGGATTCCTGCCCCACGTTGAGAGCGGGCGCATAGTGCTCATTGGCGCCACCACTCAGAACCCCTCCTTTGAGGTGATATCGCCGCTGCTCTCCAGGGCCCGGGTACTTATGCTCCATCCCCTGGAGCGTGAGGACCTGGAAACCCTTATTCACAGGGCGCTCAAAGACACGGATGCGGGCCTGGGAGGCCTCGGAGCCGAGGTCACGCCTGAGGCGGTCGCCCATATCATAAATGTTTCGGGCGGGGATGCCCGCGTGACCCTGAACAACCTTGAACTGGCAATCCTTGATACCCTTGATTCGGGGGAGGGTGCAATAATAGTGGGCCTGGCCGAGGTGGAAAGGGCGCTGAATCGAAAGGCCCTCTCCTATGACAAGGACGGGGAGGAGCACTACAACCTGATCTCCGCCTTCCACAAGAGTTTACGGGGCAGCGACGCGCAGGCCTCCCTCTACTGGCTGTACAGGATGCTCGAGGCCGGGGAGGACCCCCTGTTCATTGCAAGGCGGATGATCCGTTGTGCCTCGGAAGACGTGGGCATGGCCGATCCCAACGCGCTCAAGATAGCCCTGTCCGCTTTTGAGGCGTGGGAGAAGATAGGGCCTCCCGAAGCCGAGCTTGCCTTGGCCCAGGCCGCGGTGTACCTCGCATCGGCCCCCAAGAGCAACGCCCTTTACATGGCTGAAAAGGCGGTAAAGGCGGAGATCAACGAGACCGGGGCATTGCCCGTGCCCATGCACATTAGAAACGCGCCCACAAGGCTCATGAAGCAGGCCGGCTACGGCCGGGGCTACCGCTATCCACACGATGATCCCAGGGGGTGGGTGAGGCAGGAGTACCTCCCCGAGGGACTCAAGAGGCGTGAGTATTACACCCCCACCAACCGGGGGATCGAGGAGCGCATCATGGCACGCATGAGGGAGATCAGAAAACGAAACAAATAACCGCAGAAACCCCGGCTATTCCAGGCCTTCCTGCGGTCATGGTATCCATGTTCAGTAACTCTTATCTGCGTCCGCCGAACACGCCTGCGGCGCCCACGTGTTTAAAACCATAGTCCTCGCCCCACATGCCCCAGTTACCACCTATCTCCTCTGCGTTGGGCCCGAAAAACCGGCCGTAGCCCTCGTGGTGGTAAACGGTGATAGGTGGATCTGTATTCGTCATGCTCCAGGTCCCGCCAATGAGGCTGAAGGTCCCGTCAGGGCCGATGGATCCTGAGGCCCCGGCTATGCTTGCCGAATGAGAGCCCCCGTCAGTCACGCCCAGAGTGAAGTCCTGGACTGACGCGGTGTCGAAATTGACCGTGGTTCCGAAGGAGCCGCTCATGTCAACAACAGTAGGCGAAGACCCATAGGCCATGGTTCCATATGCCTCTCCGCTGTACGAAAAGCTCCCCTTCTGGGATGCGATGGCGGAATCAGGGGTGGCCAGCCCTTCCAGCCACCAGGCGTGGTCGGCAAAGTATGACATTCCGCCTTCAAAGGTCCCGGTGTGTGCCCATTTTCCAAAGGCGAGGTAGTCGTAACCGGTACTGACTTGCTGTGCCGTGGTGGTCACGGATATATTGCCTTCGAAGCCGGCAGTATGCACATAGGTGTAACCACCGTCTTTCCAGATCAGATATCCGATTTGGGGATCCTGTAAGGTGTCGGCCCGGTGTTCCGCGCCCGCTCCGAAGTCAATCGGCGCCTTGGTCAGAAAGACATCCTTGAGATAAACACCATCGCTGTCGTACAGGAGCATGGACGCGAAATAGCCGGAAAAGGAGAGATCATCCGACGTTCCTTCCCCCGGGCTCGAACTGCCCTCGGTGCCGGAGCCGGTCTGGGTGCTCGTGATGTTGGTAGTGGTGTCGCTCAGGTCACCTCCAAGGCCTCCATCACCACCCTCACCATTACCCTCACCTTCACCCTCGCCTTCCCCTTCGTCACCGTTGTCGCCGCCGGTGTCACTCTCTATACCGCCGAGCACATTCGGATCGTATCCCACGGCCCCGGAAAAGGTGTTGTAGTACTGCCCGGGACCCAGGGTCACCCCGTTCACGGTTACATACCCGTCGCCGACCGCGGCAACCGTGACCGGCGTGCCGTTACCGCTACCGGCCTGGGCCAGGTAGGGGCCTATGGAACCGCCGCTGTCGGCAACCTGGATACCACCCCGGCTGTCCGCTGTCTTTTCGTCGATCCAGTACACATGGGCACCGAACTTGGTCCCTCGAACGCCCATGACCGCCGTAGGGGTCTTGACCTGGAACCGCGCCTGTTTGAACTTGAACAGCCGCATGGCGTAGAACATGGCCTTGCCCTTGACCATGCTGAAGATGGAGGTCTTCTCTCCCGTGTCTTCCTGGGCGATGTAGGTGTCCACGCTGAACCGGGTGTCGGCCCCGAGACTTACGACATCCTCGTTAACGAACCTCAGCCTGCACCTGGAGTCGGGCAGGGTGTAGAACTCGTCGTTCTCGTGAATGGCATCGCCTTCGCTCCCCAGATAGGCCTTTTTATCTGCCCTGTGAACCACCACTACGGTTCCCTGAAGAGAGTGTATTGTGCCCACGTTTGGGAAAGGGGACGATATGTAACTGTCCTCGATTACCAGGTCCCTCATGTCTTCCGGAAGGACTTCGGGCGATATTGCCGCCGCCGACTGCCGAACAGTGACAGGAAAATAAACAGTCAGGAGGCATGCCAGGAAAAGGACCAGGGTGATGACGGGAAAACTCGCAGGGTGACGTCTCATGGTTTACCTCCACAAATATCAATCATGGCTGATTATTATGAAAAAAGTTTGTTTTAAATGTTTTTCCTTGGCGCTCCCGCCGTCTTTGCGAGAGAAAAATTACGGAGTCACGAAGCGGACGGCTTCGGTTACGTCTCCGTAAACGTGGATCTCCACTCGCCTGTTCAGGCTTCGCCCTACTTCGGAGTCGTTTGATGCAACCGGATCGGCCGGCCCGTAACCCTCGGCTGTGATTCGATCGCCGTCCATGTAATATTTTTCAATGATGGCTTTTCTCAATGCCTCGGCCCGGGTGCGGCTGAGTCGGATGTTGGTTTCCCTGTCTCCACTGGTGTCCGTGTACCCCTTGAGGACCAGCCGGTATTTTGAGCGGAGAGGCGTCTTGATGACGTCCGTGAGTTCCAGGAGGTATGGGTGATAGTCCTCCGGGGCCTCAACAGAGTAAGGTTCGTAGCGGATAGTGAGCACCTTGCCCAGGTAAACCTCCCCCTCTGCATCGCGGTTGGACCACTCCCGGGCCTTTAGAAACTCGAGCGGGGTGGGATCGGCCCAGGCCGAACCTACGGCCCCGGGGACCAGAAGGAACATCGCCGCCATGACGAGATACGATAGAGGCCGGTTCTTCATGAATGCACACCGCCCTGCTAAAACTTGAAGCCCACTGTAAAATTATAGATCATTTTATCAAAGTCGTACAGGCCCACGTTGGAGTTGTTGTCAATGTAGTTCAATGAGACGGAAGAGAAATAGTGCTTTGCGAAGTTTCTGCTCAGCACCGTATAGAAGTTATGCCGCTTGTCCTTCCGGTGCTCATTTACAGGCCAGAGTAACGCTGCTGCGTTGTATTGCCTGTGAGTGTATTTGTATCGCGCGTAGAACTCCATATCCCAATCGAACATGTAAAACCGCTTGAAATAGGAAGCGCTCCAGAAGAAACCGTCGTACCCGAAACGCGGATCCTTGGCATTGCTGTCTTCATGACCCACGCTGAACGACAGGGTGTCCCGGCGCTGGTTCAGATACAGGTTCACGCCGCCTTCCACGATTCGCTTGAGGTTGTCCTGGCCGGTCCTGTCGTCTGGAAAATCCCTCGATTTGTAGGTATCGCGGACGTAGCTGAAGGATCCTTTCAGGCCCAACTTGGGCGTGGCGAAATACTCGAAGCTTGGTGATATATCCCAGGTGTCGAAAAGGTGTTCGTGCTCGTAGATGTTCTCGGCATAACCGAAGGGGAGTTTTAATACGATGTTGCGGCCTACCCACCACGGGCCTGTGGTCAAACGCCAGTGGAGGAAGTCAAACTTGTGATGATCAAAGTTATGCGTGTTGTAAAAGGAGCCGGTGGTGTTCCACATAAGGCCCCTGCGCTCCCCTATGTCGTAGAGAAGGTTCCCGGCCATGGTTATTACGCCTACCCAATCCCCGGCCTCCTTCTGCGTCTCTTCGAGAGGGCCTATGATCCCGCCCCCGGGAACGAGGACAACCTCTTTGTCCGGGCCGGCACTGACGTTGGTGTCTCTCTGAATTCCCAGGGATACGCGCAGGTTCGGGTACATCCTGCGGGTCTTGGCGTCAATGGAGGCCAGAAGCTTCTGAATGTTCTCGCGCACCGGCTCAGGAGGTTTGGCGTCGAGCACCGTGTTCAGTTCCCTCCTGGCATCCGCATGCCGACCAAGGCCGTAATAGACAGTGGCCAGTTCCAGTCTCACGCGGTGGAGTTCGGGGTCCACGGCAAGCATGGCCTGGAACTTTTCTATTGCCAGTTCAGCCTCACCGGCCTTGGCGGCGCACGACCCCAGCCAAAAGGCCACATCCATGGTCTCGACGGTGCCGGCTACTTCCTGAAAGATGGGGAGAGCCCTGATGTACTCACGGTCATAGAAGAGCGTGAGGGCCTCGGCGAGCTTCTTGTCCAGCTCATCCACCTCTTCCGGGCTCATTTGCTGGAGCTTTTTGAGGGCTTTGTTGTCATACTCCTCGGAACTGGCGCTCCTGGTCAATCCTGTACCCTCCGCAGCTTCGTTTTGAGCGGTGGCAGGTGATACAAAAAGCAGAAGGGCTGTCAGAGAAATCAGGAAAGCGGCCGGTCGGACCATGCAGTTCAGGTTCATGATGCCTCCACTCCAG
>CAYVDE010000118.1:0-9708 GCA_964450535.1 uncultured Desulfobacterales bacterium
CTGCGTCCCCTATGAGCATTTTTTCCTTTCGAGCTATATCCCTGCTGACGATCTTGAGGTCATCTTTCCGGACATGATAGTCATCGCCGGCGTCTTCACCGCTGACAATGCGCTCCCCAAAACCGAAACCGGCGCTGATCTTGATCTTGGAAGGATCACCCGAGGCCGGATCAACCGTGTACATTACCCCGGAGGCATCGGCACGCACCATGGTCGCCACCGCCACGCACATGGGGGTCTCTTCCTCGGTAAGACCGTTTTTCCTCCTGTAGACAAGGGCATTCGGGTTATACTTTGATGCCAGGACCATTTTGTAAGCACCCGAGACATCCTTTGAGGCCACATTAATAAAGCTGTCGTACTGCCCTGCAAAGGAAACAGCGCCGTCTTCACCCACGGCGCTGCTTCGCACGGCAACCAGGAGATCTTTGCCGTGCGCCTTCTCAAGGGCGTTCATTGAACCTGCAATCTCTTTTTCAATCTCATCGGGAATCACCGCCTTTTCAAACTCCCGCCTTATGTCCCCGCAGGCCTTTTCCACTTCCCTGGGCGAGTCCATGTCAAGATCGTCAAGCTTTTCTTGAATCAGGGCCTCCAACTTGTTTTCTTCCAAGAACAGCTGATAGGCCCTGGCCGTGATTGCGAAGCCGTCAGGGGCCGGGATTCCTGCGCCGCTTCTCAGTGCGGCCAGATTAGTGGCCTTGCCACCGACAAACCAGGCCATATCCTTTTGGATGGACTGAAAGGATAGAACGAGTTCTCTGTTTTTAAACGTGATTCTGGAGTCAAGGGCGTCAAGGATTTCGGACTCCATATCAGGCCATAGTTTATTAAACTCATTGTATTTTCCGGAGATATCCTGAATAGCATCTATCATATCCCTGACCGCGGCCAATAAATTATCAATTTTCTGTCTTATTTCAGCCTGTACTGACTCTTCCTCTCCATAATATATTTCTTCCAGTTGTGACATATGGTTAAGAGCGGTATAGTTACCTTCAAGAAAAGATTTAAACATTCTATATCTTATGGAATGGTCGGAATCCGTATTTACCAGGTAACTGCATTCTGCTCTACCACCGGCATGATTGCTCCACAACCCTAATAGACCTTTCATTCGCAGCTCCGATTAAATCAATCAAAAATTATTTACGGGTGCTTAAACCTGTCGGCGTTCTCTTGTGCTCTTTTTAGCACCTTGGCCGGGTTCCATATTTTCATGAAGGAATTATGAATACCAAGAAGTGTAAAAACAGCACAGGCCAAAAAAACTCCAATATACCATGGGGTAAAAAAAATGCTTAATAATAAGGCTAGAATAAGGGGATATAAAGGACTGATAAGTCTAAATATGATAGTCATAAGATTATCCAAAATGAGCATAGCAGCCCCTAAAAACATAACCCATAATATCTCGGTGTAATATCCTGTAAAAAAAACTACAAGGCTGGATATCTCAAAAGTCCCCTGTAGTCTTAAAACAATATTTTGATTCATTTAAACACCTTTGGAATTATGGTAATCTGACTTCTTGTATTATAATTAACAGATTCAATGGATTCAAGTTTTGACGGATCCGTAAGAGCCTTTTATCCCGAGCAAAGACGCAATGACGCCCCATTACATCCGACCGAGGCCCCTTGATGAATTATGACCACGCCACCCTTAGGGTCACAGGGGGGGCCTGCCTGATAAGTTTTTCAGCCGTGTTCGTGCCCTTAGCCGGCACAGATCCTACGGTCTCTGCCTTTTACCGCATGGTTATCGGCGGTGCCATTCTGGCGATTCTGATCCGGCTCAGGAAGGAACGTTTCTTTCACGGTCGTCGTCAGCTTCTCATGGCGGCGGCCGCCGGGTTTTGCCTGGCCGTGGATCTCGCTTTGTGGCACAGGTGCATACTTCTCGTCGGGCCCGGTCTGGCCACGCTCCTGGCCAACTTCCAGGTCTTTTTCGTGGCGGCCGTGGGCGTGGTCGTGTTTCGTGAAAGGTTGACGTGGAAAACAGCCGTGGCAATCCCGCTGGCCCTGATCGGTCTCTACCTCATTGTGGGGCTTCGATGGGAGCTGTTCACAGCTGATTACAAGCTCGGAGTGGCGTTGGGGCTCATGGCGGCCTTCTGCTACACAGGCTATATCCTGTTTCTCAGAATGGCCCAGCAGTCAGGGAGCACCTTTGCTTCTATAACGGTGGCAACGCTTTTTACCGCGCTTTTCCTGGGGGTATTTTCGGCCGGACACGGTGAGTCCTTTGCTGTCCCGGGCCCCAGGGGCTGGCTGGTGCTCGGCGCCTACGCAGTGGTCTCCCAGGTCCTCGGATGGCTGTTGATTACCAGCGGGATCGGCCTTTTGGAGGCCTCAAGGGTCGGACTGGCCCTCCTGCTTCAGCCCACCCTGGCCTTTGTCTGGGACGTCCTCTTCTTCGCCCGGCCCACGACCCTTGTTGAAGTTGCAGGGGCCCTTCTGGCCATATGCGCTATCTACCTGGGAACGGTTGGCCGAGTCGCCGCCGGTCGCCGCGCCGGCACCGCAGCCGATAATTATCACGTAAAGCGGGCATCGGTGTCAGGCGGGATGGGTCCGGCTTCCGGTGAGACGATTCAATAGACTTTCAGCTTGCCGTGACGGTTGCCCAGGACTTCGAGAGTGTCGTTGACCACGACGAACGCCTTGGGGTCCACGCCGAATATGAGCTCCTTCAGGCGCGGCAGTTCGGTCATGGTGGTAATGGTGAGTATCACCTCCTTTTCCCTGGTGGAGAACGCCCCCTTACCATGAAGAAGCGTGACCCCCCGGTTTACCCGGCGCATGATCGCATCGGCGATCTCGGCCGAGTTGTCCGAAATCACGAAGATGAGCTTGCGACGGTTGAAGCCCGCCATGATGCCGTCCATGACTCTGCCGCTTGCGTACACGAAGACAATGGAGTAAAGGGCCTTGTTCAGGTCGTGCAGGTAGGCTCCGGTGCTCAACACCAGTGCGTTGACACCGAAAAAAACCGTTCCCAGGCGGAGCCCGAAGCGCCGGTTGAGATAGATTGCCAGGATGTCAAGACCCCCTGCTGAACCTATGGACCGGAGGATCATCCCGCTTCCGACACCGCAAATTACACCGGCCAACAGTGCCGCCAGGATGGGATCGTCCACTGTGAACGGCGGGGGCTTGACCAGCGTGCAGGCGAGTGAGAAGAGAAACATGCCCGCGATGCTGTATATCATGAATTGCCGGCTGACAGTGAACCACCCAAGTATTAGAAGAGGGATGTTAAGGACGAAATAGACCGGTCCCATCGGCAGTGACGGGACCAGGTACTGGATTATTAATGCCAACCCGACAACGCCGCCGCTCAGGAACTCTTTGGGGACTAGAATAGCTTGAAGCCCCACGGCAAAGATCAAGCTTCCCGCAAAGATGAGGCCCAGGTTCCTGGCGGCCCGGGAGGCCTTGCTGGAAAAGGTTTCCATGGATGACCCCGGGCTGCTTTTAGAGGGATTCTTACGCAGTGCCATGGGACTCAGCCTTAGATTGATTGATTCGATCTTCTCGCGGCATGAATTCGCTTCCGCATGATTGATGGCCTCGCAAAAAGTCCCTCGGGCGTCATTCCGGCGAAGGCCGGAATCTGGAAATTACTGATTTAACTGGACCCCGTTTTTCAACGGGGTGACGAAGCAGGTCGTTTTAGGACTTTTGCGACGCCGTCATGATTGTGCCGGGCGGGTCCTGCTTCAGTTGAGGCGGATAATTATAAATGTGAGTTTACCCGTGGGGCTCCATTTTATTGCTGTTTTTATCGAGTTCTTTCAATTTCATTAAAACTTCCCTTGCTGATTTCAAACTTGGACTCTTAAGGATGTCTTCCATATCTTTAAAAGCTATTTTATTTTTGTTCATGACAGTCTTCTTATATGCTTCTACCAATACCTGCAGCAGCGTTGTGATATCACATGGTTTGGCCAGAAAAGTATAGGCTTGACCGTAGACATTTTCATTTTCAGGATCAAATGAACCATGGCCTGTCAGGATTATAATTTCAATCCATGGGTAATCTCTTTTAATGTTGACCAAGACATCCTTTCCGCTCATGCCCGGCATTTTTAAATCAAGTATAGCAACATCAATTGGATGTTGACGAACTACTTCCAATGCTTTATCGCCACTGTTGACGGCTATAACATTAAACTCCCGGATCTGTAGCCTGCGCTTGATGCTTTCAAGGAGTACTTCTTCGTCGTCTACTAGAAGTATATTAATATTATTCTCTGTCATATGCATGCTTACCTTCTAGCCTGACGCTTCACAGGTCGGTGGAAAGGCCCTTTTGAGTGTTTGTTAAAACAGGTTGATCACCATTGAAAATATATCAGGTGTCAGCGATAAGCACAACAGCAAAGGCGCTCCCGATTTATTGTCCCTTCTTGCGGCAATTTTCGCCCGGCAGTCTTAGCAGGCTTTTCCATAGGTAATATAACAAATCACGCCCGGATTTTTACCACTGCCTCCTTCGTGTTCTTCGTGTACTTCGTTATGAAACAGATGTTTTTATACCATACAAGTGCATTAAGAGGGGAAAGAAGAATACCTGAACCGGAAACTTGCTGGTGCCCCAAAAGCATTTCTGGATGGGCACTCACCAACAACCGCCTTGACACCTATCAGGTTTCACAATAAATTCATATAAACACATAAACAGGAGTTAGAACCATGGAAAACAAAATAAACCTCCTATTTGCGGATGATGAAGAAAAGTTCCTCGAAGCCATGACTAAGCGCTTGGAAGCGCGTGATTTCAATGTGATAGCCGTTACTCGCGGCGACGAAGCTATTGAGGCGGCCCGCAAGAATCCGGTGGATATCGTCCTTTTGGATTTGCGAATGCCCGGTATGAATGGTGAAGAGACGCTTAAAGCCCTTAAGCAGGAGCATAAATGGATGGAAATAGTTATCCTGACCGGTCACGGAAACATTGACTCCGCCATTGAATGTACCAGGATGGGTGCTCATTCTTACCTCCAAAAACCCTGTGATCTAGATCAGCTTATGGAGGTGCTTAAGGAAGCCTACAAAAAAAGGGTTATGAACAAAACCAATATTGATGAAGGCAAAATGGATAAAATGCTTCAGATCGCCCGGTCTTCATCGCCGACGGATATTTTGCGCCGGCTCAGGGAAATAGACGCCTGGAAAACCTGACAGGGGGCCTGCCGGGGCGCATCAACTGTTTACGGGCAGCACGATAGTAAAGGCGCTGCCCTCACCGGGTTTGCTTTCAACTTCCATGCGGCCGCCGAAGCCTTCCACGATATTCTGGCTGATTGAGAGCCCCAGGCCCGTGCCCTTGCCCACCTCTTTGGTGGAAAAGAAGGGCAAGAACGCCTTTTGAATCTGTTCCGCGTCCATGCCCACGCCGTCATCGGCCACTGTAATCCTGACCCAGCCGTCCTCGAGGCGTGTCCTCAAGGTGATCGTACAGCCTTCGGTGACGGCATCGCTGGCATTGTTGATGAGGTTGAGGAATACCTGCCTCATAAGATCAGGGTCGAGCATCAGCTTGGGAATGCCTTCATCAAAATCCCTGACCACATTGATGTTGGACACGCTGAATTCCTTTCCCTTCACCCCTGATACCACATCCTCGAGCAGTTGCCCCACATCGCAAGGGGCCAATTTGGGCTCGGTCCTGCGCACGAAACTCAAAATTTTCTGAGTAATGCTCTTTATCCGGTAAACCGCCTTGTCTATTTCGTCCAGCTCCTTGAGAACCGCTTCGGGCGAGGAGTCAAGGCCCAGCCGTTTGTCCAGCATGTCACGGATCAGCCCGGACTCACTGGCGATAATCGCCAGGGGGTTGTTGATCTCATGTGCCACACCGCCTGCCAGCTGCCCGACCGCAACCAGCTTGTGAGTATGATAGAGCTGGGTCTTGAGTTCGGCGCGATCATGCTCGATGGCCTCGGTCCATCGTATGACACGCGCAACGATCAACCATATGATAGTTATCAGTGCCAGGACCAGCACAGCGCTACCCAGGATCATGCTGTTGCGCATGCCGACCATTTCCTTCAGCGCCAGGCTCTTTGGCTGCCACATGACCAGGCACCAGGGCACCTCCTTGAGCCATGTATATGCAAGGAGCATCTCCTCGCCGTTGAAGGTGATTTCAGCCACATCGGCGCCCCGTCCTTCAGGAGGGACAAAAACCGCCGGTTCCAGAAGCTGCCCGAAACCCGGATCCACCGCCTGGTACAGGCCGTCGCGGTTTATCAAAAAACCGTTGACCTCTTTGCCATGGCTGGTCACCGTGAGGAAGTCATAGAGCTTGTAAGGATCCAGGCTGGTCCGTATCACGTAGAACCTGGTGTCTATGACCTGCTTGACACCGATGGTAAAGTGAGGCAGACGCCGCAACCCCAGATACAGATCAGTCACCACATAACTTTGAGCCCCCGTGGTCAGCTTTTCATACCAGTCTTCCTGGCTGTAGTCTTTGTTCAACAAGTGGGGATAGGGGCCGGAATAACCGATCTGAATACCCCTGGGATCAATCAGCCCGATATCGACAAATCCCTCGTCCGCCAGGAACAGGTTGGCCAGGTAATAATCCATCTCATCCTGATTGGGGTTCACACTGAAGTCTTTTTCGTGAAACAGATTGAATATGTTGACTATTCGTTTTTGCATGTAAAGCGAGATAGTATTGCGCTGGCTTTCAGCGACAGCCGCAAGGTGCAGGCGGGCACTTTC
The DNA here is from genome assembly GCA_964450535.1 of uncultured Desulfobacterales bacterium. Classification (GTDB taxonomy): domain Bacteria; phylum Desulfobacterota; class DSM-4660; order Desulfatiglandales; family HGW-15; genus JAIPEI01. The sequence goes on from CAYVDE010000118.1 coordinate 6,741, forward strand.
ACGGAGCGAATTGTCAAATTTGTAATTGAAATAGAGGGTCAGGATGGTAATGGGGATCAGGTAGGCAATCAAGAGTCCGATCTGCAGGACACGCTTCAGGCGGCGGAAATACCTTTTCCGAGCCTTGGCATCGGCATAAATATAACCCCCATCGGCAATGGGTATGGTGGTTTTGGGATGGGTTGCGGCCCCACCGGTATTTTCGGATTGTCTCATGGGTCTTTTTCAAAGCCCAAAATCGGGGTTCATCCTTTTCCAGCGCCTTGATACTATTTTTCAAGTTCAAGGACAAACGAAAACAGGAAAGGCGCTGGATTTCTATTGAACGGGGTCGTGCTTGGGTTGAGTGATAAGGCTTGGGTCATGTCAGCGAAGAGACTGTTCACGGGATTTTTCTTCCCAGACACGGACCAGTTCGTCCTTTTGTTCCTCGAAGCGCAGGGCCTGCTCCTCCACAAGGGCCTCGGCTTCCTGGGATGTCATGTCCCATGTCTGACGGACGAACGTGGCCACACGGGCATAATAGAGGGGCGTGACCAGGTCCACGAGATTGTCCCGGTTGACTGTCCAGGTGTGGAATTCGGCAGCAAGTTCATAGAGGATCTGGACCCAGACGTCCGTGGGGAGGCGAAACTCTTCACTCTTCATGGCCGCGCAGGCCTCGATCTGTGCGAAGCACTCCGGACAGAAAATGTCTTTCCAGAGGGATGAGAACTGCTGGTAGCCGGTTCGAAAGAGCTTGATCATGCCTTCAAGGTTGACGGAAACCGGCTCGGGCTCGATAGTGCCTTCGAACCCGAAGGTCTCCAGGCCTTCGCTGCCGCGAACTCCCTTCCAGTGGGTCTCATATCGTTCCATGAGGCTGAAGATCGTCCAGACCACCTGGCGGAACATAGGCCCCAGGTGTTGGCCGGGGTCCTTGGCGTCGTGGATCTTCACGCCCAGGTTTGACTGGCACATGCGGAAGTTCTGGGTGATGGCGTTCGTGGTCATCCAGATGTCGATGCCGAAACGGGCCACCTCGCTGGTCCACACATCCTGCTCGCAATAGAATTTGGCAACATCGCGGGACAGGGCGAAGTCCCCGCCTATTGGCTGGCGGATCCTCTTGCCGTAAAGGGCCCGTGTCAGGTTGTAGACGATGTTGTTGGTGATCGTGCCGTCGTACTTGTGGCGGACGTAGACCGGCGCCACGAACTGGTAATCCTTCTCCAGTACGGGCTCCATGAGGTAGCGGATCCAGTCGGGCGTAATGCTTCTGAGGTCCGAGTCCACTACGGCGCACGCCTTGACTTTGAGACGGTGGGCTGCTTCGAATACGCTTCGAAGGGCCGTGCCTTTGCCTCCAGGGCCCCGGTAGATGGAAATTATTTTCTCCTGCCAGGGCTTGATCTCAAACTCCCTCGCCATTTCGCGGGAGTCGTCCGTAGAACCCCCGTCGGCTACAAGGATTACGCAGCGCCGGTCCTTGTAATGCTTGTGAAGGCCGTGGGTCACCATCTGGATGACATGCGCGATGGTCTTCTCATTATTGTAGCAAGGTATGCCCACGAGTATGTCCGCGGATTCGATCTCCTCGATCCGCTTGGTGGTGTAAGCGCGAAGGGCTGTGTCATACTGCATTGAAATTCTCCTCTTTTAAACATCTAATTTCTTCTTCGCTTAAGAGTGACTGAGCGAGGTGGAAGATTTTGTGGCCATACCAATACTACTTCTTGAAGACCCCGATAGTCAAATGCCTCGGCCCGGCAACCCAAGAGCACTGTGGCAAAAAAGACCATTTCCGGATGGAAACGAGTTAAGGGGCACAGCAAACTGGTGGCATTAAGGCCGACAGGATGGTAAATAGAAAAACTGCAATCAACGGGGCGTGCGGGCCTATTTATCAGCCGCTGGACAGTGATAAAACGGAACATGTGGAAGCGATTACAGATTCGAACACGCATTTACGCCATCCTGACCGCACTGGTCATGATTTCCATGATCGGAGGGGTGGTCACGGTGTGGTACACCTACCTGATGGAGGGTATCCTGTCCGAGGTCATTGATCGGCACGTGGCCTCTTATCATGCGGCAGAGGCCCTGGAGACTGCTCTGATCAACCAGAAGGGGTTTGTCACCTACTATTTCCTGGACTCAGACCCTGACTGGCTCGGCCGGCTCGGGAAGCACAGGCAGGCCTTTGAAGAGCGACTGGCTGATTCCCGAAGGATGATCGATTCTAAGGAACAAGAAGAAATCATAGAGCGGATCGAGACGCTTTATCACACGTACATAGCCACTATCGACAGGGTCATAGCCCTTTACAAGGACGGTGAACGAGAACAGGGCTATCGGATCCACATGGGCGCGCGCGATTCCTTTGCCGAGATCCTTGATCTCTGCCAGCGGCACAAGGCCTTTCACACCCGGCGCATCGCCGAAGCCAGGACCCATAGCTACGCAGAGGCCGCCCGCCTGAGGGTGACCGCGGCGACCGGAATGGTTATCGCCTTTTCCCTGGGTCTGCTGCTGGTGTTCGTCCTTCTTCGACAGATTCTTGATCCGGTGCGCCGCCTGGCAGTCGAGGCGGGTCGTGAAAGCGCTCCCTTCACTCAATCCGGTGACGATGTCCAGACCCTGAGCAGGAGCGTCCGGGGTCTTATCAAGGAGTATGACCAGGCCCATTCTGAACTGGAGAAGAGCAGGGAAACACTACTCCAGGCCGAAAAGCTCGCGCTTGTCGGTAAACTGGCCGCCGGAGTGGCCCACAGCATCCGAAACCCGCTCACCTCGGTCAACATGCGCCTCTTCTCCCTGGGCCGCACACTTCACCTCGAGGGCTCTCAGAAAGAGGACTTCGAGGTTATTTCAGAGGAGATCAGGCACATTGATACCATTGTTCAGAACTTCCTGGAGTTCTCCAGACGCCCCAGGCTCAGGATTCAGCATGTGAGCCCGTCGGATATCGTTGACATGACTCTTCAGC
>CAYVDE010000119.1:0-9578 GCA_964450535.1 uncultured Desulfobacterales bacterium
ACACCCACACCCACACCTACACCTCTCTCACTCTCCGTAGTCGTAAAAACCCCTTCCCGTCTTTCGACCCAGGCGGCCTGCGTCAACGTACTTCACAAGCAGGGGGCACGGCCGGTATTTTGTGTCGCCGAGACCCTCGTGGAGCACCTTCATAATGGCCAGGCATGTGTCAAGGCCTATGAGATCGGCCAGGGCCAGGGGGCCCATGGGTTGATTGGCGCCCAGTTTCATGATCGTGTCTATGTCCCCGGCCTCGCCGATACCCTCGAACAGGGCGTAGACCGCCTCATTGATCATGGGCATGAGAATCCGGTTGATAACGAAGCCCGGGAAGTCATTGGCAGGCACCGGGGTCTTACCGAGTTTTTCCGACAGCTCGTTTGTCACCTTGAGGGTCTCTTCGGATGTGGCCAGCCCTCGGATGACCTCCACGAGCTTCATCACAGGCACAGGGTTCATAAAATGCATCCCTATGACCTTGTCGGGGCGCATCGTTGCCGCGGCTATCTTGGTGATGGAGATGGAAGAGGTGTTCGTGGCCAAAATGACCCCTTTCCTGCAGTTCTGGTCAAGGTTCTTGAAGATCTGAAGCTTCAGGTTCTCGTTTTCCGTGGCGGCCTCGACAACGAAATCCGCCTTGGCCATGTCTTCGATTGAGGTAGTGCCCTCAATCCGTCCGAGGATCGCATTCTCCTCCTCCTCGGTGAGCTTTTCCTTTTTCACCATGCGGCCGAGGTTTCCCTGAATGGCCGCGAATCCTTTTTCCAGGAACTCGTCCTTGATGTCGTTCATGACCACCGCATAGCCGGTGGCTGCTGCCACCTGGGCTATACCGGCCCCCATCTGGCCAGCACCCACAACTCCCACTGTCTTGATGTCCATGTGTAAGACCCTCCATTGATATAGCGGTTTACAATTCGGCCTTTGAGCTGTCACGTCGATGAATCATGCCGTGGTGAACTGCTTTCAAAAACCATGTATATCGATAACCGGTAACGGGATCAACGAAAATGAGGCGCTATTTCCCCGTCGCCTTCCCGCCGAAGACTTCTTTGAGGAGTTCCGTGACCCTTGCCGAGGGGTTCCGGCGTATATCCCTCTCTTCCTCGGCAAGCATGAGAAAGAGTCCGTCCAGGGCAAGCTCCGTGACATAGCCGTCCAGGTCGAGATCCCCGAAATCGCCGATGAAGGGGATGGATGAGATCGTGCCGGTAAGTTCCTGATATCGCCTCGTTACGTCCACCCTGGACATGGCGTCGCGCACTTCAGGCCTGAACAGCCCGGTCAGGCGATCGAACGTCTTTCCTTTCAGGTATGTGGTGGCGGCGTCGTCCGGCCCGCTGAGAATACCCCTGGCGTCTTCTATGGTCATATTGCTCACCGCCTCCCAGAGGAGTGACTTGGCATGGGGTGCGGCCCGCTCTGCTGCCCTGTTCATGCTTTCCTGGAATGAATCCAGGGTGGGGCCATATCCTGCGCCCCGAGCCACCCGTTCCACCTTGCGCAGGCTCTCCGGCAGGGGGATCCGGATATCTGGGTTTCCGTAATACCCGTTGGCCTTTGATACCATTGACACGGCGTTTCCGGCCCCCACTTCCAGGGCCTCTTTCAGTCCCCGAACGATCTTGTCTTCGGAAAGGGCCCCCGGCTCCAGGCTCCTCCCCAGGCCCTTCAGGAAGTCGGAGATGCCGGCATTTGAGGGGGTGGGCAGCGCTATACACAGCAGGGCGAGAAGTATAACCCTATGAGAGGTATGCGTTTTCATTTTGTCCTCCTTTGAAGTGTTTCACCTGCTGATGGTATCCGGATCAAATTCGGTCAGGCGGCAAACATCAGGGGAAGGCTGTCGGACACCAGGAACCCCTGGGTCGTCGGCACCAGGCGGTCCCCCTGCCGGGTGACCAGGCCGGATCGCTCCAAGTCCAGGGCTACCCGGCCCGCGCTCACGTTTCCGGCAAGGTCGTTTGCGTCCACGCCGTCCAGGGTGCGAAAACCCAGCCAGAGCCTTTCCAGGACATCCTGTTCCGGTGTAAGGAGCTCCCTGCAGTCCGAGGAGCGGCGATTTCGACGGATCTGCTCGGCGTAAGCCTCCAGGGAGGGAGGGTTCCACCAGCGGAGCGGGTGCCTGAAGGAGTGGGCGCCGGGGCCGAGTCCCAGGTACGGTACGCGCCGCCAGTACTTGCGGTTGTGCCTGGACTCACAGCCCGGCCGGGCAAAGTTGGATACTTCATAGTGGACGTACCCCTCTGCCGCAAGCCGCCGGGAAGTGGCCATGAACATGTCTGCCGGCTCGTCTTCGCCCGGCATTAAGACCTCTCCCGAAGAGATCCGTCCCGCCAGGGGTGTTCCGGGCGAAACGGTCAGTTCGTAACAGGAGATGTGATGCGGGCGGTGAGCAAGGACGGATGAAAGGGTCTCCATCCATCCGTCAAGGCCCTGGCCCGGGACACCGTATATCAGGTCCACGCTCACCCTGTGGAACCCGGCGTTCATAATATCTTGAAGGGCACGCAGGGCCCTCACGGCCGAGTGCCTTCGCCCCAGGATGCTGAGCACGCGGTCGTCCAGTGACTGTATGCCCATGCTGATTCGGTTCACACCCATTGCACGGTAGGCCGACAGGCCTTCATGGTGGACATCTTCCGGGTTGACTTCCAGGGTGATCTCCGTATCGGGCACGAAGGAGAGTTCCCGGCGAAGCCCGGCCATCAGGTGGCCCAGGGTAGCAGCGCCCAGGAGGGAAGGTGTCCCGCCGCCCAGGTACAGTGTGTCGAACGACCCGAAGGAACCTCCCAGAAGCCGGGCCTCGCGGCGGACATGCCCGGCCCATTCCGCCGCCCGGTCGAGGCTGGTGACGGAGAAAAAGTCGCAGTAGGAGCACTTGCCTGAGCAGAAGGGAACATGCACGTAAAGCCCTGAGGGTTCGCCGGCCCCTTCCCGGAGTGTTAGGTCCGTGGTCCATTGTCCCGGCATGTGCTCAGTCCTCTTCCGATTTTAGAGCCGCCACAAATGCGCTCTGAGGAATCATAACGGATCCAACCATCTTCATTCGCTTCTTCCCCTTCTTCTGCTTTTCAAGAAGCTTGCGTTTCCTGGTAATGTCCCCTCCGTAACACTTTGCCGTGACGTCTTTTCTAAAGGCTGAAATGGTGGAGCGGGCGATGATCTTTCCGCCTATGGCCCCCTGGATGGGTATCTTGAACTGGTGCCTGGGGATCTCTTTTTTGAGCCTTTCGCAGACCCGCAGGGCCCACTCCCGAGCGCGCTCCTCGTGAACTATTACGGAGAGGGCGTCCACCTTTTCCCCGTTGATCAGGATGTCAAGCTTGACGAGGTCACTCGGCCGGTAGTCCAGCATCTCGTAGTCCAGGGACCCGTAACCCTGGCTGACCGTCTTGAGGCGGTCGTAAAAGTCGTATATCACTTCCACCAGCGGCAGGTCCACGGTGAGTTCGACCCTGTCGGGGGAAGGAAAGGCGGTTCTGGGCTGGACTCCCCTTCGCTCCATGCAAAGAGACATAACCGCGCCGAGATGTCGTTCCGGCACCAGGAGGTTGGCACGTATGAAAGGCTCCTCCGTGCTTTCTATGTCCACGGGATCGGGATACTCCTGCGGGTTATCCACCACGATGGTGTCTCCGGATTTCAGGTGAACCCGGTACTGAACGCTCGGGGCCGTCATGACCAGATAGATTCCGTATTCCCTCTCAAGCCTCTCCTGGACTATCTCCAGGTGCAGGAGCCCCAGGAATCCGGCCCGGAAACCCTGACCCAGGGCCGCGGATGAGTCTTTCTGGAACGTGAGGGCTGCGTCGTTCAGCGTGTATTTGTCAAGGGCCTCCTTCAAATCCTCGTACTCGTCCGATGCCGCGGGATACAGCGAAGAGAAGACCATGGGCTTGACCTTCCGAAATCCGGGGAGGGGTTTCTCCGCGGGCCGGTCGTCCAGGGTGATTGTGTCCCCTATACGGGCTTTTGCAATGTCCTTGATTCCGGCGATCACATAGCCGACATCACCGGCCGATATGGCCTCCTGGGGGTCCCTGCGCAGTTTGAAGAAACCCACCTCTTCCACGCGGTAACACGCCTTGTTGGACATGAAGCGGAGGGTGTCCCCTTTCTTGATCGAACCGTCCAGTATGCGGCAACTCACGATCACCCCGCGGAAGGGGTCATAGTGGGCGTCAAACACCAGGGCCCTTAGGGGCCGGCCCGCGTCGCCGCTGGGAGGAGGTATTCTTCTCACCACTGTTTCGAGTACGTCCTCGACGCCCACGCCCTCCTTGGCCGAGCAAAGGACAGCCTCTTCCGCGTCGAGCCCCAGTTCTCTCTCGATCTGCGAACGGACACGGTCCACATCAGCTGCTGGAAGGTCGATCTTGTTGATAACCGGGATGATCTCCAGGTCGTGGTCCAAGGCCAGATAGAGGTTTGCCACGGTCTGGGCCTCAACGCCCTGGGAGGCGTCCACAAGGAGCACCACACCGTCGCAGGAGGCAAGGGCCCTGGAGACCTCGTAGGAAAAATCCACGTGCCCCGGCGTGTCGATGAGATTCAGCCTGTAGGTCTTGCCGTCCCGAGAGGTGTAGGGCAGAGTGACGGTCTGGCTCTTGATGGTGATGCCCCGTTCCCTTTCGATGTCCATGGTGTCGAGGATCTGGTCCCGGAAATCGCGGTCGGTTACCAGGCCGGTGTGCTGAATCAGACGGTCGGCCAGGGTTGATTTCCCGTGATCGATGTGGGCGATGATGCTGAAATTGCGAATGTGAATCATGTCCCTCTGTTCCCTCTAGTAAATATCGAAACGCGCGAGTCTCCCGTCAAGGGGACCGTTTTTCAGCGCCCGTTTCCACGCGGGCCGCAGGCCGATCGCAGGGATCAGCCCGGGGTCCCCGAAGTAGACGTATGCCGAAGAACCTTGGCACCGCTGCTTCAGAAAATCACCGAATTCCCGGTAAAGCCCCGCGGCCTCCCCGGTGGTACCCAGGCGTATGCCGTAAGGAGGATTGCATACGATGGTTGACTCCTTAACGGAGGCGACATCACGAAAGTCGGACCTCTTTACCTTGACAGTGCTTCCGTGGGGCAGGCGGTCGAGATTGGCGCGGGCCGCCCGAACAGCGCCGGTTGCTGAGTCCCCCCCGGTGATGAGTCCAGGCGGCAGGTCGCGGATGGCCCGGTCCGCCTCTTTCCGGACTCGGCTCCAGACGGACGGATCGAATTCCGGCAGGCGCTCGAAGCCGAAGCGGGACCGAAGGAATTGCGACGGTATCCTGCAAAAGGAGAGAATCGCCTCGCAGAGAAGGGTCCCGGAGCCGCACATGGGATCCATCAGAGGAACAGAGCCTTCCCATCCGCTGAGCCGGATGACGGCGGCGGCCAGGGTCTCCTGCATGGGCGCCTCCACGGTCCGGACGCGATACCCGCGCCGGTGGAGCGATCCGCCGGAGAGGTCCAGAAGGATCGTCGCCATATTGTTCTCGATGTGGAGGACGATCCGTACATCCGGGTCCCTCCGGTCCACGTCCGGCCGCGTGCCCGTAATCTCCCGGATGGTGTCCACGATCGCGTCCTTGAGTTTGAGGGCCGCGTACCGGGAGTGGCGGATACGACTGTTGGCCACGGAAGAGGACACTGAAAAGGTGCTCGCCGCGCCTATGATGTCTTGCCAGGCCAGGAGCCTCGCCTTACTGTAAAGGTATTTAGGCGCATGGCAGCGGAATTTCAAGAGTGGTGCAAGGATCCTGGTGGCAAGCCGCGTGTGGTACGTAATGCGGAAGAGGCCTCCAAGGTCCGTTTCGAAGTGGATCCCCCTGTGGACGGGCCGGATAGAGGCGGCTCCCAGTGAGGCCATTTCCTCTTCGGCCTGGGAAACCATCTCCGCTGCGACCTGGGCGAAATACCTGTTGTTTTTTTGATACTCGTACAAGCGAACCCGCACCCCGAACCCGGGGCTTCCTGAAGGAGGCGGCATGTATTCCTGATCGACACACACCGTGATGTGGCCGCCGGCGCCACGGTGCGTGAGTCTTGCGGCGGAATGTGCCCGCCGCAGACCTATATACCCCTTAGGTCCTGCCGGTTCAAGACGAATCAGGGAGGATCATTCAAATGTCTCATCATGCTTTACTCTTGCGGGATTTCCTGCTAATAGATATCGGGATTTTTTAGAGAAGCCGTCGACCTGACCCTCCTTTGAGAGGGCCGGGCTGGAGTTGATCAAGAAAGGAGATCACTATTATGCCGTCAAAAGCCAAGGATACCCGCCTCGAACAAAAGGAATACCTGGAGGCGAAGCTCAACGGGCGCCTGGCAGAGCTTGCAGAAAAGGGCTTGGGATCCCAGGCCGCCGCAAAGGACAAGGCGGTCCGCAAACTGCGTGCCGATCTTCGAAAGACGAATGAAAGGCTCTCGGTCATTGAAGGGAAACAAAAGAAAATAGAGGATATGGCCAGGGCCAAGGAAGAAAAGTCAAAGACTCCCAAGAAAGACAAAAGAAAAAAGCAGGATGCCGCCGAGGAACAGGCTGAGATGAGCAAGCGGCAGAAGAAGAAGCTCGAAAAACAGAAAGATAAAGAGAAACAAAAGGACGGGTCCGACGCCTCCTGATACCCTGCGCCGGTGCCGGACAAGCCCGCTGAAAAGGAGCCGAGCAATGGACATGCCACAGGAAAGCCCCTTGAAGGACAAGGTTGTTCTGGCGGTTGACGACGAGCCTGACGTGCTGGATACGCTTGAAGAGGATCTGGACATGTGCATCCTGCACAAGGCGGGAGATTATGACACCGCCTACCAGTACCTGGTGAGCTACACCTACGATGTGGTCATTCTCGACATTATGGGGGTTAACGGATTCGAGCTTCTCAGGTTGTCCGTGCTGAAGGGGTTCCCGACCGTCATGCTCACGGCCCATTCCCTCTCGCCCGAATCTCTTAAGACCTCCATCAAGCTGGGTGCCGTGTCTTTTCTTCCCAAGGAAAAGATCCACATGATTCGCTTCTTTCTGGAAGACGTGGTCATGGAGCGCGGGAAACCAGGGTGGAAGAGGCTGTTCGACCGGCTCGGCGACTACTTCAACAAGAGGTTCGGCCCGGACTGGAAGGAAAAGGACGAGTTTTTCCGCCGGTTCGAGGAGGAACTGCGACAGGACCAGGGGGGCTCGTAGAACAGGTGTAGGTGGTGTAGGTGGTGTAGGTGTAGGTGGTGGTGTAGGTGGTGTAGGTGTAGGTGTAGGTGGTGGTGTGGGTCAGGGCGGGGTCACTCGTGCCAGTTCGGCCTCTATCAACTCCCGGAGTTCGCCCCGCCGCGGAATTCCGGGCCTGAGCTTGCCGTTTACGATGAAGGTGGGTGTTGCGTCCACACCCGCTTCCCTTGCCGCCCTGATGTCGTCCATCACGTCCTGGCGGTGCTTTCCCTCGATCACGCATTGCTCGAACCGATCGACGTCCATGCCGAGTTCATCCGCCAGTTCCATTAACCCCTGCAAGTCAATGTCTCCCGGGGCCATGAACAGCAAATCCTGATACTCCCAGAACAGGCCCTGGTCCAGCGCGCAGCGCGCGGCTTCGGCCAGCTCGAAGGCCCTTCCGTGGCGATCGAGAGGTAAATCCTTATATACCCAGCGGACCCGCCCTTGATAATCCTCCCTGACGTCCATGATGATCTCGTGGGCCCTGCGGCACGCCGAGCACAGGTAGTCTGAGAACTCCACCACAATGACCGGGGCGTCCGGTGGGCCCTTGGTGGGGCTGTTTCCCAGTGCCACATGGGTCAGGGGAAGAGGGGGTTCCTCCAGCAGTACTTCCACGTGGTACCGGCTTCGAAGATCGTCCAGAAAGGCCTGCATGGCCCGGGCCTCCCTGCGGTCCCTGAGGTAATTTTCAACCCTTTCCCGAAGCTCTTCTTCGGTGCCTTCCCAGGCGGCAAGGATGGCCGGGTTGGCACTGAGATAGCCGGTTATTTCATCAGCTCCCACAGGGGGCAGATCCCTCAAGGCCCTGGACCGGACTTGTTCCAGCGTAATATCAAGCCGTTGGGCTTGCAGTTGAAGAAGGCGCTCGTCTATGATCCGGTCAAGCTCTTCCGCCTTTTCCGCGTACAGCTTCATCCGTGCATCATAGACCGTGGTCGCCATGGCCCGCTCCAGCTCCCCGGCCGTTATGGGGGCTCCCTCGACACGCCCCACCACAGCGGGATCCGAGGAGGCTCGGGCCGGTAAGCCCGGCGGGCTGTTTTCGGATGTAAAGGCGGCCAGGGATAAGACCATGAAAAGAAGCCCGAGCGCCATGGCTTCCCACCCCCGTGCAGGCCGGAACAAAAGGGTCACCAGGCCTGCGATGACCAGCAGGTTGAGAAGGCAGAACGGGCAGAAGATGCGGTAGGCCACCATGGCGTAGAAAAAGGTCATCTCCACGCCGGCTCCGGCCATAACCAGGCGGAAGATCAGTGAAGGGGCCAGAAAAATGCAGGCGAGAAGGGCTGAGTAATAGGCCAGGCCCAGGATTGAAATGGGAATTCCCAGGAGAGTGAAGGCCGAAGTGTCCCGGCATCCTCCGCTCAGAAGAATGCAGAGGTCGGCCAGTCCCGGAATCAGGGATTCGAAAAGGGCGAGAACGGCTGAGGCCAAGCCGGCCAGCCCGAGCACGATCAATGCGCGCCGTCTTTTGTGTTCGCTGGTCATTTGAGCCTGAACTTCATACCACAACAAGACGGCCTCTGCAATCAAACCCGCCGCTCACAGTCACCGTCACCGGCACAGCAAACCGCACACTCAAAAGCGGTTCAGTTGTTGCATACCGGATAATTCCCTGCTAGTATCCTGCTGCTCGATCCGGCCCGTTTTCGATTATGCCGTGCTTTGAGACTCGAAACAATAACCCCGCTTCCAACTTCCCCGCAAAGGACTCTGCATGAAACAATTTAATAGCGCCTTACGCGCATGCCTATTCATAGCCCTCACACTCTTGTTTTTAGGAACGGCGGCGTGCAATCACTCGACAAACAATATCATGCGAACAGCCCCTGACTTCACCCTGAAAGACCTCTCGGGCAAGGACGTGTCCCTCAAGGACTTTCAAGGCAAGGTCGTGCTTGTGGATTTCTGGGCTACGTGGTGCCCGCCGTGCAGGAATTCCATCCCGGAACTGGTGGGCCTTCAAGAACGTTACAGGGACCAGGGACTGGTGATAATAGGGATTTCCCTGGACGACCCGGTCAAGGCGGACGACCGGTTTCTCATCGCCTTTAAAAAGGAGAACCGGATCAACTACCCGATCCTGCGGGGGGGCGGGATCTTCAGGGTGGTGGAGGACTACTTCGGGGATGAAAAGCTTGGAATTCCAACTATGTACATTATCGACCGCAAAGGGGTCATAGTGGACCGGCATGTGGGTTTTATCCCGGGGGTTCTGGAGGATTCCTTGCTGCGCTTCTTCTAGCTGGTTCCCATCCAGAAACCCCGATTTCCGGCTCGGGCCGTCATTCCGGCGAAAGCCGGAATCCAGTGATTTCAATAACTGCTGGATGCCGGCTTCCGCCGGCATGACGTGACATAGGCGTTCCTGGATGAGCACTAACTG
>CAYVDE010000120.1:0-1262 GCA_964450535.1 uncultured Desulfobacterales bacterium
GATGATTTCACCGATCCGGCCGCGGTTCACACCTTCGGACACCTTTCCGCCTCCATTGTGCTTTCCAGGAAAAAGGCGAGTGAGGGTCTATACCCCGCCATAGACTCTTTGCAGTCCGGTTCCAAAATGCTCGTGCCCCACGTTGTGGGGGAACGCCACTACCGAATCGCTCAGGAGATGCGCAACACGCTGGCCAACTACGAAGAGCTCAAGGATATAATCGCCATGCTGGGAATGGAGGAGCTCTCCCAGGAAGATCGAAGGGTCGTGAACCGGGCCAGGCGGCTGGAACGTTTCCTGACCCAGCCTTTTTATGTCACCGAGCAGTTTACAGGCATGGAAGGGAAGATGGTTTCACTGGAAGACGCCCTTGACGGGTGCGAACAGATCCTCAATGACCGGTTCGCAGATGCGCCGGAGCGCTCTCTCTACATGATTGGAAAAATCGAGGAGAAAAAACCCGGCAAAAAGGATGAGGCCGGAGAGAAAGTTCAGGAAAAGGAGTCCCGGAAATGATGCATCTAAGAATCCTGCTTCCTTCCGATGTGCTGCTTGACGAACATGTGGTCAAGGTCACGGCAGAGGGAGAAGACGGTCATTTCTGCCTGCTGCCCAACCATATCGACTTCACCTCCCTCCTGGTACCCGGACTGTTTTCCTACGAATCCCGGGAAGGCCGGGAGGTGTTCCTGGCGGTGGATGAAGGCGTGCTGGTCAAAATCAGCTCGGATGTCCTCGTCTCAGCCAGGGACGCGGTTAAAGGGGAGGACCTGGGGACACTGGAGCGCACCATCCAGGATAAGTTCCGGGTCCTGGACGACAGGGAGAAGGTGGAACGATCGGCCGTGGCCAAAATCGAAGCCAACTTTGTAAGGCGTTTCCTGGAGCTGCAGAAACGTGCCTGAGAAAAAAAAGCGCACATGGAGCAGGGAAGTGGGCGCTAAGGAGCAGCGAAAGCTGCGCGCCCGCAAGGAGGACCGTGGGGTCTGGTTCGGCCTGGGCATGTTCGGGCTTGTGGGGTGGGCCGTGGCTGTTCCTACCATAATTGGAGTGGGCCTGGGCGTCTGGCTGGACCGGGAGTGGGAAAGCACTATCTCCTGGACCCTCACCGGCCTTTTCGCCGGCGTGGCTGTGGGATGTCTGAGCGCCTGGTACTGGGTAAAACGTGAAAGCAGGGAAAAATAATGGACTACATTTACGCCTTTATTGCGGGAACAGTAATCGGAGGGTTCTACTTTGCAGGGCTTTGGTGGACAGTGCGC
>CAYVDE010000120.1:1362-8059 GCA_964450535.1 uncultured Desulfobacterales bacterium
ATATGGACATTAAAGATATCACGCCGGACCAGTTGGTTTTCTGGCAGTGGGGGTTCGCCCACCTGAACCTGACCATCGTAGCCACCTGGGCTGTAATGGCGCTCCTGCTGCTCGGAGCCTGGCTTATTACCCGCCGTTTAAGCTCCGGCCTGCCCCTGTCCCGCTGGGAGAACCTGCTGGAGATCCTGGTCAAAGGCATGGAGAATGAAATCCGGGAAATCTCCCAACAGCCGCCGCGGCCCTACCTGCCCTTTGTGGGAACCCTGTTCCTGTTCATTCTGCTCTCCAACATCCTCAACGTGGTGCCGGGCTTCACGCCCCCCACCGCCTCCCTTTCCACCACGGCCGCCCTGGCCATCTGCGTTTTCGTTGCAGTGCCGGCTTACGGTATTCGAAGCAGCGGGCTTCTGGAATACCTCAAGCAGTATATAAGACCCACAATGATCATGCTTCCATTCAACATCATGGGAGAGTTGTCACGGACACTGGCCCTGGCGGTGCGTCTTTTCGGAAACCTCATGAGCGCAGGCAAGATAGTAGCGATCCTCCTGGCCCTCACCCCCTTTGTGTTTCCCGTGATCATGAACGCTCTGGGACTTCTGACCGGGGTGATACAGGCCTACATTTTCGCGATTCTGGCCATAGTGTATATTGCTTCCGGCACAAGGGCGCGGCAGAAGCGAAAACAGAAGCAGGAAACCCCGGAAGGAGAGAAAGGAGAATAAACCTAATGGAAGGAATCTCACTAATAGGCATGGCCTCGGTCCTTTCCGCAGGCCTGACCATCGGCATCGGCGCCATAGGGCCGGCCATCGGCGAGGGCAGGGCCGTGGCCCAGGCTCTCAGCTCCATAGCCCAGCAGCCGGACGAGATGAACAGCATAACTCGAACCCTATTCGTCGGGCTGGCAATGATCGAGTCCACAGCCATCTACGCCTTTGTCGTATCCATGATCATAATCTTCGCCAATCCCTTCTGGGATTACGTAGTGGCTAACGCAGGAGGATAAGCCGTGCTCATCGACTGGTTCACCGTAGCCGCCCAGATCGTCAATTTCCTTATCCTTGTCTTCCTCCTGAAGCACTTCTTATACGACCGGATCCTCCAGGCCATGGACAAGCGGGAGGAACGTATTCAAAACCGCATGGAAGAGGCCCGGGATCGGGAGCACGAAGCGGAAGAAGAAGCTGAAACCCTCAGGAAGAAGCGTTTGGAACTGGAGGATGATCGCAGTGACATCCTGGCTGAAGCCAGGAAAGAGGCGGAGAAGGAAAGGAAGCGCCTGGTGCGGGAGGCCCTGGACCAGGTGGAGGCCATGCGGCTGGAATGGCGGAAATCGCTGGCCCGGGAAAAGACCGCCTTCATCCGTGAACTCCGCCGGATAGCGGCACAGGAGGTCTACACGGCCTGCCGCAAGGCACTGAAGGACCTGGCCGGCACCAATGTGGATGAGACAATGGTGCACACATTCCTGGAGCGCCTTGCAGGGTTGGACCAAGAGGATCAAGACGCCATGATCAAAGCGGCGCGGGATGACGGAAACCGTGTCACGGTTTGGAGCAGCTTTGAGATGCCGGCCGGGATGAAACAGGAAGTAAGCCGTAAGATTCAAGAAAAACTGGGTGACGAGCTCAGTATTGACTACGAGACCGGCGAAGACTCAATTCCAGGGCTGGAAATCCGGATGAAGGGCAGAAAACTGGCATGGAGTTTCGAGGAGTACCTGGACGACTTGGAGGAACGCGCCCTTAAGGCCCTGGAGGCCGAAGCTGCCCAGGAGGGCCGGGAGAACGCATGAGCGGCGAATCGGCAAATCTGCAAGGCTTATTGGACGATACTTTTCAGGTCCTGGCCCGGACCCTTCAAGAACACGAGGCCGGGCTCAAGAGCCGGGAGGTGGGAACCGTTTCAAGTGTAGGGCCCGGCGTGGTCCGCGTAACCGGTCTCAAGGGTATTCGTTCCCTCGAGCTCATCCGCTTCCCCGGGGATCGCCTGGGCATGGCGTTTAACGTGGATGAAAAGGGGACCGGCGTCGTGCTTCTGGACGAAAGCGGCGATATCCAGGCGGGAAGTGAGGCCCGTCGCACACACAGCGTCCCCGAGATTCCGGTTGGAGATGAGCTCCTGGGACGAGTGCTGGACGCCCAGGGAAGGCCTCAGGACGGTCTGGGTCCCCTGAGAGTCAGCCGGAAACTGCCCCTGGAACGGCCGGCTCCTGCCATCATGGACCGCCTGCCCGTGACCGTTCCGCTTCAGACGGGAATCAAGGTCGTGGACGCCCTCATCCCCATCGGACGCGGCCAGAGGGAACTCATTCTGGGGGACCGCCAGACAGGGAAGACCGCTGTTGCCGTGGACACCATCCTTAACCAGAAGGACACCGGCGTGATCTGCATATACTGTGCTGTGGGAAAGCGCGCTTCCGCCGTTGCCAGGGTCATGGACGACCTCAGGAAAAACGACGCCTTGAAATACAGTATCGTGCTGACGGCCACGGAAGGGGATCCGCCCGGCCTGCAGTTTCTCACCCCGTATGCAGCCGCCTCATTGGGAGAACACTTCATGGAGAAAGGCCGGGACGCCCTAGTAGTGCTGGACGATCTGACCCGGCACGCCCGGGCCTACCGGGAGCTTTCTCTCCTGCTCCGGCGCCCGCCCGGCAGGGAGGCCTACCCGGGAGACATCTTTTACATCCACTCCCGGCTCTTGGAGCGCTTCACCCACCTGCGTGAAGAAAAAGGCGGCGGATCCCTCACCGCCCTTCCTATTGTGGAAACCGAGGCCCAGAACATCTCCGCATACATACCCACGAACCTGATCTCCATCACGGACGGTCAGATCTACGTTTCCCCCGAACTTTTCCGGAAGGGAGTGCTGCCGGCTGTGGACGTAGGGAAATCGGTTTCCCGGGTGGGAGGGAAGACCCAGCTGAAGGCTTACCGCGCCGTGGCGGGTGAGTTGAGGCTTGCCTATTCCCAGTTCGAGGAACTGGAGTCCTTTGCCCGGTTCGGCACGCAGCTGGACGAGGACACCCGAAAAACCCTGGAGCGCGGCCGTAGAGTGCGCGAGGTCCTCAAGCAGCAGCAGTATGGACCGCTGACGGTGTCGGAACAGATCGCGGCCCTGGTCGCCGTCAAGGAGGGGGTCTTCGACCGGCTTCCCGAGGAAGAAGTGGCAGAGGCGGAAGAACGCGTCAGAAGGGCCGTGACCGAGAATCTCGGAGGGCTTTGCGAGCGTATGTCCAAGGGAGAAGGGCTGGAAGAGGAAGACCTGGCCTCCATTGCTCGAACTGCTGAAGAGGCCGTGGGGATAGAGGAAGAAAAAGACGATGGAGACGGTTGAGAGCCTCAAGCGAAGGATCGAAAGCACCGAGGACCTTCAGTCCGTGGTCAAGACCATGAAGGCCCTGGCCGCGGTGAAAATCCGGCAGTTCGAACGGGCGGTCGAGTCTCTGGAGGACTATTACAGGACTGTGGAAATGGGACTTCGGGCGGTCTTTCAGGGCGGTTACACCGGTCAGGTATTCACACGCAAAGGAACCGGGCAAATGACGGGAGCCGTGGTGTTCGGTTCGGATCAGGGTATGTGCGGCCAGTTGAACGATCAAGTTGTGGGCCACACCTTGAATCACCTGGACGATCTCCAGGCGCGCCCGGAGAAACGGATCCTGCTCCCCGTGGGGGAGCGGGTCAGGGCTCGTCTGGAGGAACAGGGGCAGCCTCTCGAAGCGGCCATGGCGGTGCCGGGCGGCGTATCCGGCATTGCTCCCAGGGTCAGGGATCTTCTGCTGAAAATCATATCCTGGCAGGAGGAGCAAGGAGTGGATCGGGTCCTGCTGTTCCACAGCGAACCTCTCTCCGGCGCATCCTACCGCCCGCGAACCATAAGCCTTCTACCTCTCGACCAGGTGTGGCTCGCCGACCTTCGTAAGAGCCCCTGGCCGACCCGCGCCCTGCCCTTTTTTCGGGGAGACCCCCAAGCCCTGTTTTCCGGGCTGGTTCGCGAGTACCTCTTTGTGGCCCTTTTTAGAGGGTTTGCGCAGTCTCTGGCCAGTGAAAACGCCAGCCGGCTGGCCTCCATGCAGGGCGCCGAAAAAAACATCGAGGAGCGGATTGCAGACCTCCAGAACCGATTTCACCAGCAGCGGCAGATGTCCATCACAGAGGAACTCCTGGACATCGTGTCCGGATTCGAGGCGCTGAATCAAGGTGGCTGAGAGCGGAGGAAACCAGCTATTGTGCCGTGTACCCGCCGTCAATAATAAGTTCACTGCCGGTCACGAACTTTGACTCGGAAGAGGCCAGATAAAGGGCCCCGTAAGCAATGTCAATGGGTTCGCCCACATGCCCGATGGGATGGAAGGCGTCCAGCTTGCTTCTGAATTCTTCCACCCCTTCTTCTGACTCCCTGGCCAGGTCTTCCACCAGGGGAGTCCATACGTAACCTGGATGAATGGAATTCACCCTGATCTTGTCCGGTGCATAAAGCAGGGCGTCGGTCTTGGTCATCAGGCGGACTGCACCTTTGGAAGCGTGGTAGGCAGGGAGATCCGGTGCGCCAATAATTCCATAAATGGATGAAAGATTGATGATACTCCCGCCTTTGCCCTGCTTCATATAAGGGATGGAATGCTTGGTGCAGAGAAATACACCGCTTACATTGATGTCCATCAATCTCTGCCACTCTTCCAACTCAATTTCATGGGTCGGTTTGTTGGGCCCGGATATTCCCGCGTTGTTTACCAGGACCTGGATGCCTCCAAACCTCTCATTGACCTGCGCCAGCAACTCTTTCACCTGTTTTTCCTGACTCGTATCCAGATGAAAGAACTCCGCCTCTCCTCCCTTGTCTTTTATGGCGTTTGTCACCTGGCGGCCTTCATCATCCAGAATGTCGGTCACAGCGGTCTTTGCCCCGTGCTCGGCAAAGAGCTCGCAAATCGCCTTGCCGATGCCCCTTGCACCACCGGTAATAACCGCCGAACAGCCTTCGAGCCTCTTCATGTTGCCCTCCTTTTTTGAGATTCCTGTTGGCGCTTTAAATTCTCCTTGGAACCTCTATAGCGATTCGGCGTGCCGGAGTAAATGGGTGCAATCAAGTATTCGGGTACGAAAAACGGCAACCCGGGAGAACTGACCGATGCGTTTTACTGATCCAGATAGTCCTGGAGCTCCTTCTCTGTGATTCTCATGAGGAACCCCTTGCGCCCGCATCTGGGACACCGTTTGTCCGTAAGATCCTGACTTGATCTGGTAAGGTGGCCGCAATTTCCACACCTCCAGGCCTGTGATTTCTGTTCCCACACCGTCGGACTGATGCGCGGTGCACCGCAACCACCAGTGAAAAGGAAAGCCACGCTGCCTGCCAGAGTAATGCAGGCGGATCTAAGAAAACATCTCCTGTTCATTTTTGCCCCCCTCTTTCGGGCCCTGTAGACGGGCCTTCAGCCAAAGGAAAAATCAATTTTATTGCTTCTGTCCCCAGTGTTCATTGAGTCTCCCGTCAGGGCTTGTCGCTCTCGAATGCTTCCCTCTATTTGACACTGTTGGCCCTAAGGGCCTCACGGTAAGCCTTTCGGTCTGCGGGCGGGGGCATTGATCCCGGCCGCTCCTCCAGGATGATTGCCTCCTCCGGGCACCCCGTGGCACATACCCCGCACCCGATGCACCGGTCCAGGTCGAGCGCCGGCGTTTCGTCCTCTTCCCGGGCCAGGGCCGAGGTGGGGCAGCGGTCCACGCAGATCCCGCAGGCCGTGCAGAGTTCCGCGTCGATACGGGGCTGAAAGCCCGAGTTTATGAAGAGCCCCGGCCTGGGCGCGGCCAGGGCGGTCTTGAGCAGAACGCAGTGGCAGGAGCAGCAGTTGCAGAGCCAGTCGATGTCCTGGCGGTTCACCGTGCAGTGGACCAGGCCGGCCTCTTCGCTCTTCTCCAGGATCTCCCGGGCCTCTTCCTTTCCGATCTCCCGCCCCATGCCCCGGTCGATCACGAACCGGGCGCCTGCGCCGAACTGGAGACAGACCTCGTCCGGACTGCCGCAGTGGTCGCTTTCGTCAATGAGCCTTGCCTGGTGGCGGCAGTAGCAGGTGGCCACTGCAATGGGATCGAACTGTTCGATGTAGGAGAGCACCTGGCTGTAGGTGTGTATCCGGTTTCCGGCATCTATTTTCCGGTCCACAGGGATGACCCGGGTGGATGGGAAGGTCTCCTGGGGCACGCCCTGGTCAGCATCAAAGGCCACCTTGTATTGCCGTATGAGCCGGGCGAGGCGACGGTCCCGGTCCGTGTCAGTGCCGCGCATGAACTGGTACTCGAAGATGCCCGGCACAAAAGGAAGTGGTGCGTACATGGTCAGGCCGTCCTTTTCAAGGGTAAAACAGAGGCCCTTCCCCGCCATGGACTCAAGGGTTCCGGCCACCTCGGCCTCTTCCTTGCCGATCTCCCCTGCAATGCCGGCGGCCGACTGCAGGCCCCGGGGCTGGGCCGCGCACACGGCCGCCTCCTCCGGCGTGAAAAGTTCACGGGCGAGTTCGTAGAACTCGGGAATGTCCATGCCCCGGTACCGGCCCGGCCGCTCCTCAAGTGCCTTGCAGAGCTCCTTGTAAACGTCTTCGGTCATTATTACCCTCCCATGAGGATTCTTGAAAGCAACCCGAGCTGCCCCTGAACTGACCACGGAACTGCGGTCATTGAGAATCAAG
>CAYVDE010000120.1:8159-9491 GCA_964450535.1 uncultured Desulfobacterales bacterium
AGCGAGCGCATGCGCTGTTTCGGCAGGTCACCTACAATGGCTGTTTTGATGGTCATGCCGTCTGTGTCCATCTTTAATAGCTCGATTCGCGAGCCACGCAGGAATCCGACCGCCAGCCGTCCCTCCCAGGCCCTCCACTGTGGCCCGTTCAGAAAGACACACGGACTCATCCCTTCGGAAAGGCCGCGGTTGTTCCATGATGGTTTGAGTGCATCCGGGAATCTAGTCAGGTCCGTCATGGGCGTCGGCGTGCCATCGGGCTTGTTGGACGTGTAACCGCAGTAGTTGCTCATGCATGACACCCCTTCTGTGGGTGCGGGGTCCCAGCCGCCATTGCCGCCCGCTGCAAGCGGCGTCACTTCATCGTCATGGCCGGGGCCGTGTTCACAGGCAAAGGGCCGGCCAGTGCCCGGGTGAAACGCAATTCCCTGAACATTGCGATGTCCATAGGTAAAGATGCGCGGATCGCCCCCGGGCGGGGTATTGTTGCCGGTGGCGGCCCTGCCGTCTCGATCGATCCGCAATACCTTTCCGCCAAGGCGGGAGAGATCCTGCGGAAGAGGCCCGTCGTGGTTGTCGCCGGTGGTGACGTAAAGGTAACCGTCAAACGGGCTGAACCGGATGCGGCCGCCGCTGTGCGCGCCCGCCCCGCCCCATCGACTGAATGATTGCTTGAACGGGATATCGGTAACAATGTCCTTGCGATCGGAAACAACCCCGTAGCCTTTGTCGACCGTGAGGCGCACGACGCGGTTGGTCTTAACCTTGCCCATATTTGAGGCCATGAACACGTATACATGGCGGTTATCGTCAAACGCCGGATCAAGCGCAACGCCCAGCATGCCGCTCTGCCCCCGGCAGAAAAAGTCGTCCGCCTCCAGGGCCGCGCCGGTGGTGCCGAACAAGAGCCTGACCGTCCCATCCGAGGTGCGAACGGACAGACCGCGGCATTTTTCCGTAAACAGAATAGCCCCGTCCGGGGCAAAGGCCAGATCCCACGGTTCGCTGAGTCCGGACATCACCACCGTGCGGTTCACCCTAAGCTCGCTGTCATCCGCCAGCGCGGGCCGGTCGCAGTACCAATGGCCCGGGACGGCCAGGAACAAGGCCATGAATACAATGGGCAGCGCCCTTGTTGTTTTCCGCTTCATTGCTTCTCCCTTAAATGCCTTTGATCAACTATTGTTCTAGATCCAGATTATAGACATTGGAAGTTTCCATCAAGGATGTTTTATGGACTGGGATAAGCAAAATGTCATTTTCCTTAAACGACTGATGAAGCCGAAAAGCTTCCGGCAGGCACGGGCGATCATGGATGAGCTTCGAAAGTAA
>CAYVDE010000121.1:0-9413 GCA_964450535.1 uncultured Desulfobacterales bacterium
ATGACCTGAAAAAGCTCCAGGCAGCAGGAGCAGAGGTGTGCGCTCCGCTCAATGGAGTACGGAGTCACTAACTCCCCATCCCTCACAAAGAGCCTCGGGTGCATGAAGTTTGCGTGGTTTGCAGTGTGGACCAGATAGAGGTCGTCGTAGTCGTCCATCACCGCCCCGAGCCGCCGCGCCCACCGCATCTGAATCCGCTTCTCGGTCGTCTCCGCCCTGCCCCACTCCAAAGGGACTTTCTTCACAAAGTCGGGATCGGCAACCATGGCCTCCATTTCCCCGCGATCGGCGTATCCGGGTGGTTTAAAGTCCGTGCGGGAGATACGGCCGGCCAGGTCGTCCTCATAACCCTCGACGGCAAAGGAGCTTACTATCAAGAAAAGACCGTTTCGATCCGAACTCCGATACCAGCTCCCTTGCCTGCGGCACGTGTCATTCCATACTTCCGGTGCTACGCTCGAGATGCGGTTGATCTCATCGAGCGGGGTGCAGACCACGCCCTTGGCCGACTTGAGCCGGATACCGCGGGCGGCCAGGTCCTCCCGCAGGCGGGCCTCGGTCTCCGGCGTTACCCAGTAGATGTACTTTTCATAGTTTTTTTTCTTCATTAAATCATCCTTGTTTGCATATTCACGGCAACATAATCGGCGCCATGGTTGCCTGCCCCTAAAATGCCTTGTTTTTTTATGAGGCTTGCAGGAACAAGCGACTAAAAATGAGGCTGAAGCATAATGGAAAAAGCTGGAATCCGAAAGGTGAAAAGGTCATTGCATTTTTCGTTGGTTGTTATATCGTGCTTGACATAATAGAATCAGAATTTATGATCGGTTGTGATCCTGGTCGGTAAAAGGGGCTATTGGCAACTACAAGAAGGACACCTTAAATACTTGTTTTTCCAGCTTAAAACAGTCGAAGAGGTCCTCCGAATCATAGACGGGCTTCCTGCCGTCCGTGATGAGAAGATCGAGCCTCTGTCATCGGCGCTCGGCCGGGTACTGTCAAGAGACGTAGTCTCCCCCGAGGCCCTCCCGGGCTTCTCACGCTCCTCCATGGACGGGTTCGCGGTCCGTGCACAGGATACCTACGGTGCGGCCGAGAGCCTGCCCGCCCTCCTGGAGATCGCAGGAGAAGTCTTTATGGGCACCAGGCCCGAAGGCGGCATAGGTCCGGGACAGGCCTTTCGTATCGCCACGGGCGGCATGCTGCCTCCCGGGGCGGACGCTGTTGTCATGGTGGAGTACTGCCACGCCCTTGACGAAAACACCGTAGAGGTGGCCCGGGCCGTATCGCCCCTGGAAAACGTCATCGGCCCTGAGGACGACATTTCAAAGGGTGAGCAAGTCATCCCGGCCGGCACAAGGCTTCGCCCCCAGGAGCTGGGAGTTCTCGCAGGCCTGGGTATCTCTGAAGTGGCGGTGGCCCATCCCCCTGTGGTAGCAGTTCTCTCCACCGGCGACGAGGTGGTCCCCATAGACAAGACGCCCTCTCCAGGGCAGGTCCGTGACATCAACACCTACACCCTGTCGGCCTTTTGCGCCGGTATGGGCGCCTCACCCATAGTCCTGGGACTTGTCCCGGACCGCTTCGATCAACTGCAGGAACGTATAAATATGGGGCTTGGGAAAGCCGACTCCGTTTGGATATCCGGGGGAAGCTCGGTTGGCACAAGGGATCTTACGATACGTGCCCTCGAATCCATAGAGGGCATGGAGATTCTTGCTCACGGCGTCTCCATCAGCCCGGGCAAACCAACCATTCTGGCAAGGCTGGGCCGCCGCACGATCTGGGGACTTCCGGGTCACGTGTCCTCGGCCCTTGTGGTGGCCGAGGTCCTTCTCAGGCCCTTCCTGCAGCGGATTTCCGGAGAACCGGCGCAGTACCCGTTGATCCGGCTAGGGGTTGAGGCCGAACTCGGCCGGAATATCGAGTCCGCACAGGGCCGGGACGACTTTATCCGTGTCAGCCTCCGCGAGGAAAACGGGCGGATCATCGCAAATCCCCTATTCGGCAAGTCCGGCCTCATCTCCCCTCTCCTGGAGGCGGACGGGTTGGTGAGGGTCGACAGATTCACAGAGGGGCTGTACCGGGGGGACCGTGTTACGGTGCGGCTGCTCCGCGGATGACTTCGCACAGGAGAAACCATTGAAACGAAACGTCTACCTTGCCATGAAATCCCTTGAGGAAGCCGGAAACCTCTTCCTGGAAAGGTTCGGGGGTGAGAACAGGAGCGCCCCGGTGGAGGTTTCTGTTGAGGAGTCCCTGGGTCGCGTGACCGCGGAACCTGTTTTCGCCGTGATGTCGGCTCCCACCACCCACTGCGCCGCCATGGACGGCATCGCCGTTCGAGCAAAGGACACTTACGGCACCACGGAACGAGCCCCCCGGACCATGGAGCTGGGCAGTGACGCCGTCTGGATCAACACCGGACAGATCATGCCGAAGGGCTTCGACGCGGTGATAATGGTGGAAAAGCTTCACCAGCCCGATGAGAGCGTGGTGGAGATCCGGGCCCCGGCACACCCATGGCAGCACGTGCGCAAGGTGGGTGAGGACATAGTGGCCACGCAACTATTGCTGCCCCGTTATCACAGGATACGACCCACGGACATGGGTGCGCTCATATCCGGAGGGGTCTCTTACCTGCATGTATGGAAACGCCCTTCCGCAGCCATCCTTCCAACAGGTTCCGAGCTTGTTCATCACAAAGACCTGGCCCACGACCGCCGCCTGGAACCAGGCCGGATCATCGAGTACAACTCCGTCATCCTCTCCGGGCTGGTCCGGGAATGCGGAGCTGTTCCCGAGGTGTACGATATAGTCCCCGACCGGGAGGAAAAGATCATCGAGGCCGTGCAGAAGGCGGTCCGTTCCGATGCGGACGTCATCATCGTCAATGCGGGCTCTTCGGCCGGCGGCAAGGATTATACCGCTCACGTGATCCGCGAGCTCGGCGAGGTCCTGGTACACGGTGTCGCCATGATGCCGGGCAAGCCCACGATCCTGGGAGTGGTTGAAGACAAACCCGTTGTCGGGAACCCGGGCTTCACGGTCTCCTCCGTGCTCTCGTTCGAGCAGTTCGTCAAGCCCCTTCTCCTGAGGCTTCAGGGACTTTCTCCTCAACCTCCCGCGACCGTCCGGGTATACCCGTCACGGGACATACCGTCCCGGCCGGGGATTGATGAATTCGTCCGCGTGAACATCGGGCGCATCGGTGACCGGGCCGTGGCCACTCCGCTCCCCAGGGCCGCGGGTTCCATCACCTCCCTTACCCGGGCCGAGGGCATCCTGAAAATACCGGCCCTGTCGGAAGGCGTGAGCCGTGACCAGGAGGTGGAGGCGGAGCTGCTCGTGCCGGAAGAGGAGCTCGATCGAACCGTCGTCATAATCGGCAGTCACGACATCACTGTGGACCTCCTGGCCGACGAGATCCGCCGGCTGGGACAAGACGTCCGTGTCTCCTCGGGAAACGTGGGCAGCCTGGGGGGGCTCATGGCCCTGCGTAAAGGCAACGCCCACCTTTGCGGGACCCACCTCCTGGATCCGGACAGCGGAGACTACAACGTGCCCTATATCGAGAAGTACCTTCAGGGGGTTCCCGTGTCCCTGTTCCACATGGTGGGACGCGAGCAGGGCCTGATGGTTTCCAAGGGTAATCCCAAGGGCATCAGAGATCTAAAGGACCTGGCCGGAGGTGATGTGAAGTTCGTCAACCGGCAGGCCGGTTCGGGTACGCGAGTACTCCTTGATTATCAACTCGGCCGATCCGGCATAGACCCGGCCCGCATCCCGGGATACGATCACGAGGAATACACCCACATGGCAGTGGCCGTAGACGTGCTTAGCGGCGCGGCGGACTGCGGCATGGGCATACTGGCGGCCGCACGGGCCCTGGACCTCGATTTTGTCCCTGTGGTGAAAGAGCGCTACGAACTGGTCATCCCCAGGGTACATCTCGAGATGCCTAACATAGTATTGCTGCTGGACACTATCCGTTCGCCCGGCTTCCGTGAACGCGTCAGCAGCCTCGGGGGTTACGACCCTTCCAGGAGTGGAGAGCTCCGCATGGAGATAGGGTGACAAGGCCCATGTTTCCGGCGAGAAAATACTCCACAGCCGTTTGTCTTGCACAATTACTCTAAAACTGCTCAGCCGTTTGGGCGGAAGGGAGGAGGGTAACCGGCATGGTCGATTTGAGATTGAGATCCAGGCAGTGGATCGTGAATAAAGAAGGCGATATTGTTATGGGAGAGGGACGGAAAAAGATATTTGAGACCATTGAGAAGACAGGATCAATAAATAAAGCATCAAAGGCCCTGAAAATGTCCTACAAGGGGGTCTGGAGCCGGATCAGGGCAACGGAAAACCATGTGAACGCCCGGCTGGTCCGGTCTGACGGAAAGCGGGGTTCATTCCTGACCGAAGAGGGCAAGGCCCTCTTAAACAAGTACTCCCGGCTCAAGGAGGAATGCATGGACGCCGATGACCGGATTTTTCAGGCGATTTTCAGGTAGGCGGCTCATGGAAGAATCCGCACCTCCTGTTGTGGCCATAGTCGGCCTTTCCGGCTCAGGAAAGACCACGCTGATTGTCCGGCTGATCCCTGAAATACGGCGATACGGTCTTCGCGTGGGCACCATCAAGCACCACCCCCACGAGACCGAAATAGACGTCCCGGGAAAGGACTCCTGGGTTCACCGCAGGGCCGGCGCATCAGCCACCATTCTCTCCACCCCGTCCGCTTTCACCATGACTCGGGAGGCAGGCCATGACCACTCGCCCAAAGAACTGGCCGCTTTCCTCTCCGACATGGATATCGTGCTGGCCGAAGGCTATAAGAATCATAAAGTCCCCAAGATCGAGGTCCATCGACCCGAACAATCAAAGCGGTTCCTTTGCCTGAACGACCCGCTTCTACTCGCGCTGGTGACCGAGGGAGAGGTCCCCGAAACGAATGTCCCCCGATTCGAGCCCGGTGACGCTGAAGGCCTGACCCGATTCCTCCTCCTCCGCCTCCATCTAGCATCGTGAATGCCGGGTTTCAGACCCCTTTTCCCTGTCTTTCCCTGCCAGATTGTTCTTGCAAGAGCACCCGGGGAATATTAATAGTATAATACATCCGGTAAACCCGGATAGTCACGGAATGCAGCCTTTGGGTCAGGATGACCCGCCCGTGACCGAAGCTCTCAGGCGTCCTTCCTGTTCGGCGGGTGGAGACGCACTTTGCCATCGCCACGCGCGAATGAAGGTGACAACGATGATCTTATTTTCGACCCAGCCGCTGATTATCCCTGCCGGGGCAATGGGAACCGGGATGGGTGGTGAGATAATCCATATGGTGGCCCAGGCGGGACTGCTGGTGAAATTCGTCATGCTGCTCCTGCTGTTCCTCTCGGTGGTCTCTTGGGCGATAATTTTCATGAAATGGCGCATGTTCCGAAAGGCCAGGGACGAATCCGATATCTTTCTCGAGCGGTTCTGGGAGGGAACGGAGTTCGGTAGACTCCTGAACGAATCGGCGGAACTCGGCTCCAGCCCCGTAGCACAGCTCTTCAGGGCGGGATACGCGGAGTTCAGACGCGTCCGCAAACTCCAGAACCCTTCTTCAGCCGGACGGGAGGACACGATCAAACCCATGCTCTACCAGGTGGAACGGGCACTGAGAAGAGCAGCCGTTCAGCAGGGAAACCGTATGGAGAGCG
The DNA here is from genome assembly GCA_964450535.1 of uncultured Desulfobacterales bacterium. Classification (GTDB taxonomy): domain Bacteria; phylum Desulfobacterota; class DSM-4660; order Desulfatiglandales; family HGW-15; genus JAIPEI01. The sequence continues at coordinate 5,700 of CAYVDE010000121.1, forward strand.
CTATCTCCTTTCTGGCCACCACCGGAAACACCGCGCCCTTCATTGGTCTATTCGGCACTGTATGGGGTATAATGCAGTCTTTTCATGGAATCGGCCTTCGGGGATCGGCGAGCCTGGCCGTGGTCGCGCCGGGGATATCCGAAGCGCTTGTGGCAACCGCCGCCGGACTCGCCGCGGCCATTCCCGCAGTCGTCGCCTTCAACTTCTTCAGCCGAAAGGTCGCCCTTTTCACCTCGGAAATGGATACGTTCGCCACTGATCTTCTGAGCGTCATCGAGCGCCAGCACTTAAAGCAGCAGGCATCTTCAGCGGAGCGTTAAGGAGAGAAACCCCATGATGGCCAACGGCACTGGAAAGCGGCTCATGTCCGACATCAACGTCGTGCCCTTCGTGGACGTGATGCTGGTTCTGCTCATCATTTTCATGGTTGCGGCCCCCATGATGATGGAAGGCGTCGAAGTAGACCTCCCCAAGACCACGGCGAAGAGCATAAAGACCGAAGAAGAACCCCTGTTCCTCTCCATTAACAAGGAGGGGGAAATCTTTCTGGACGAATACCGGATGAACCTGCAGGAACTGGAGAGCAGGATTCAGACCATCTCCCAGTACCGGCGCGATAAGGGCATCCTGTTGAGAGCTGACCGGGATGTGCCCTACGGCTTAGTAATCCAAGTGATCTCGAGAATTAAGAGTGCCGGCATAGAAAAGCTGGGCATGGTCACGGAACCGGAAGACTGAAGGAGAAGCGCAGAAGCATGACCCCGACGTGGGAAAACAGCGAAGGGTTCGATGCGAGCGGGATGCGATGGAGCCCTGTGATCATCATCTCCGTCCTGTTCCATGCGGCCCTGCTCTCTTTGATGTTTTTTGTGCCGGATTCCCTTTCCATCCGAAGGCCCGGCTTCCCCGGTGAGGTATACGAAGTCCAGCTCGTTGATATGCCCGGCCCACCGGCCGGCGCGGCGGAGAGTGCCGCCGCCGCCAAAGAGGCGTCCCCTCCTTCGCCACCGGCATCGGAAAAGGAGCCTGACAAGCCCGCCCTGGTGCGGGCACCGGAGCCGGCAAAACGAATCTCGGAGATCGAGCGGGAGCAGAAGCCCGTAGTGGTGGCCAAGAAGACGGTCAAGAGCGAAACCGCCCCACCGAAGAAACCGGAGGTGTCTCCTTCCGAACTGATTGACCAGGCCATCTCGAGGATCGACCGAAAGGTGAAGGCCGAAGAAGCCCCGCCGGCCGGACCTAAAACCGGGGGGAGCCACCTGGACCGAGCCCTGGCCGGCATCCAATCCAGGTCCGGTCAACAGCCGGGCGCCGGACAAGGGGGCACTGGAGGAGGACGGGGAGGCTTTCTGGGGACTGCGATGCAGATCTACCAGGCCAGGATCCACGAGCACATAGCCGCGAACTGGTCATACCCGGCGGCCCTTCAGCCCAGGGGAAATCCCGAGGCCACGATCCTGCTCAGAGTTCAGCGGGACGGCAAAATAACCTCCAGCCGCTTTGTGAAACGATCGACCAACTCGGTTTTCGACGATTCGGTCCTTCGGGCCGTGGATCGGTCGGACCCACTACCACCCTTCCCTGAATCCTACAAAAGGAGTCATGAAGAAATCCAAATCCGCTTTACCCTCAAGGAACTGGAACATGGCTAGACTGGTGTTACTCTGCGCGCTGGTCTGGACGTCAGCGGCAATGTTTCCGGGCCACGCCGCGGCCCGGATCTTTATCGACATAAATGCGCCTTCCGTCCAGCAGCTTCGAATCGCCATTCCTGAATTCACTCCTCGGGACCAACAGGCCGACCCGGGTTCCGGAAGAAAACTCGCCGAGGTGACTGCCAACGACCTGGAGCTCAGCGGATACTTCCTGAACATTGACAAAGAGGCCTTTCTTCCGGGCGCCGTGGAGGACATAATCCAGGACACCATCCGGTTCAGGGACTGGACCCTCATCGGAGCGGAGCTGCTGCTCACCTGCACTTACACCTCCATCGGCCAGAGCCTGGAACTGGAAGTCCGCCTCTACGACGTGTTCCGTGCGAGGAGGGTATTTACCAAACGTCTCCTGGGAAGACAGGCCGAGTACCGGGCCCTGGCACACCGGTTGAGCAATGAAATCATTTACTTTCTCACCGGACAGAAAGGTATGTTCCTGTCCAGATTGGCATATGTGAACCGCTATCAGAAAAACAATGAGACCCAAAAGGAACTCTTTGTCTGCGATATAGACGGTCACAACACCAAACAGCTCACGTTCGATAAGAGCATCGCCATGCTGCCCCGATGGTGCCCTGAGGGCAAGAGGCTCCTCTACGTCTCATACAAGGACGGAGGTCCCATGCTCTACCTGAAGGACCTCGACACGGGCGTGGACCAGCGGATCTCGGGCCGCACAGGCCTGAATATCGGCGCGGACTGGGCACCTGAAGGGGGGAAAATAGTTCTCACCCTCAGTCACGGTGACAACCCGGATATTTATACCATGGACCTCAAAGGCAACATCCTCGATCGTCAGACGAGGCACTGGGGCATAGACGTCTCCCCGGTTTTTTCTCCGGACGGCCGAAAAATCGCCTTCGTGTCCAACCGCTCCGGTTCTCCGCAGATCTATATCAAAGACCTGGAAAGCGATGAGGTGAGGCGCCTCACGTTCGAGGGCAGGTACAACACCTCTCCGGCCTGGTCCAGCACGAACCGGATCGCGTTCACCGGGATGGACGGGGGCCGATTCGACATTTTCACTATCAATGAAGACGGTTCAGGCCTGCAGAACCTGACACAGGGCCGCGGCAACAATGAGGACCCCTGCTGGTCTCCGGACGGAAGATATCTTGCGTTCAGTTCGAACCGGGACGGCGGGTACCATATCTACATGATGACGGCCGGGGGACGAAACCAGCGAAGGATAACCTTTCAGGACGGGCAACAGAGTTCTCCAAACTGGTCCTCATATTAATGAGCTTCCCTCGAAACGGACTGCAAACATGAATGCGGCACGGAAAAAAAGTGAAGAAGCCGCTCCTTATCTTCTTGAATCCGAAACAGGAAAGTGGTAAATATAGGGAGCATTTATTGCGGCATTGATTTTCGGTCAGTTTACGAGCCTTTTAACGCTAACAAATTTTTGCCACTAGGAGGGATATCGAGGATGAAGAAAAGAGCATCATTTATGTGGATGGTACTGGTCGCTGCTTGCGTTTCGCTTTTGTTTCTGACCTCTTGTGCCAAAAAGCAGGTAGGCGTCGGCGAGGCCGAGGTGAAGGAGCCGACCGTAGCAGCCGAGGAGAAAGCACCGGTTACGGACGAAGCAGCCGCGGAGAGGGAAAGACAGCGGCAAGCGGAGCTTGAGGCCCTCCGCAAGAAGCAGGCTGAGATCGACGCGTTCGAGTCCCTTAATATCTACTTTGATTTCGACAAGTCCGAAATCAAACCCGAGGCCCAGATAACCTTGAAGGGCAAGGCCCGGTGGCTGAAAGACAATCCTGAATACTCGGTGAGGATCGAGGGGCACTGTGACGAGCGCGGAACCAACGAGTACAACCTGGCACTTGGTGAGCGACGAGCCAAAGCGGCCGCGGACTTCCTTACCAGCCTGGGTATCTCCCCCGACAGGATCAGGACCATCAGTTACGGTGAGGAGAGGCCGGCCGATCCGCGAAGCAACGAGGAGGCATGGGCAAGGAACCGCAGGGACGAGTTCAAGCTCTTCAAGTAA
>CAYVDE010000122.1:0-6763 GCA_964450535.1 uncultured Desulfobacterales bacterium
GCTCACAGACGAGGCGACAGGGACGATAGATGATTGGAATATCCAAGCTGTACTGCGGAACAGTAGAACCTTCAGACGCCATCAGGTATGGCAGGAACTCTTCCACCCTGCCTTCACACCTCCTGCAGTTTTCGGCCGACAAAAATCCAGTGGTCGTGTGGAACGTGACACGGGCCTGCAATCTGCACTGCATGCACTGTTATGCAAAGGCGGACGGGGCTGCACACGAAAGGGAGCTTTCCCACGAAGAAGCTGTTTCAGTTTTGGACGACCTGTCGGGGTTCGGTGTGCCGGTAGTCCTCTTCTCCGGAGGCGAACCCTTGATGCGGCCCGACCTGGTGGAGCTGGCCCGCTATGCTGTGGGCAAAGGCATGCGGGCCGTTATTTCCACCAATGGAACCCTTATCGATGAAGACACGGCGGGACGCCTGAAAGACATCGGGCTTTCCTACGTGGGCGTGAGCCTGGACGGCATGGAAGAAGTCAATGACCGCTTCCGAGGCCGAAAGGGCGCTTTCAGGGATGCTATGGCCGGCATTCGTAACTGTCGCAATGCCGGCCTGAAGGTAGGTCTCAGGTTCACGGTCAGCCGTATGAATGCCGGCGAGGTCCCGGCCATCTTCGACCTCCTGGAGACGGAGGACATCCCCCGCGTCTGCTTTTACCACCTGGTCTACTCGGGGCGGGGTTCGGAGCTCATGGGCCAGGACCTTGATCATGAGGAGACACGCCGGGTTGTCGACCTGATTATGGACAGGACCAGGGACCTACATGCCCGCGGCCTTGCCAAGGAGGTCCTTACCGTGGACAACCATGCGGACGGCCCCTACGTCTACCTTCGCATGGTTCGGGAAGGCGATCCGAGGGCTGCCGAAGTGCTTGAGCTCCTTCGCATGAACGAGGGCAACAACTCGGGAAGAGGAATAGGCTGCATAAGCTGGGACGGGTCGGTCCATGCCGATCAGTTCTGGCGTCAGGTGAGCTTTGGTAACGTTCGGGAGCGGCCCTTCAGCGAGATCTGGAACGATCTCTCCAATCCCTTGATGGCACGTCTCAAGGACAAAAAGCCTTTTGTCAAGGGCCGATGCGCAACGTGCCGCTGGCTGGATGTGTGCGGCGGCAACTTCCGTGTGCGGGCCGAGGCGGCAACCGGTGACCTGTGGGCGCCGGACCCGGCCTGCTATCTGACCGATGATGAGATCAGCGGGCGGTTCAAGGAGGAATAGTATGATCGTGCGGCCGCGCAGGCTTCGAAGGACCCCGGCCATTCGTGATATGGTACGTGAGACGCGTCTCTCGGTCGAAGACTTCATTTATCCCATGTTCGTCAAGCCGGGAACGAGCGCAAGGGACCAGATAGCCTCCATGCCTGGTCAGTTCCAGTACTCTGTGGACAGCCTTGTGGAGGAGGCGGAAGGGATCCGAAAACAGGGCATCCCTGCCATCATCCTCTTCGGACTGCCGGACCGTAAAGACCCGGTGGGCAGCCGGTCATATGCAGAGGACGGCATCATCCAGCAGGCCGTATCCGCCGTAAAGCGGCGGGTTCCCGATTTGACGGTCATCACGGACGTATGCCTGTGCGAGTATACTGATCACGGCCACTGCGGGGTTCTGCGGGACGGGGAAGTAGACAATGACGCCACCCTGGAGATCCTTGCGCGACAGGCGGTCACCCATGCAGAGGCCGGGGCGGACATAGTGGCCCCTTCCGACATGATGGACGGTCGCGTTGCGGCTATTCGCCATGCCCTGGACAGGGAAGGACATTCAAGTATCGGCATCCTGTCTTATGCCGTCAAGTACGCATCAGCTTTTTACGGCCCGTTCAGGGAGGCCGCGGAGTGCGCTCCCGGCTTCGGGGACCGCTCAGGCTATCAGATGGACCCTGGGAACGCCCGCGAAGGCATTAAAGAGATGCTGCTCGACGTGGACGAAGGCGCGGACATGGTCATGGTAAAGCCGGCTCTTCCCTATCTGGATGTGATTAGACGGATTCGTGAGGCCTGTCTCCTGCCGGTAGCCGCATATAACGTGAGCGGCGAGTACGCCATGGTCAAGGCCGCGGAAGAGAAGTGCTGGATCGACGGGCCCAGGGTAATGATGGAGATCCTGCTGTCCATCAAGAGAGCGGGAGCGGATTTGATTATCACCTATTTTGCGAGGGATGCCGCAGCGATCCTGAACCGGGGCGGGATATGAGCGGACACCCGCACGATGGGGTTCGAGCCCCGGCCGTGACTGAAGAGGGTGCCGTGCAGGGACACGGGGGGCGGTTGCGCCTGGTTGCCTGGGAAGTCACCAGGAGCTGTAATCTCAACTGCGTTCACTGCCGGGCCTCCAGTGAGCGCGGGCCTTACAAAGGCGAGTTAGGTACCGGCAAGAGCCTGGCTGTGCTGGATGAGATCGCCCGCACGGGCCGGCCTATTGTGATCTTGACAGGGGGAGAGCCACTTCTTCGAAAGGATGTTTTTGATCTGGCCAGGCACGGGACCGGCCTGGGTCTGCGCATGGTCATGGCCACAAACGGAACTCTCATCTCTCCCGAGATCACTGAGAAGATGTCTGACAGCGGGATTCAACGGGTGAGCATCTCCCTGGACGGGCAGGATGCAGCCTCCCACGACCGGTTTCGCCAGGTGCAGGGGGCGTTTGATGGGGCCCTGGCCGGGATCGAAGAACTCCGGCGGGCCGGGATTGAGTTCCAGATCAACACAACGGTCACCCGCCACAACCTGGATCAAGTGAAAGCCATACTTGACTTGGCGGTCCGTCTCGGGGCCGCGGCCCATCACCTCTTTCTGCTGGTCCCTACCGGGCGGGCCCGTGACCTGGCCGACCAGGAGATCGAGGCCCTGGAGTACGAACGGCTTCTTCACTGGTTTTATGCGATGCGGGACCAGGTTCCCCTTCATTTGAAGGCCACGTGCGCACCTCACTATTACAGGATACTGAGACAGGAGGCACACGCGCGAGGGCAGAAGGTCGACTTCGAGACTTACGGCCTGGATGCGGTGACCAGGGGCTGCCTCGGTGGAACGGCATTCTGTTTCATCTCCCACGAGGGGATAGTGCAGCCTTGCGGGTACCTGGAAATCAACTGTGGAGACCTCCGGGAGTCGACTTTCGACGAGGTGTGGGAAGGTTCTCCGGTGTTTCGCAATCTCAGAGATTTTTCTCTGTATGAGGGAAAGTGCGGCCGCTGCGAGTACCTGAGGGTGTGCGGCGGTTGCAGGGCCAGGGCCTATGAGGCGACCGGAAACTACCTGGCCGAGGAGCCGCTCTGTTCATATGCACCGGGCCGCGTGGATATCGACGGGAAAAGCGGCAACACAGGGAATGGGCATGGATGACACGGACAGGGCCATCATAAACAAGATCCAGTCGGATTTTCCCATCTCTAAAAGGCCTTACCTGGAGCTGGGAAAAATTCTCAATATCTCCGAGGCGGACGTTCTTCAAAGGGTGGGACGCCTGAAAAGGGAAGGGGTAATTCGAAGGATAGGAGGCAACTTCAATTCCAGTACGCTCGGATTTACGAGCACGCTATGTGCCGCCAAGGTGCCTGAGGAAAAACTGGATTGCTTTGTGAAGGTCGTGAACCGGTTCCCGGGAGTCACGCACAATTACCAGAGGAACAACGCCTACAACGTTTGGTTCACGTTCATAGCTCCGAGCATGGATAAGATAGAGGCGGCGTTGAAGGCCGTCAGGGAGGAGACGGGAGTTGAGGATATATGCAATCTCCCGGCTGTGCGGTTGTTCAAGATAAAAGTGGATTTCACGGTGTAAGCCGGCTCAGTAGTATCTGTACTCCCTCGGCATATCGTATTGCTCCATATAGCGGTTGTACTCATCCTTATTCATCAAGCCCGCCTCTAAGAGAATGTCTCCTATTCCATTATAGCGCAGTTCGTCTATTGCCATAATATTCTTGTTCTCTTTGGCTATCACACTGAAAAAGGTATAGCTTAGAGTGAGTTCCGATTTTTCCAAAAACCTGACCGATTTGCCGATTATGATGATGTGATAACTCAACATGCCATACAGGATCGCCCCCAGAATCGCCCAGATCAGATATTTTTTGAGGACTTGCGCCATCAGACTTCGCGCCTCCCTTCCCTGGGTTTTCTCCCCTGGTTGAGACAAGAAGGTGCCCCTGGGGAATGAATGTACTATACCGTATTTAATGGAACTAAGAAAGAGGTTTGTGAGATCGGGGTTGACCGGGAATTGCCGCAGGCCGCATAGGCGTTCGGATTGCCAAGACGACAAGTCGCCAAGAAAAGAACGGCGTTCCCCGGGCCGCTACTTCACATCAACCAAGGCAAGGGAGTGGGAATGATCTATTATGTATACTACGACAGTTACGGGGACCCGAAAAAGGCCATAAGTGCTGAGGAATTGAGAGAATTCTATAACAATGACCCGGACGAATTCCTCAAAGCATTTCGCGGCAGTGCTCCTGGAACCGCCCACATGACGGCTCATGTCGGCACCCTTAACTTCAGCAGCAAAAGCGATCTGGAGGAGTTTCTGAGTTCAATGAGCGAGTCCAACAAGGGGTTTTTCGAGGGAGAGGGAAACAGTCGGCCTTACAATTTTTAACTCAATCCTCCTATAAGGCCCCGGGGTCGATCGATTGCAGGAGGCTGTTGGGAGCACATGAATTGTCCGCTGTTGTATGAGGCCGTGCATGACTCTCACCAAACAAGACCTCATTATAGACGTCTCCAAGAACCTGCAGGTGTTCAAGAATAATTCTGCGGGATGGATAGAGACGCTTCTAGAGCTGATGATATTTACATTGGCCTCGGGCGAGGATATAAGATCAGCGGGTTCGGGAAGTTTTATGTGCCTGATAAGAATTCCAGGAGAGGGCGCAATCCCTTTACTGGATTGACCTTTTCTTGGACGCAAATCGGGTGGTGAGCTTTAAGCCTTCGAGGGTCTTGAGAAGGAAGCCGAGTGGCCATCATGTTCATCCTGGACGCCTCGGGCTCCATGTGGGGGCAGGTCGAGGGGACCGCCAAGATCGCCATCGCCAAGGAGGTCATGACCGAGCTGATTCGGGACTTCCCGGACGATGCAGAGGCCGGGCTCGTGGCCTACGGCCACCGCCGAAAGGGTGACTGCAACGACGTGGAAGAGCTGGTGCCCCTGAAGCCCATCGACAAGGACTCCCTCACCCAGCGGATTCAGGCCATCAGCCCCAAGGGCAAGACTCCCATCACCCTCTCCGTCCGGAAGACCGCCGAGAAGCTCAGGACCGTGGAGGATGAAACCATCATCATCCTGGTGAGCGACGGCAAGGAGACCTGCGAGGGGGACCCCTGCGCCCTAGTGAAAGAACTCAAAGAAGCCGGGATCCGGTTCACCATGCATGTCATCGGCTTTGACGTTACCGAGGAGGAGCGACTGCAGCTGGAGTGCATGGCCCGGGCGGGCGGCGGAGAATACTTCACAGCCAAGACCGCTCAGGAGTTCCGCGTGGCCGCCAAACGAGCGGTCGAGAAGACCCAGAGCTTCGGACGCCTCCGGGTGATCGCCCTGCGGAACGGAAAGCCCTTCAACGCCTACGTGGAGGTCTACCCGCAGGGCGGGGAGGAGGCCCTCAAAATAGGCCGCACCGGCACCGACGCGAGCCGGCCCGGCGCCAAGCTCGAGCCGGGCGTCTACGACCTCCAGGTGGCGGATCCCGACACCCCGAACCAGGCCCCGGTGCGCCTCGAGGGGATTCCGATCGAGGCCGGAAAGACCACCGAGCGGGAGGTGAGCTTTTCCTCCGGTGTCCTGAAACTGACCGTGCTCAAGCAGGGGGAGCCCTCCACGGCCGGCGTGCGGGTCCTGGAAGCGGGTACGGAAAACCTCGTGGCCGACCGGGACACGTCGGCCGAGAACCCCCTTCTCCAGTACCTACTTCCCGGAACCTACGATGTGACCGTTCGGGACAATCGGGTGCGGCCGCCCCAGGAGATCCGGTTCCCCGACGTGACCGTTCAGACCGGTGAGACCGTGGAGCGGACGGCCGAGTTCCAAGAGGGTGTCCTGGAGGTTCGGCCCAGCCATGGCGGCCAAACGACAAAGGCCTGGCTCCAGTTCTTTCACCCAGGGGAAAGGAGGCGGTTCACCTCCGATTACTCCGGCAAGGAGATTCGGCTGAGACCGGGGGATTATGAGGTCGTCGTCCGGGCCGGCAAGCTGGAGGGCAAGCCCGAGAAGCGGGTCTCCTTCTCCATTCAGCAGGGGCAGATCACGACCCTGAACGTGGACTTCTGAGCCGGCACAGGGAGGACGTTATGAAGCGATTCAGCGGATGGAAGGCCCTGCTCCTGGGTCTGTGCGTTGCGGCCATGTCGTTCCCTGTTCCCAGCCGAGCCCAGAATCGGGACAAGGAAAAGATGATGTGGCGGGGCTTCATCATGATGGAAGCCATCGAGAACAACCAGGTGCGCATCACCTTCATGCGAAAGAGCCACATGGATGCAGCGAAAGGGATTCAGCAGGCCATTGCCAAGTGCGGGGCCGATACGGAGTGCCTGGCCAAGGTGTATGATCAGTTCAAGGGAGCCCTGGAGGATGAGGACAAGTCCTTTCCCATAAAGATGGTGGTCCAGTTCCTCCCCTTCTGCCGGGGCATCATCGGGACCTCCAGCAGACGCACAAGCGGCATGAACTGCAAGAGCCAGAACAGGGTCGAACGGGACGACGCCCGTGAGATCGAGGCCGTGCTCTGCCGGCCCATGATGTTCGAGGTGGACGG
>CAYVDE010000122.1:6863-9386 GCA_964450535.1 uncultured Desulfobacterales bacterium
CGAGAGCTACCCCATCGAGCAGCACGCCCGGTGCACGGTCCACCTCAGCAACGGGCCGCCCGAAGTGCGCATCTACCGGATCACCGAGGACGCTCCGCCCAAGGACATCACCGACAAGGAGGAGAAGGTCCTGGTGGGCGAGAAGATCAGGCTCCAGGGTGAGGTGGTGGGAACGGGCCTGGGCGAAGAGAAAAAGAAGAAGTGGGAAGTGCCGGGGCACATCATCAAGAACTGGACCGCGTCCGTGAAAGAAACCAAGCTGGACGGGTTTGACGACGACGAAGATTTCGAAGGAGGCTTCCTCGGTTTCGCCTGGGTGGACGGCTCCTTCGGGGGGGCACGAAGGACGGTCAAGTACCGGGCCGAGTACGCGGGCGCCAAGCTGAAGGGGGAGACCGGTTTCCGGGTCTATAAACCGCGAGTGGAGTGGCGGAAAAAGGAACTGAGCCAGAAGGTGCTCGTGGGTCTCTACAAGGGCGATTGCGAGATGAGGCCCAAGATACCCGGGATTCAGCTCGAGGCCAGAGTGACCCTTCCGGATGATAAGGCGGACGTCCAGAACTGCATCCAGTTCGTCCAGTTGGTGAGTACCGACGCCTGGCTCCTGGCCCGGGAAACACCGGGCTACGTTTGGTTCAGACAGTCCTTCGAGGGCATCCTCGACACCACCTACCCGTACACGGGTCCAGCGTGCGGAGGAAAGACCACGTTGCTGGGGATGGCCGACTCACCCGGGGACCCCCTGGCCAACGTGAACTCCGCTTTTGACGACAGCCGGTTCAAGAGCTATCTGATGTTTCGGCCCGGCACGAACGACCGGAAGAGCCTCTGGGTCCCCCTCAAGCTCATCGACTGGGGATGGAAGGGAAGCGTCACTCACGAAAAAACCGTCTACCATGAAGAAGGGCTGGTGTGCGGAGACCGCTACCGGGTCATCTGTGACAGGCCGCCGAACGTTTATGACCCATCGGAAACGGACTCTCCGGAACACCCCAGTTGGAACGCGCACTACGATGAGGATGATATGAAGCCTTCAGCACTATGGGAAACCTATACTGAAGATCCAAGGGTGCAACCTCCCGGGGACAACGGTTCGTTCGGGTGGGAATGTGGGGAATAGCGCGTTTCAGAGACACTGGACTGGATAGGAATTTGCTTTTTCAGATGTAGGATAGCGGAAGACGTCTTTGGGTATCAACAAGAAACGCATGACAATATGTAGTGGCCAGGAAAAAGCTCGTTTGGGTCAGGGTTATGGGCACGGGGAAGAGGAAGTTGTTTGATGGGGCATTTCGAGGAGCAGGGATAAGAAGGGGCCTGATCGGGCAGTACTTCACCTTTGCCGGGCTGCGAATCACTTCCGAGGTTATGCCGACCAGTCGATGGGGAATCCCGGCATCGAATCCGCTTTCCAGTCCAAGTCTAATGCGGTATTGTTCTGTAACACCGGCGATCCCATACCCCGCGGAACATGCATGATACGATAAGACTGTACGTAAGAAATTCTGTCCGTCGTTTGTCTTGACATATCGAGATTATAAGATTATGTTGAAATATTAAAATCCTTAAGAATCGAATGCTTATGCAGGATACCTCGCGTGACGCTGAAAAGAAGCAGATCGAAATTCTAAGGCGCATAGGCCCTGAAAATCGGCTGCGTGCTGCTATCGAGCTATCCCGAATCTCCCGGACAATGCTGTCGGAGGGTGTACGCAAACGCCACCCCGAATACACTGAGCGGCAGGTCCGTTTGGAGACCATTCGTATGACCCTGCCGAAAGAGCTTTTCCGCGCTGCCTACCCGCAAGCTGGTGAGAACCCGTCATGAGTCCGGAAGAGGCATTGCAACTCGTTCTTGACAAACTGGAATGCTCCGAAATCGAGTACATGCTTACGGGCTCTTTTGCGAGCAACATGCACGGGGTGCCGCGGGCAACTTATGATGCCGATATTGTGATCGAGGTTGAACCGGACGCTCTCGATGAATTGGTCAGAAGACTCGGTGGCGATTTCTATGTGAGTACGGAGGCCGCGAAAGAGGCGGTCTCCAGCCGCAGCATGTTTAACGTTATTCATCTGGAGAGCGGATTCAAGGTAGACTTCATTGTAAGAAAGGCCCGACCTTTCAGCAAAGAGGAGTTCTCGAGGCGAGAGAAGGGTGTCGTTCTCGGAAAGCCGCGATGGTTTGCCACACCCGAGGATGTTATCCTGTCTAAATTGGAGTGGACCAGGCTTGGAGAATCCGAGAGGCAGTTTTTCGATGCAGTGAACGTGGCGAACGTTCAAAGAGAGAGACTTGATCGATCCTACCTGGAAAAATGGGCGAAGGAACTCGGCGTTCAAAAGCTCCTTCAACGCCTTTTCAAAGAGATACACGAGTCCTGAATGGACATTCAGGGGCAATCCCTAAGGCCAAGAAAGGGGGATCGTCACAAGAACATAAGTAACTTCAAGACACGGTTGATGATAGGAAGTTGCTTTTTAGCAAGCATGGTAGCTGATAAAAGGATTAGGTGACAATAA
>CAYVDE010000123.1:0-9332 GCA_964450535.1 uncultured Desulfobacterales bacterium
GGTCGTTCGAAAAGGCCTACATGGACCTGTGGGAAAGCTACAGGAATCTTTCCTGCACAACCGGTGTTGAGCGGGATATGAATTGTGAAGGCCGGAGTGCTTCTTAAATCTCTGGGGGCCCTTATTTGCGGGCGCACACCGGGACAACTGGTCATCCAGTTCACTGACCATTGTAACGCCCTGTGTCCCCAGTGCGGCATGAGAGTATCCAGCCTTTTTCCTCGCACCCGCCTGGGTCTGGACCACGTTAAACGAATGTTGGATGTGTCTGTTCAAAAGGGGATTCAGGTGGTCTCCTTCACCGGCGGTGAACCCCTGCTTCATCTCAATGAATTGACCGCCCTCATCCGGCATGCAAAGGCCGCCGGGATCCACTACATTCGAACAGGAACCAACGGATTTATCTTTGCCAATCCCGAGAGCCCTCGGTTCATGTCCCGCGTACACAGGGTAGCGGAAAGCCTTGCGGGCACTCCTCTTAGAAACCTGTGGTTCAGTATAGACTCTGCTGTTCCGGAAGTTCACGAGTCCATGCGCGGTTTTCCGGGCGTCATTCGAGGAATGGAAAAGGCGCTTCCCGTTTTCCATGAACGCATGCTTTTTCCATCTGCAAACCTGGGAATCAATCGAAACCTCGGGGGCGATTTAACCTCCAGGGCAAGGATTCGCACTGAATCAGAAGACGAGATTGAGCAATTCCACCAGACTTACAGGGAGGCGTTCCGTTCGTTTTACGGTTTCGTAGAGGGCCTGGGGTTCACCATGGTGAACAGTTGCTATCCCATGAGCGTAGATCAGGAAGAAGGCCCCCCAGTTCTTTCCCCTGTTTACGGGGCCACCTCGAGCGAAGACATCGTGCGATTCAACGATGCCGAGAAGGCGGAGCTCTTTCGAGCCCTTTTTCGTGTTATCCCTGAATTCAGGTCCCGCCTGCGCATTTTTTCCCCGCGAATATCCCTTCGCGGCCTTTACAGGGCATACGGCAGGGAACCAGACGAGCCCTATCCTTGTCGTGGAGGGCTGGACTATTTTTTTGTGGACTCGAAGAGCGGGAACACCTTTCCGTGCGGTTACCGTGGAGAGGAAAACCTGGGCCGGTTCTGGGACCTCGAGACCAGGCGAACGAACGGTAAAGGCGGATGCAACCTGTGCGACTGGGAGTGCTTTCGCGATCCCTCGGAGCTCTTCGGCCCCCTCCTGCAGGCACTGCACTCCCCGCTGAGGCTCTTGAATCGCATCCGCCGTGATCCCGGTTACGCCGCAGTCTGGATCCGGGACCTGGATTATTACCTGGCATGCGATCTGTTTGACGGAAGGCGTCCGCCAGACTACCCAAAACTCGCCCGCTTTGGAAAAACGCCTGGTACTCATAACAGCCTCGCACACAGCTCGGCTACATCGGATCTCTCACCGCGCGTCAGAAGGACGTGACCTGAGATCTCCATCCGCGCCCGGTTATCCTCAGTGTTGTTGCAGTTGCCATTTTCCTTGCTAGATCCTCTAGTTTGCCGCAAAATAGGCCTTCAATGCGCTGAAAAAGGTGTGCCCGCAATCAGGAAGGTCCATCATTCCGAAGGGGTTCCCACCATGGCTCGAAAGAAGAAGACCGCCACGCCGCCCAGGGCCGAAAATTACCGGCATCCGTCGGCGGACAGCCTGCTCCGCCCGGAGGTGGGGACCCAGGCCCAGTTTCGGAAAAAGAAGCCTTCCTTCACCTACCGCTACGATTCGTCCCTGGACCCCCAGCTCTCATGGGACGAGGGGCACGCAGCCCGGGAAGAGGGCGAGGCCCTCATACACCGGGTGCTGGACGCCGAGACCCTGGAGGAGGCCAAGGCCGCGGCCGCAAAGCTCAAGGCCATGTCCGCGCCTTTTCTCAACTGGACCGGCAAAACGGAACGGAGCGCGTTTCAGGTGCCCACCATGCCGCTCTTCATCCACGAGCGCTTGAGCACCCGGGCCGTCATCGAGACCCTCAAGGGGCACAAAAAGGGCATGGAGCAGATGCAGCTCTTTGGCGACGAGCAGCATTCCATCGCCGATCAGGTGCTCAAGGCCTACGAGCACCGGGATCAGTGGGTCAACCGGATGATCCTCGGCGACTCCCTGGTGGTCATGAATTCCCTGCTCCACTACGAGGGCATGGCGGGCCAGGTCCAGATGATCTACATGGATCCGCCCTACGGCGTGAAGTTCGGGTCCAATTTCCAGCCCTTTGTCCGCAAGCGTGACGTCCGGCACAACGACGACGAACACATGACCTACGAGCCCGAGATGGTTCAGGCCTACCGGGACACGTGGGAACTGGGGCTTCATTCCTGGCTGACATACATGCGGGACCGGCTTTACATGGCCAGGGAGCTGTTGAGCGACAGCGGCAGCATCTTCGTGCAGATCAACGACGAAAACGTCCATCATCTGAAGGAACTCATGGATGAGGTGTTCGGACGGGA
Organism: uncultured Desulfobacterales bacterium; assembly: GCA_964450535.1. Classification (GTDB taxonomy): domain Bacteria; phylum Desulfobacterota; class DSM-4660; order Desulfatiglandales; family HGW-15; genus JAIPEI01. Next base: position 2,454 of record CAYVDE010000123.1, read on the forward strand.
TCACTTCGTATCCCTGATCACTTTTCAGACCACTTCCGGATTTGAGACCGCGACGCTCGCCACCCTGGGGGATTTTCTCCTCTGGTATGCCAGGGACAAATCGAGGGTCAAAACAAGGAGGCTCTTTCAGGAACAGCCCCCGGTGCTCGGGGAGGGAAACGCCCGCTGGGTCCTGCTCGAGGACGGGACCTACCGGGGGGTGACCGCTCAAGAGAGGAGAGGGGAAAGGCCCTTACCGGATGGTGTGAGGCTGTTTAAGCCAGACAACATACAATCCCAAGGTGCATCAAAGGACCCCCAGCCGTTTGCGTACGAGGGGGTCACCTACACTCCGGGCAGGAACAGCCACTGGAAGGCCCATTATCCCGAAGGGATGCAGCGCCTGGCGGATGCAGGCAGAATTCACGTGGCAAAAGGCAGCATTCAATACAGACGATTCCACGACGATTTTCCGTTTCAGCAGATCGGCAGCATCTGGACGGACACCATCACCGGCAGCTTCACTGCGGACAAGATCTACGTGGTGCAGACCAACCTGAAGGTGGCGGAGCGCTGCCTTCTCATGACCACCGACCCGGGGGACCTGGTCCTGGACCCCACCTGCGGGAGCGGGACCACGGCCTACGTGGCCGAGCAGTGGGGCCGGCGCTGGATCACCACGGACGTGAGCCGGGTGCCCATGGCCCTGGCCCGCCAGCGCCTTCTCACCGCCACCTTTTCCTACTACGGGCTGCGGGACGAGGCCCGGGGACCGGCAGGGGGGTTCGTGTACAAGAGGAGGCAGAACCGCAAGGGCGAGGAGGTAGGAGGCATCGTCCCCCACATCACCCTCAAGAGCATCGCCAACAACGAGCCCCCCCAGGAGGAGGTCCTGGTGGATCGGCCCGAGGTGGACCGGGGGATCATCCGCGTGAGCGGCCCCTTTGCAGTGGAGGCCACGATCCCCACGCCCATGGACTGGGAGGCGGAGGAAGAAAGCCCCCCGGAACTGGCGGAGAGCCGGGGCGCTTACGAGGATCGGATGCAGGAAATCCTTCGAAAGGTCCGGACCATCCGGCTTCCAGGCAATCGAACGGTGGCCTTCAAGAACGTGCGGGTCCCGGCCCGGACCATGAGCCTCTCGGCCGAGGCCGTGGTGGAAGGAGAGGGGGACGCCTGCCCGGAGGTCCTGGCAGGCCGGCCCGTGGCCTTTGTGTTCGGCCCGGAGAACGGTGCCGTGAGCGAGATGCTGGTGTACGAGGCGGCGCGTGAGGCCCACGCAAAGGACTACGCCCATCTGTTCGTGATCGGGTTCGGCATCGAGCCCAATGCCCGAATCCTGGTCCAGAAATGTGGCGAGGTGGTGGGGATTTCCGCCACCTATGTGGAAGCGACCCGCGATCTCATGATGGGGGATCTGCTCAAGAACATGCGTTCGTCCCAGGTCTTCAGCGTCTCGGGCCTTCCGGACGTAAAAATCCACGAGGCGGAGAACGGACGGGTGCAGGTGGAACTCATCGGGTTGGACGTCTTCGATCCCATGACCATGCAGAACGAATCCCACTCGGGAAGTGATGTCCCGGCCTGGTTCCTGGATACGGATTACAACCGGCGGGTCTTTCATGTGTGCCAGGCCTTTTTTCCCCGGACCGGGGCCTGGGACAACCTCAAGCGGGCCCTTCGCGCCGACTATACCACCGACGTCTGGGCCCATCTGGCCGGCTCGGTCAGCGCCCCGTTCGAGCCGGGAAACCACGGGCGCATCGCCGTCAAGGTGATCGACGATCGAGGCAACGAGCTTCTGGTGGTCAAGGACCTGGCGGAGAGGGCATCATGATACGAACCGTCCATATCCGCCGTTTCAAGCGGTTTCAGGAGGTGACCTGCGAACTCAAGGGCCGGCATGTGGTCCTGGCCGGGCCCAACAACATGGGAAAGACCACCGTGCTGCAGGCCATCTCGGCCTGGTCTCTCGCCTTTATGAAGTGGAAGGAACTGAACGACTTCCAGCGTCACGGCGGGTACTACACCAAAGCGCCCATTGCACGGCAGGCCTTTTCCGCGGTGCCCCTTCGCCGCTTCGATCTCATGTGGGCGGACCGCGATTATCAAGGGACCCTGGAGATCGAGATCGCATCCACCGAGGGATGGTCCGTTCCCATGGAATTCATCGCGGACAGCACGGAGCAGATGTTCGTCCGTCCGCGCCGTGACGCAACGCCGGAGGTGCTTCGGAATGCGGCCCTGGAGACCGTGTTCGTGCCGGCCATGACCGGCCTGAGCAAGGAAGAACCCCTCTACGCCAGGCCCGAAACCGTGGCGGATCTCCTCGGGCAGGCCAAGCCCGGGGACGTGATTCGAAATCTTCTGGTTCAGGCCAACGGATCCGAGGATGCATGGGGCCCCCTGTGCCGGTCCATCCAAAAGCTTTTCGGATATCACCTGCTCCCTCCGGATGCCGCAGGCGCCTATATCGTGGCCGAATACAAAACCGCCCCCGACGGTCCCACGTTCGATATCTCCAGCGCCGGCAGCGGGTTTCAGCAGGTTTTGATGCTCCTCACCTTTCTCAACACCAGGCCGGCGTCGGTGTTGCTCCTGGATGAACCGGACGCCCACCTCCATGTCATCCTTCAGGATGCGATCTACGGGGAACTCCGCGAGGTGGCCGCGCGGCAGCGTTCCCAACTCGTGATGGCCACCCATTCCGAAGTGATCATCAACTCCGTGGATCCCCGCGAGCTGTGGGTCATGCTTCAACATGCCCGCCCTCTGGCCGAAGATGTAGAGAAAAACATCCTGGTGAACTCTCTTCGCATCCTGTCCAATACCGACATCATGCTGGCCATGGACGCGGAAGGGGTTCTGTATGTGGAAGGACGGACCGATCTCGATATCCTGCGCGCCTGGGCCAGGGTCTTGAACCATCCGTCGCAGGAACTGCTCCGGAAGATCTTCTGGAAGCCCACGGTATGGGAAACGAGACAGGATGCCCCGGGTTTCAAGGCCAGAGAACACTACGATGCCCTGCGACTGGTGAGGAAGGACCTGCCCGGCCTGGTGCTTATTGACGGAGACGCCCACCCTGACATCCAGTCCACGGAGATGACCGGTGAGGGCTTGCAGCGCCTTCGGTGGACGCGGTATGAGATCGAGAGCTACCTTGTTCACCCCGAGGCCTTGAAACGGTTTGTGCGGATGCAGGTAGGAGAGGATGCGGCCGGGCCCCACATGGAGGACCTTCAGAAGTACTTTGAAGAGACCTATCCTCCTGCGTTTCTCCGTAATCCCTTCGAAGATGTGCCGTATCTCAGGAATTCCAAGGCCCGGACCGATCTGCTCCCCCCGGCCTTGGACGCGGCCGGGCTGCCGGCGTTCCCTTATACCCGGTATCATGAAATCGCCTCTATCATGAGGCCCGACGAGATTCATCCGGAAGTGACCGATAAACTGGATCGAATCCTGGAGGCATTCGGCCGATGAGAGGCTTTGAGGTCCAGGAACCCATCCTGAATTCCCCCTATGAAGAGCCGCGATTGCACTGGCGAATTGTGGAAGGGGAGCCCGCCAGGCAGGTGCCCGGGCGCAGACCGGCCCTCTACTACTACCGCCCGCCGGACCGGACTGCGGTCGAGGGGGGCGTTGGAACCGCCATCGAACTCAAGCTCGTCAATCGAATTCGGAATCGGGTCAATGCATGGAGGGAACAGGGATACCCTGGAGTGAGCCGGATGACCATGGAACTGCTTCAGCACTGGCGGCGCGAAGGCCGCCAGTTCCGCCTCTTCTTCGCCCAGCTCGAAGCCGCAGAGACCCTGATTTTCCTTACCGAGGCCAGGCGGGACCTCAAGCAGGGGATCGATGTGCCTCTAGACGAACCCACGGCCCAGCAGAAGGCCCATGGGGCGGTCGCCTTTCAGCGGTATGCGACCAAAATGGCCACGGGCACGGGTAAGACCACGGTGATGGGCATGATTGCGGCCTGGTCCATTCTCAACAAGATCAACAACCGGGTGGACAGCCGATTCGCAGATGCCCTGCTGGTGGTCTGCCCCAATGTGACCATCCGGAACAGGCTGAGGGAACTGGACCCCTCGGAGGGCGAGGCGAGCATCTATCGGACACGGGACCTGGTGCCCGAACACCTCCTGCCCACCTTGAGCCGCGGCGGACGGGTCCTGGTCACGAACTGGCATGTGTTCGAGCGTCAGACCATTCAGGTGGGGGGAGTGCCTGCGCGGGTGAGCAAGGTGGGGGTCCCCCTGCGAACAACCGAGACCATCACCATCGGGCCGAAGACGACAACGGCCCGTGGCGTCCGCTACCTGACCGAGGCGGATTTTCGGAGGCAGGTGGATCTCGGGCTCCTCCGGGTCATGGACGAGGAGACGGACAGGCAGGGACGCGTGAAGAAGGTCAAAGTCGAGGCCTTTCGGTACGTGGAAAGTGAAACCCGTTGGCTGGAGCGCGTGCTGGGCCGGGACCTGGCCGGAAAGCGAAACCTGCTGGTTATGAATGACGAGGCCCACCATGCGTATCGCATTGCACAGGAAGACCTTGGCGAAGAGGGTTACGAAGACGCGGAAGAGAGAGAGGATGAAACGGAATTCGTGCGGGAGGCAACCGTATGGGTGGAAGGTCTGGATCGAATCCATCGGCTGAAGGGGATCCATGTCTGCGTGGACCTTTCCGCGACCCCGTTTTATCTGGCCAAGGCGGGAAGGGACGCGAACCGGCCTTTCCCATGGGTGGTGACTGACTTCGGTTTGACAGATGCCATTGAGTCCGGACTGACCAAGATCCCTCAACTGGCGGTGCGGGACCCGAGCGGGCAGGACATCCCCGGGTATTTCAACGTCTGGCAGTGGATCATTCCCAAGTTGACCTCTGCGGAGCGCGGAGGAAGGAAGGGGAGCCCCAAGCCCGAAGCGATACTGAAATTCGGTCACCACCCCATTGCCATGCTGGGCTGCCTGTGGGAGGAAACACGGCAGGAGTGGGCACAACATTCCGAAGACCCTCGTCCTCCAGTTTTTATCCTCGTTTGCAAAAACACGAAGATCGCCGGCGTGGTGTATGACTGGCTTGCCGAAGACAAGCGCCCGACGGGCATTCCTCCGGCCCATATCCCAGGTTTCCGAAACACGCCTGAAACCACATATACGATCCGTGTGGATACCCGAGTGATTCAGGAGACGGACACCGAGGGGGCGAAGGCCGATGAAATGCGCTGGATGCGATTCACCCTGGATACGGTGGGGAAGACCGGATGGCCGTCCGATCGTCAGGGAAGGCCGATTTTCCCGGAAGGTTTTGAGGCTCTGGCCGGCAAGCTGGGCCGCCCCCTGCATCCGCCCGGGCGGGATGTCCGTTGCATCGTGAGTGTGGGGATGCTGACCGAAGGTTGGGACTGCAACACGGTCACCCACATCACCGGGCTTAGACCCTTCATGTCTCAACTCCTCTGCGAACAGGTGGTGGGAAGGGGTCTTAGAAGGACGAATTATATGCCGGATCCTGAGACGGGAAGGCTTTCAGAGGAAGTGGCCATGATCTTCGGGGTCCCGTTTGAGGTCATTCCGTTCAAGGCTTCCGGAGAGGGCGTGGGCAGGCCGGTGGAGAGACGACGGCACGTTCACGCCATACCTTCAAAAGAGCGTTTTCGCATCACGTTCCCGCGGGTGGAGGGATATACCCAGGCCATTCGAAACCGCATAACCGTGGACTGGGAAGCGGAGCCCCGTGTGGAGCTGGACCCCATGAACATCCCCCCCGAGGTCCAGATGAAGGCGGCCTTGCCAATCAACGGAGGAAGGCCCTCCCTGACGGGACCGGGCCGTCTCACGAGTGTGACGCTGAACCCCTTCCGGGCGGGGCGCAGGGAACAGGAACTCATCTTTGAGCTGGCCTCGACCCTGACCCGCGAGTATGTGTCCCGGGAGACATGCGATCTTTCACCTCATGTGCTCTTTCCACAGCTTGTCGGGATCATCAGGCAATATCTTCAGGAAAAAATATCCGTATCGCCGCCCGCCGATGCCATGGACGTCTTCCTGTCGCCGTACTATGGGTGGGTGGTGGAACGTCTGCTGCACGCGATCCGACCGGATATCTCCCAGGGGGAGGTCCCGGAAGTCCCCAAATACGAGAGGCATCGGGGCCCGGGTTCCACCGAAGACGTCGATTTCTGGTCCTCCAAAGATGTTCGCGAGGTGGAGCGATGCCACTTGAACTATGCCGTCGCGGATACCCGGAAATGGGAACAGTCCGCGACCTACTTCATCGACACCCATCCGGCGACACTGGCATTCGTGAAGAATATGGGACTCGGTTTTGCCATTCCCTATTTTCATAACGGGCAGGCCCACGACTATATACCTGACTTCCTTGTTCTTCTGAAAACAGACCGTGCGGACCCTGTTCATCTGATTCTGGAGACCAAGGGGTTCGATCCTCTGGAACCGGTAAAGAGGGCTGCGGCCGAACGCTGGGTCAAGGCGGTGAATGCGGACGGCCAGTTCGGGGAATGGCGTTATGCGGTTGCCAGAAAGCCGGCTGAAGTGGTTACGTGCCTCCAGTCAGCGTTGTCTGAACGATAGTGCATGCAGGCCTGTTCCTGCGGACCTCCACCCTTTTGCATATCATGCTGGTATTCTCTCTTTACCGGGTTATAAGGAATGGAGGGGAAATGAGAAGGATCGGTTGGATGGTGCCGGCACCGGCCGCGACGCCGGCGGGATGTGTGTACTCTATGTCCGGGCTATCATAACAGCCTCGCACACAGCTCGGCTACATCGGATCTCTCACCGCGCGTCAGAAGGACGTGACCTGAGATCTCCTCATCCTTGAGGCGGTCCACAATATAAGTGAGCCCGCTGCTGTTGGTATCCAGGTAGGGAT
>CAYVDE010000124.1:0-9202 GCA_964450535.1 uncultured Desulfobacterales bacterium
TTTACAGCGTGGACTACCAGGGTATCTAATCCTGTTTGCTCCCCACGCTTTCGCGTCTCAGCGTCAGTATTGGTCCAGAGAGTCGCCTTCGCCACGGGTGTTCCTCCCGATATCTACGAATTTCACCTCTACACCGGGAATTCCACTCTCCTCTCCCATACTCTAGCATGGTAGTTTCAAAAGCACTTCCTGGGTTGAGCCCAGGACTTTCACATCTGACTTACCATGCCGCCTACACGCTCTTTACGCCCAGTAATTCCGAACAACGCTTGCACCCTCCGTATTACCGCGGCTGCTGGCACGGAGTTAGCCGGTGCTTCCTCCAGTGGTACCATCAGGCCCTCCCGCTATTAACGGGAAGACTTTTTTCCCACTTGACAGAGCTTTACGACCCGAAGGCCTTCTTCACTCACGCGGCGTTGCTGCGTCAGGGTTTCCCCCATTGCGCAAAATTCCTCACTGCTGCCTCCCGTAGGAGTCTGGCCCGTGTTTCAGTGCCAGTGTGGCTGATCATCCTCTCAGACCAGCTAACCATCGCAGCCTTGGTAGGCCATTACCCCACCAACAAGCTAATGGTACGCGAGCCCCTCCCCGAACGGCAACTTCCATGGAGAGGTCACCTTTCATCCCAAAGACCACGGTCCTTGTGACAATATTCGGTATTAGCACCGCTTTCGCGGAGTTATCCCGAATTCAGGGGCAGGTTACCCACGCGTTACTCACCCGTGCGCCACTTTACTCTCCCACCCGAAGGCGGGATTTCTCGTTCGACTTGCATGTGTTATGCACGCCGCCAGCGTTCATTCTGAGCCAGGATCAAACTCTCCAGTTAAATCCTGAGATCCATACGGATCCGTTGTTCAAACGGAGACCTGCTCACCAAAGTCGCTATTTAGTTTTCAAAGAGCAAGGCCCTGAAACCGGCCTGGTCTTTCCGGTTACAGCCTGACCCCACAATCGAGGCTCTGCAACCTTGGAATCTTCATTTATACTGTCCCGCAAAATGGAAGTCAAGACTTTATTTTCAATTTCCATGAAAAATATATCTCAAGACCTCCGCCCTAAACGCCGTCCTATTCCTGGCGACTCCACCCCTTCGGTCCTTCAGTCAGATAAGCGGGGAATGGATTTAGATCCGGATCCCCGCCCTTGGGTGGCGCTTTCATCTCATGCCTCTTGATTTGATTCTAAGTATATATCCAAGTCTTACCGATTTCAAGGGAAAAACAAGCGGGTCTGATTTAAAAAACCGGCCATCCTCTATCGTGTATCCTGTGTATTTTTTGAACCATTACAATAGATTCCGCTGATTGATGCGGAGCTTGCTGAAAGCAGCCGTTTTTTTATGGGGGCTACCTCACCAGTTCCGACACGGTCACCACTTCAACTTCCTCTCTTAAGCGGCCCGCTACCTCCTTGAGGGCCTTCAGTGTTTCCGGAAACGGGTGGGCGATTCCTATGGCCTCGCCACGCTGCTTGGCTACTCCCAACAGCCGTTCTATTTGAATGCCTATGTTTTTTTCAGAGTGCTCATTATCAAGAAAGACACTTCTGCATGCCGCCGGCACTCCCATCTCTTTTGCAAGGCCATAGGCAACGGAATGGGCCGATGTCTTGCTGTCCACAAAAAACATGCCTCTCTTACGGATCTCTTCCAGAAACACAGCAACTCTCTCGCCTTCCTCTGTAAAGGAGGACCCCATGTGGTTATTGGCTCCCCCGGCCTGAGGAACCTCGTTCAGGTGCCTGATGACAAGACGACGTATTTCCTCGGGTTCCATCGAGTTGAGTAGAGCTCCAGGCCCGGGGTTCAATGCCGGATATCCCGTTGGTTCCATTGGAAGATGAAGCATGATTTCACGTCCGTTTCGCAAGGCCTCACCCACAATTTCTGCGGTGTATGGAGCCATAGGCAGTACAGAAAGGGTCACGGGGATTTCGAGCGACGCAAATGCCCTGGCCAGAACCAGGTCGTATCCCAGGTCATCGATAATGATGGCTACCTTAGGCAGGTGCTTGACAATAAGCGGTTTGGGCCGTGCTTCCTCTATGATGAGACAAATCCGGTGCGTCAGGCGATTTCGCGCGTACACTCGGAAGGCGATACCATTGGACGGCTCCGCATCCCTCCAGTACTCAACAGAAGGGCCGAGTTCCTCTATCCTGGAAAGCAGTTCGCGCCGTACAAGATTTAGTCCGGCCTCGTCCTGAAGCCGGATCGTTACTTCGGTGAAATCCCACGATTCCCCGTTCTCGGCCCGGTGTCCAACGTCCGTAAACAGGATGTCCTTCTCGACAATCCCCCGTCTATATAGAACCTCATAGACGGCTCGGTCTATTCGTCCGATGTATTCTTGAATCCGCGGGAGGCGTATGTGAGCCTCTTCAAAAGCCGGGGGTGCATCGGAAGTGCCTCTTTGTCCGAAAAAGAAAAAAGCCGCAATTGAACCTCCGGCCAGAAACAGCAGACCTAAGAACCAGAAGACCGTCCTGTTCGACGGCCTGCGCTTTGGTTTCCCCGGGCCTCTGGTGGTTTTCGATTTCTTCGGCATGGTTGATGCCTGCCGCTGTGTGAAGGAAGACTCCGGGGTCTGTGGATCGAAGGAAATCGATTTCGATCCCGAAGAAACCAAACTGGACGCTCATTCTCCGCGCCAGTGATCCTTGACGGCGTGGTGCAACCGGCTCCGGCTTTATTCGCTTGAGGTTTCGGGTTTCAGGTGCCTTCGTGATGGACGGTTTGGCCGAGCCAGCCCGAACACCAAATCCCGCTATTCAGCGGGAAACACTTGAGTTTTCGTAACCGACAACATGTTGTCGTTCCAGCGGCCCTAAGGGCCCAAACTTTGTTTCTTCGCAAGGTGTCTTCACGCTGAACCCTTGGAGATACCGTTCTGTTAACAAACCACGAACCACGAATCACGAAACACGAACCACGGATCCCACTTCTGGACTTCTTTTTTTTTGTGACAGGCTTTCAAGAGTAAGGCACTATAGGGATTCCAGCCTTCGCCGGAATGACGCCCGAGGAACTTTTTACGAGGCCATCATCCTTGACCTTGGGTTGCGGGCAAGGGCCTGCTCTAAAGGTTCACGACCCATCCTGCATGCGGGAAAAGACATTCCAGCTCTTTAGCAACTGCAAGGCATGTCTCACCTGATTGTCCCGTTCTAAAAGGGCTTCGGCCTGCTCATCAACCTCCATGCCGCTGCCGTTCTCTTCCTCCTTTGAATCGTCTCCGATCTCATCGTTTTCCATGTGCCCCTTCAGATCCTCTTCCCTCATAAAATGCGGGTGCTCGGCCTCGGGATCGTTGCTCGGGGGCGAAAAAGCGAGTTCGATATCAGGTATTATGCCTTTCAGCTGAATGGCCCTGCCGCCCGGTGTATAGTATCTGGCCGTGGTCAAGCGAAGGCCGGATCCGTCCGAGAGCGGCAGGATGGTCTGGACCGATCCCTTTCCAAATGTCTTGGCGCCGAGGACAAGGGCCCTTTTGTTGTCCTGCAAGGCCCCGGCCACGATCTCCGATGCGCTCGCACTGCCCTCATTGACCAAAACGACCATCGGATAACTCCGGGACTGATCGCTCTTGCTGGCAAAAATCTCCATGTTCTGGTTGGGGTCCCTTCCTTTTGTGCTGACTATGAGGCCTTGGTCGATAAACAGATCCGAGACTTTGATAGCCTGATCCAGCAACCCGCCGGGGTTGTTTCTGAGGTCCAGAATAAGCCCCTCAAGAGGCTCTTCGCTTTCCAGTTGCTTCAATGCGGACCGCAAATCGGGTTCCGTCTTGCTCTGGAAATTGGAGATACGCACGTAGCCTATCATTGGGGTCAGTTTATGATGTCGCACGCTGCGAAGCGGTATCACATCACGCGTAATTTTGAAATCGAGGGGTTTCTCTTGCCCCTCCCTGGTAACGGTCAGCTTGATTTCAGAACCCTTGGGTCCGCGGATCCGCTTGACGGCCTCAGGAAGGGTCATGTCTTTTGTTGATTCGTCATCTATCTTGATGATCAGGTCGCCCGCCTTGATTCCCGCCCGATAGGCAGGAGTCCCCTCAATAGGCGACACTACCGTTATGACGCCGTCCCGGGTGGTGATCTCAATACCTACACCGGAAAAGCTGCCTTTGGTCTCTATCATAAGGTCATTGTGTTCCTGCCGGGTCATGAAGGCGGAGTGGGGATCCAGGCTTTCCACCATTCCTTTGATAGCACCGTAAATCAACTCCTCGGAATCCTGGGGCTCCACATAGTGTTCTTCTATCTGACGGAGGACCTCGGCGAAGACCTCTATGTTCTTGTAAACTTCATCGGTTCCGGCTTTGACATATGAGCCGCTCCCCTGAAAAAACAGGAAACCGGAAATAAGGAAGCAAAGCCACAAAGCGCAGGCTAAGGCCTTACCATTAAAATATTTCATAGAATAAAGCTCCTGATTCATTGGAAACCGAGTTCCCTGAATCCCCTTTAAAATGGTTATGCATCGGCGCCGCTCCTGCCGCTCGCCTCAGTCCCCGCACACGGAGCCAAAGCCCCGGCGCGAAACAAATAAGAAGCGAATACCCGATCTTATGATGAATTCGCCGTCACGCCTTTGGAAATGCATCCGATCCTTCCGAAGGACCTCATCGATTTGAGGAAGGATACCGGGTATCGGATCGCATAAGAGCGGCACATCATTTGTCAAGACAGGTGCTGACCTGGTCCTTGGCAAGCCTTCACAGCAATGATAACGCCGAGCAGCACGGAGGTCAACGCACTTTTAGCCACACAGTGGAATCCAGCGACTCAGCCGCTTTTCTGAGTTCAAAGTAGAGCCCCGGTCCCGACAGAGAGCCGGACTCTCCTGCGAGCCCGATCACGTCCCCTGTGCTCACAATATCCCCTTCCTCCACCCTTATCTCAGACAAGTGGGCGCAGATGGAAAAGTAACGCGAACCGTGGTTGATGATGATAATCTGCCCGTAGCCCTTTAGCCAGCCGGAGTAGTCCACCCTCCCGTCATACACCGCCCGCACCTCACCCCCTGAATCACCTTGAATGAAAACCCCCTTATGAGTCAAAACGGGCCCCGTTCCCAGTGGGTGATAGTTCTCAATTATTTTCCCTTTGAAAGGGACCGGGAGGTCTCCCTTATGCCGGGAAAAGTCAGAAGAAAGCTCGGCTCTGCGTTCCTGTTTGCGGTCCAGGCTCGCCACGGTCTCCTTCAGTTCCTGTGAGGCCGTCTCGAGCTCTCTGACCGCCGTTTCATAAAACTCTTTTTCCTTATGAATCCTCATGAGAAGAAAGACTTTCTTATCAAGTTCTTCCTTAATGGCCTCCAGGTGCTCCGACTCCTCCTTCTCCAGTAAAGAAACCACTCGAAGCCTTTCCTCCACGGCCTGCAACTGTCCCCTATGAACCCTGAGGACATCCAGCATACGCTGAAGGAGGATTCGGTCCTGCTCCATAACGATCCTCAGGTAGTACGTTCGCCGTCTCAACTCATCCAGGTCCGGGGCGGTTGCCAGCAATTTCACATACCCCCTCCTGGCGTATTTGTAATATGCCACCACTCTCTTGCCCAAGCGGCCTCGAACCTCATCCGCCTCAACCTCCAGCCTGTTCAGTTCCTCTTGAGACTCATTAAGGCCGGCCCGCTGTTCACGGATTTTTTCATTAAGAGAAACAAGGAGCTCTTTCTTTTCTGAAATCTGTTTTTCAATTTCCCCCAGTTGACCCAGCAGGTTTTTCTCTTTTACGTCGTACCTGACATATTGTTCGCGTTCTCTTAGCAGTTTTTCCTCAATATTTCGAATCTGTTCATTTCGAAGGGCATCGGAATCCGCGAGGGCCGGACAATGAGCCGGCACCGCGGTAGCAATCAGGAGTATGCAAAATGCCCGGGAAGCGTAACGTATCATAGAATCTTTGAATCTCTTGACATGACACAGCTGGATTAAAATATCAGGGCCCTGTATGAAAAAAGCGGCCTACAGCGATCATTCCGCCTATGAATCCTAGAATGAGACTTAAGACAATGAGGCCGAGAGCAATCTCAGGCGGGAGAAAAACTACTCTAAGGACAGGAAACCCCGATGCATAAAGGGGCTTCAGGGAAACCAGGTGGTAGACACCGTAAAGACAGGTCAGAGCGGCCGCCCCGCCCACAAACCCCTGAATCGCCCCTTCTATGAGAAAAGGGGCCTTGACAAATCCATCCGTTGCTCCCACCAGCTTATAGATCTCGAGCTCGTCACGGCGGGCGTATATGGTCAGCTTTATGGTGTTCGTGGTGATAAAGAGGACGGCCAGGCAGAGCAGCCCCCCGATGATGACTCCTCCGGCCTGAATCATGTAAAGGAAGCCCTCGAAGCGTTCGATCCATTGCTCGCTGTACTGGACCTCCTCCACACCTTCCAGTAATTCTATTTCGTGCTTTACGGTCTCAGGCTCCAGGTTCCGGAATTCCGCCTCTGAAAACAGGAGTTCAAAAGATGCGGGCAAAGGGTTTTCCTCGAACCCGTCAAGGAGCGCGGCCTGGGCGCCGAACGCCTCCTTGAGGTCCTCCAGGGCCTTGTCCTTGCTGATAAACCCACGAAGCTCAGCTCCCGGGATCCCATTGAGTGCTTCGCGGATCTCCTCCTTAAGCTCATCGCTGATGCCTTCTTCCAGGTAAACGGACATGGACAGGGACTGCCCCCAGTCCATTAACCAGGTGTTGAGGTTTACCACGAACAGGACAAAGGCGCCCAGAAGCAGGAAAGAAATAGTAATGGTCCCCATGCTGATGAACTGAATGAAGCGTTGCTCCAGGATGTTGGAGAGGGCTCGCTTAAAAAAATATGTCCAGAGTCGAGGGATCATGGCCGGTTTTCCGGCGAAGGCGGGGATTCGTGTTCGATACGTCCGTTCTTGAGAAGAACGGTCCTCTGGTCAGTGTCCCTGAGCAGGTCCCGGCTGTGCGTGGCAAAAACCACAGTGGTCCCACGGAGGTTGATGGTCCGGAAAAGCAGCATAATATCCTGAGTGATGTCCGGATCGAGGCTTCCGGTAGGCTCATCTGCGAGGAGGATGATGGGTTCATTGATTATCGCCCGCGCGATCGCGATCCGCTGCTGCTCTCCACCGGAAAGCTCTTGGGGATAAAGGGCCTCCTTTCCGGCCAGGCCGACGGCCCTGAGGACCTGGCGGGTCTTCTTCCGAATAATGGAGGGGCGTTCCCCGACCACCTCCAGGGCCAGGGCCACATTTTGGAAAACAGACCTCTCTTCAAGAAGCTTGAAGTCCTGAAACACGAACCCGATTCTCCTGCGCATCAGGTCAAGCTTTGCGCGACGGATTCGATTCAGGTTTATCCCGCTTATGAGAATCGCCCCGTCACTGGGGCTCTGGGAACCGAAAATCAGTCTAAGCAGCGTGGTCTTGCCGGCCCCGCTGGGACCTGTGATGAAAACAAACTCACCCTTTCGGATCTTTAGATCTATGCCGGCAAGAGCCACATTTTGCCCGAAGTGTTTGGATACATTAAATAACTGAATCATGCCGGCGGTATGCCTGTTCCCTTCAGGACGTCCCTTGGGGCAACACGGCGGGCTGCGGCCTGGAGACCGTTCACATCTCGCCGAGAGCCCGCTCGAGCCTCGCCCGGGCCAGATGATGGCTGTAGAGAGCGCGGTAGTAATTCGTCAGTGCCTGTGTTAGCAGGGTCTGGGCGTCCAGCACCTCCGTTGAAGTAGCCACCTGTGCCTCATACCTCTCACGACTCACCCTCAGGTTTTCCTCGGCTTGTTCCACGGCCTTGGTCGTGGTCGGGATATTCTTCTCGGCCTCAAAGAGATCCAGATAGGCCTGCTTGACCTCCAGACGAATATTGTCCTCCATGGCGGCCCGTGTCTGCACCAGTTGCATGCGCATGCTTTCCACTTCGCGGACAGCACTGCGAGTCTTTCCCCACTCAAAGAAAGTCCACGACATAACGGCCATGACCTGCCAGCGATTCGCATCGTGCACCCGGCTACCTCTGACGTCAGGTTCGTCGCCTTCCTTGATATAGTCATAATTAAGAGAGATGTCCGGGTAATAATCGCTTGCCGCAAGGCGGCGCTTTTGAGCGGTCTGCTCCAGTCTGACTTCAAGACTCCTGATCTCAGGCCGTTGCCGGAGGGCCTGCTCCACATAGCCGGAGAACTGGCCCGTTTCAGGGCAAAAGCTTTGAAGGTCTTCCAGTACTACGGCGTCGTTGATGGGCCTGGCCAGAGTGGTGTTGAAGGAAGCCCTGGCAATCAAAGCAGCGTTTTCCGCCCGGATCAAGTCGTGCTCGGCATTGGACAGCTCCACCTCCGCCTTGAGCAGGTCATTTATGGGAATCATCCC
Organism: uncultured Desulfobacterales bacterium; assembly: GCA_964450535.1. GTDB lineage: Bacteria > Desulfobacterota > DSM-4660 > Desulfatiglandales > HGW-15 > JAIPEI01. The sequence continues at coordinate 8,362 of CAYVDE010000124.1, forward strand.
GACGTTATAAAAACTCCGGGCCACCTCCACATGGGATTTGAGGGAATCAACCGCTTTTTCCGCCACCTCTACAAACCTATCCGCCTCGAGCACGCGAAAATAGGCCTGTTTGACGGCGAGAATCAGGTCGAGCTTTTCCAGCTCGAGTCCAAGTTCGGCCTCATCAATCCCCAGCTTTCCCAGTTCGTATGCGCTCGACAGCGCAAAACCGGTAAACAGTGGTTGAGTTATGGAAGTCTTCCACTGGTAATTGTCTCGAACGGAAAGGACACTGCCGGGAATCTCAAACGGGCCCATTGCCATAGGATCCGTAGACCTCTCATGGTCCAGCCGGGTGTAAGAATAAGACGTTTTGAACTTGGGAAGGAAATCCGCACGCGCCTGTTCCTTCACGGCCTCGGCCTGCCGGATTTTTTCCTCCACGGCCTTCACATTCCAGTTCCGCTCCAGTGCCGTTTCGATGCTCTCCTGAAGAGTAAAGACCTTGGGTTCCCCGGCTTCGGCGTAGACTCGCATCGAATTCCCTCCTATAAGTACGAGAAGGGAAATCAGAAGAATATGGTTTCTTTTTATGTACTTCATACAGCCGCCCTTTCAACCGCCCTGTCGTGAATCAGCCCGAAGTGAGAAGGTCACTTGGATCGAACACCTCGGGACCTATCACGCCGTCCCCATCCACCCGCGGGAGAGTAAAAACTGCAATCTCCGCCGGCGGGACAGGGGAACTCGACACCCGCTGAAACAGTCCTTGCAGGCCGACTCATGAAACAGAAAAAGACCATTTACGGATGAAAACTAGGATATGCCTAATTATATGTCAATCCAATTAGTTTCCATCCAG
>CAYVDE010000125.1:0-9150 GCA_964450535.1 uncultured Desulfobacterales bacterium
TGAATGGGGTTCAGGGGGTCGGAGGTTCAAATCCTCTCGTCCCGACCAGAAAAGAATAATAAAAAGAGCTGGTTAGGAGAAAATCCCGGCCTGCTCTTTTTTTATCGGGATCGTGCCTTTTCTTCCCCTGTGTTCCAAGGTCGGCTCAAGACTACTTTCCGGCGAGCCGTAAAAGGCTGCCAGCTTCTCCTGCCTCTGGAGATTTCTTGTGATGCACAAATGGGAATACCGGTCCGTCATGGCCAGGTCTTTGTGTCCGACACGCTGTGCCAATGCGTTTGATGGGACTTCCGTCAAGCCTGCAGAACACGAGGTCGGAAGAGACATGCTCGATTTTCTTTCTGTGGCCCATCCAATTACGTGACGAAGACCTCGCTTGGATCAAGGAAGTCATTCTTCAGTACTGGAATCGTGGACGGCGGCCCATCAACCTTGAGTTGTGCCGTTTGTGGAACTGGCGACAAGAGAACGGGTATCCAAAGGAACAAGTATGCCGTATCCTTTTGAGAAAGCTGGAAGATCTGGGATTGATCACGCTTCCGGCGCCAAAGGAGGGTGCCTGCAACCAGCAGAACCGGCGATACTGCGTTCCGCCGGACCCGCCTCCTTTTGTATGCATGGAACCAATGGAAGGATCTCTGAACAGGTTCCGTCCAATTCACCTGAAGATGGTCCGTCGTATTCAGGAGACCGGCCGGTGGCGTGTCTGGCGTGGAGTTCGAGTGTGTTCCGGATTCGCAGCCGGGACGAGTAAAACGGTTGGTGCGGGGACGAGAGGAGTCGCAACATCCGCCATGTGGCCAACCACTCTCGTTTACTCATACTGCCCTGGGTCCGGCTGAAGAATCCGGCCTCGCACCTTTTCGGCCTTTCGGCCCGGGTGCTTGCCGGGGACTGGGTTGAGTTTTACGGATATCCCCTGTATGTTCTGGAGACCTTTGTTGACAAGAGCCGTTTTCAAAGTACCTGCTGCAAGGGTGCAAACTGGATCCGTGTGGGCGAGACCAAGGGTCATGCGAAGAAAAACTGCGTGTTGTCCTGATTGCGGCAGGGAGCTCAAAAAGAAGGAAAAACATAGGGTGACAGGATAATGAAATTGATGCTATTGCGGCACGGTGAAAGCTTGTGGAATAGGGAAAACCGTTTTTCTGGCTGGACGGATGTCGATCTTTCCGGCCATGGCAGGATCGAAGCTCGAGAAGCCGGCAAGACGTTCAGATCTGAAGGCTACCAATTCGATGTCGCCTATACATCAGTGCTGAAGCGCGCCATACGCACACTTTGGATTGTGCTGGATGAACTCGACCAAATGTGGATTCCTGTCGAGCGTTCGTGGCGGCTGAATGAACGGCACTATGGGGCTCTGCAAGGCTTGAACAAGGCTGAGACCGCAAAGCGATTCGGGGAGGATCAGGTACTCCTTTGGCGCAGAAGCTATGATATCAAGCCCCCGGCCTTGGAGAAAACGGACGAACGATATCCGGCCCATGATCCACGTTATCGGGAATTGGATGATCGCGATTTGCCACTAACAGAGTGTCTAAGAGACACAGTCGAGCGCTTCTTGATCTATTGGCACGGATCTATTGCACCTGCCGTCAAAGCGGGGAAAAGAGCGATTATCGTAGCTCACGGCAACAGCCTAAGGGCACTGGTGAAGTATCTCGACAATATTTCAGACGAAGACATTGTAGCACTGAATATTCCTACCGGCATACCGTTGGTATACGAGCTGGATAAGGAGCTGCGGCCCATCAAACATTACTATTTGGGGAATTCCGACTCCTAATGATACGATGCATAACCGACCACAATTGGCACTCAGTAATGCAGGCTGATCGTCAGATCGAGGGTTCCCCCGTCGTACCGCAAACTGGCGTCAGAGAACGAGGGCGCACTGAGCGTTGCTTTGGCGCCGCTTGAAAAACCGTAACCTTCCGTTGGGACCCCCATCCAGTTGGTGTCAAGCTTACCGTTCCTGTTTTCATCATGAATAACAACAAGCGCATACGTTCCCGGCGGGATGCCTACAAAGTCGCAACGCGCCTGCGTATCCCGAATTTCTATTGCCATCATACTGGTTGCGTGGCGCAGGTACTCGCGCGGGAAACCGGCCGACGACTCGAAAAGCGCACAGGCTATGGTTCCCGTGCTGTTTTTTATATTCAGAATATTTATGTGAATGCCGGGGCATGATGATTGGGCAAAGGCGACGGCAGGAACATTCGCAGACACCAGCGCTGCAAACAATAGAACGTACCAACCTCTCTTGAGGACACCCTTCTGCGCATTATTCCACCTAAGACTCAGCAACATCTCTTTTTTCCAGATCTAGAATATTTCCCTTCAGTTTATGGATCTCCCTGTTCATATTCCTCGCGTGAAGAGATTTCTTCGCCAGTTTTGGCAAGGCCAAAACCGCCACAATGGCTCCACCAATGAGGGAAGAATAAAAAATCAAGGCTGTAATAGATATCTGAAAATTCCAAGTGAAAAACTTGAGATACAAAGGCATAGTGTTTTGTACAGCCGTGATGATAATTACCAGAAGAAGCAAAAAGGTGATAATTAAGGAAAGGTACATAGTCAGACTCCATCAGATGCGTCGCAGAATCGCCGGAATAACCATTAGGGCTAAGAATAGAGGATAACATACCGATAATATGATATTTCGTATTTTGTAGCCGTTTAATGGCCCGCCCATATGGTTTCGCTTATTGCTGTGATTTTTCCTCCTCCGCTTTATCTGCTTCTTTTTCTCGCATCTTTTTTTCCATTTTGGCCAGAAGCTCGGCTGTACTTTTTTTGAGCTCTTTAGTTGCGCCTGTCCTTTGAAATGCCATGATTGCAATAATCAACGCAACAAGAGCAATGACAAAATTCACAATTTCCATAACAAACCCCCTTATTTATTTAAATCATTGATTGTCTATGGAAGGCTCTTGAGGTAACAATAATGATACACAGTTGAATCACCCTTTATCCTCCCTTTGCGGTTCCCTCATACACACAAACTGCCTTATCTTATACACATTCACATTTTATACTCAGCCTAACTCCCCGGCCTGGATTAATCAATAAGGTGAATCATGTATTCAGTAACCGGGACCCTATTTCCCTATATGTTCCCTACGCCGCCGACGGTATGAAATATAGACAACTGTATGCAACTCAAACTCAATCTTTTTGCCCGTCTAGAATACACTGCTGTCCCAAAACGATTCAGCTGACATGGTGGAAAGCCTCTTTGAGCTGATGAAATCCATATTGGCATCTGGCGAGGATTTGGTGATCAGCCGTGGATTAATGAGCTTTCCTGAGGTCCTCATCACTTCCACCTTCGAATAAAAATGAAAAGCACGAGGCCGAATATCTCCAGCCGTCCCAGAAGCATGACCGCGGAGAGGACCCACAGGCCCGCATCTGGAATAGAACTGAAATTCCCCATGCTTCCCACTTTTCCGAAACCGGGCCCTACATTGCCCATTGCAGCGGCTGACCCGGAAAAGGCCGTCAGGACATCGATACCCATGAAGGCAAGAATCATACTCGAAGTGAATACCACCGCCAAATACAGCGAAATGTAGAGGAGGATCGCTTCCATGAGGTCCTCCCCAATGATATCCTCTCCCATTCGGACCGGGATGATTGCCTTCGGATGTTGTATCTATTCAGATGAAGATGAGGCGCGTCGTAAAGTATCTCAGAAGTAGTCCAGCTTGACGGTCAGGAGCTTTTCCAGTTTGGGCACGGCCTCATGAAGAGCGAAGATGATCAGGCGATCCCCGGCCTGAATCTGTGTATCCCCGCGCGGAATGATGATCTCGTCTTTCCGCACCACGGCCCCGATGAGCGCCCCCTCGGGGAACTTGATTCGGGAAAGCGGGGTGTTCACGATCTCCGAGGTGTTAAGGGCCTCCGCCTCAATTGCTTCGGCGTGCTCTCCCTTGAGGGGGGCAACTGACACGATTTTACCCCTCCTTATGTGCTGCAGGATCCCCCGAATAGCGGACAGCCTGGAGCTGACTATGGTGTCGAGCCCTATTGAAGAGACCAGTGGAATGTAGCTCAGTTTATTGATTCGCGTGATGGTCTTGCGGACCCCGAGCCCCTTGGCCAGAAGTGATATAAGCACGTTGCTCTCTTCGTCGCCCGTAAGCGCTATCAGGAAGTCTGCGCTGCTTACATTTTCCTCCAGGAGGATTTCCCGGTCGGTACCGTCGCCGTTGATGACCATGACCCTCTGCAGGGACTCTGCGAGTTCTTCACAACGCGACGGACTTCGATCGATGAGGCTGGTGGAGATTCGAGTGCCGTCCAGGGCCTTGGCCAGAGCACTTCCGGTCTGGCCTCCGCCCACGATGATGATGCGCTTCAGCTCCTGTTCCTTGATTCCGAAAAGACCCAGGACGTCAAGGAGCTCGTCCCGTCGCGCCACTACGTATACCAGATCATCAGGCTTAATTGTGTCCTCACCGTGAGGGATCAGGACGCGGCTCCCGCGGACAATGGCCCCGATCAGGGGCTTGCCTTCCATGCCGTGAAACGACGAGAGCTTCCTGGCTGCTAAAGGGCAGTCCGCCCTGATGTTCACGCCGACAAGCTTGACTCTGCCGTCTACGAAGTCGATCACGTCGGACGCTCCGGGAACCTTCATCAGGCTCTGGATGGTCTCCACAACGGCGGATTCAGGGTTGATGATGTGATCAATGCCGAGGATATCCCGGGACAGCAGCTCCTTCATTTCCAGGTATTCGGGGTTTCGCAGTCGGGCGACTTTCAGGATGTAAGGGTTGAGGTGCCGGGCCAGCATGCATGCGATGAGGTTGGCTTCGTCGCTGTCCGTTGCGGCCACCAGCATGTCGGCATCCATGATTCCCGAACTCTTGAGCATTCCGGGACTCGTGCCCGAACCGATGAGGGCCTGGACATCCAGCTCCTCGTTGATGCGGTTGGCCTTCTCCGGATCCTTGTCGATCAGCAAGACGTCCTGGTTCTCAGCGGAGAGACGCTGGGCGATGTGAAACCCGACCTCGCCCCCACCTACGATAATTATCTTCAATGCAATCTCTCCCTCTCCGAAGGGGTGACTGGGGGCTTCGGGCTGCTGCAAGAGGCATGAAACGATCTCTCTCGGCGAGAAGCATCTTAGGCAAGGGTTATGTAAAATGTCAATTGCCAGGAGGGAAGAGCCAAGACAAATCGGCTAAGCGGTTAGCTGCAAGGCTTTTCGAGGAAGGCAATCACAAACTCGGCCAGCTCCGGCCCGATACCGGCCGATCTAAGAAAATCCGCTTTGGAACCGGCTATCCAGCTCTCTTCATTCATGTCTTCACCGTGATTATCCTTATCGTTCAACGTTCCCTTGCCCTATTTGAATTTCGAAACCGCGTCGTGATAGGCCGCCTTGACTTCAGCCCAGGTTTTTTCCATTCCGCCTTTTACGGCTTCCCATGCCTCATCCCCGGAGGTCTTCAACTCCTGAAACTTCGTCTTGGCCTTGTCCTGTTTGTGCTCCAAGGTCTCGATGGTTTTGTAGTAATCGATCTTCGCGTCGGACTTGGCATCCTCCGCTTTGGCCTTGAGCAGAGCGATCTCCGCGTCCCATTCCTTCAACTGTGTATCGAGCTTTTCTTCATACGCTTTTCGTTTGTCGCTCATGGGAACCTCCTATTGATTGACAATTCTGTTTCTCAAAAGCCTTCCTTCCTCCTGCTCGGCAACCCGTTTTGATTCTCTTGCTCAACATGCTGACCCTATTTAACGATCAGATCATTCCTTACGGATGTCACCCCTTGAACGTTCCTTGCGATTTCACCCGCTTTATTGACCGCCTTCTGAGAATTGACGAAGCCGCTCAATTGAACGATGCCCTTACGGGTTTCCACACTGATCTGAAATGATTTGAGAAAATCATCCCCTGCAAGCAGAGATTTAACCTTGGCCGTGATAACCGAATCGTCAACGTATTCACCTGGTGTTGTCTGTTTGGACGTCGATCCACACGCCGAAAGGGCTGTGATCACCATCAGAAGGACAAAATACCCGATAAACATGTTCCTCTTTTTCATATCAGTTACTCCTTTTCTGTAAACATCTCGCCTTGCCCGGCAAGGGCCTGAATGGTTACACTCGTCGTCGTCCTTGAATAACCTGGATCAGCACCACGATGATGGCGATGACTAAAAGGGCATGAATGACTCCACCCATGGTGTAACCTGTCATCAATCCTAATCCCCACAGGATCAAGAGAATTACAAAAATAGTCCAAAGCATGTTCGCCTCCTTTCAAGCATTACGCTGATTTTTTTGTAGACTCTACTTCCCCACGATTTTCTTTGCCTGGCCGAACTTTTCCTGAGCTTTTCCAGCCCTCTTTTCGTCTTTGCCTTCGGCTTCCAAGTCGCGATACATACTTAATTTTCCGGCGACCTGCCTGATTTTGCCCTTCACTTTATGCCACTTCCCTCTGCCTCGTCCCTTGTGCCTGATTTCATGATATCCCTCCTGTCCCGCCTTACCAATCATAGAGAGAAGCGTTTGCATGGCCTCATTTCTGTTTTTAGGGCAACACATGCACATCAATTCGGACGATGATTATGGCAGCCGCTTTCCGGCAAAGCCGATCTACAGGTTTAATAAAGAAGGCGTTTAACAGGCGGGTTGATAGTGCCTGTTATTGCCGTCTTTCATAAACTACTCAAAATTCGTGCCGGACGTCGTGTGTCCGGCACTTAACCTGTATTGTAATGATTTAATTGGGATATATGGTTGAATAGACATGGGTGGACGGGACGGGAAGGTAAGCTGCAACGGTCAAATATGAACATTGATTATATGTGACCAGTCGTTGTCCAGCAGCATGCAGTTCCAGTTGTTGACCATCGTTGGGTGTGCGGCGGGTCAGGGTGCAACAAGCTGTCCGGTGTAAAAAGGTTCGCATTCGGTGTCTTTGAGCAGATCAACTCCTCGTTCCAGTATGTCTATTAACGGGCCGGCCAGGCCCACCAGGAAATTAGGTTTCTCGATCTCTGGATCATGAAATTCGCCCCGGATAGACTGTTCCACGACAGCGCACCCCCCGGCATCGATCACTGCCACCCGCACGTCTTCGAACTGCAAGTTCACAAAATCCAGGCTTCCGGCCAATGCGACCCGATTTTCCGCTGTTGAGAGGGCAACATCGCGGGCACGGGCTATGCCGTTCTCAATGTCCCACTTTGAAACCAATTCCCGGATAGGCGTCTGCTGGTCGGTATCAACAAAAAGGCTGGCAAAGCCGTAACCCCGGGTGATTGCCACGCCGACGGGTCCGGCAACAAAGAAGGCGGCAACGTCGACCAGATTAAACCTCTGGGTGGATCGGTACCGCTTAAGCTGTTCGTCCAGGTTCAATCCGTACAGCAAGAGTTCTGTTCCTGAAAGTTCTGCCCGGCCGTCCAGGCTTGTCCGCATCTCCGAGAGTGTTTTACCTGAGTAGTTGAGTTTCATGGTAAAAGTGAGCAAGCCTTCGGCCCCATGTTCCTGCTGAAAGGTTTCCATGAATCGCTCAATGCGAAACTCGGCGAGTTCCGACTCTAAGAAATGGTCCGGCGAAGACCCGGAAAAATCGCTTTTCAGGCGGGCCTTCAACCGTCCGTCGAACAACGTGGCAGTCACGAGGCTGACTTTGAGTTGCTGATCCTGAACCGACACCTCTGCCTCGAGTTCGGTTGCCTCCATTACGTCGTAGACAATTTTTCGGCAGCTCAGTTGTCCTTGAAAGTCCGGCAGATTCAATCCGGACGGGTTCGACCCTGCAGGCCTCCACTCAAAATCGCTCGCAGTCCAGTCGCAACGTTGAGCCTGAATTTCTTCCCCGGATGTCTTGTCAATGAAGATCAGGTTGGCATCCCGGGCTCGAAAATGCCGAATCTCCAGGGGGCGCCGTTCTCCGCGGCCGTCCGGACGATGAGCCGGCACAAAATTATAAGCGCCTTCGGAATCCCGCTCTATTTGCAGGGTCGGCTCTAAGAGGCCGATACTCTCTATCTCAACCTGACCGCGCAGGAACGGAAGCAACCGAATTTCAAGGTCCAAGCCGGAGGCATTGATCCATTCGGCCTCGTTGCTGCGTATATGGAAGGTTCCAAGTCTTAACCCCGGAGCTGGAAAAAGAAGGATTCTGACTTGATCTTCGATCTTCAGCTCCATTCCCAGGACCCGGGATACGGTATCCTCGATGCGGCTTTTGAATAATCCGGAATTCACAAACGCCCAGACAAATAGCGCTAGCAGGACTATCAGGGAGAGAAGGCCGCCTGTAACAAACAGAAATATGCGTGCTTTTCTTCGCATCTGAAGTTTCACGTTTTTCGGGCGCATGCGCGCCCCCTGGGATCTGTTGGTTGTGAGCGGCTTTTAATGTTTGCTTTTTTAAGCTTTTTAATAACTATATCGTAATCGATTTGAGCAAATCGCTCTTCTACGCTCTTTGATACGTTCAGGACAATGCAAAAATACTCTTTGTTGTCAAGATTGTCAAGGTTTTGACAGGTTTTTGACAAGTGGAGTGTCAGCAAGAATGGCTCTGGGAGTTTTGCTTAGAGACACAGTACCTCATTTTTTCCGGTTTTGCCTTTTGAAATTAGAATAAACCTTTTTTATGTAATATGAGCGGAGGTATCTCTACCTGAATGATTCCAAGGCCATGGTTGTATTTGACCATTCGCCATGTATGACCATTGTTTCGCGGTAACCAGTCCGAAGTTGATTCTCATGCAAATGACCGTTTCTCCAGCTTGGTGTACGAAGGAAGCTGGTTCCCATCCAGAAAACCCGATTTCTGGCTCGGGCCGTTATTCCGGCGAAGGCCGGAATCCAGAAGTTACTGATTTAACTGGACCCCGTTTTTCAACGAGGTGAGGAAGCAGGTCGTTTTCGGGCTTTTTGCGACGCCGTCAACTTTTTATTGCTCAAGAAGAGTGGTATTAAATCTGAGTGGGAGCAGTATGTTGGTTACCCTCGTCGCAATGATCCATCAGGGGTTTTCATTTCCTCCTATCCATCACAACACCGACGGATTTCCTTTTTTAACAACTACATGTTGTTATAGCTTTATTGTTGACACTCAACGATTTTTTCAACTATCATTCGGATCAATAAACAGTA
>CAYVDE010000126.1:0-9074 GCA_964450535.1 uncultured Desulfobacterales bacterium
CGCGAAGGCGGCCGGACCGTGGGAGCCGGGGTCATCTCAGAAATCATAGAGTAGCGAAGCAACACCTGAGACAATTTTTCCGGTTCAACACGGCATGGAGTGAATGAGAATGCGGGACATCATTACACTGGCTTGCGAAGCCTGCAAGAACAGGAACTATACTACGACCAAGAACAAGAGAAAGACGCCGGACAAGCTTGCTTTCAAGAAGTACTGCCCGTCGTGCAGGACGCACACGGTGCACAAGGAGACGAAGTAGGCGGGACCCGCCGTATGCAGGCCAGTAGCTCTAACGGCTAGAGCACCGGACTCCAAATCCGGGTGATGGGGGTTCGAATCCCTCCTGGCCTGCCAAACTTTGTCCGGGAGTTGTTTTAAGCGGTGTCTTTCATTCAGGATGGTCGAGACGAAATATGAAAAAACCGGCGGAAAAGAAAAAGAAGAAAAAGAGCGGCCGGAAGCGTCCCCATACCAGCCCACCGGTCCAGGCGGCCGCCCGGCCTGAAGAGGCGTCTGAGGCGCACGGAGAAGAGGACACGGGCAAGCAGGAGCCCAGGAAGACCGTTCCTCAGCCCGCGGTGAAGAAAGAGGTCGTGAGACGGCCTGAAAAGAAGAAGGATTCAAAGGGCGCCATATCCCGATATGCGTCCATGGCGGTGCATTTTTTTAAGGAGGCGCGGATCGAGCTGAAAAAAGTCAAGTGGCCGACCCGCAAAGAGCTGCTGGCATCTACGGCCATGGTCATTTTTTTGGCTCTTCTTTCCGCGCTCTATCTGGGTATCGTCGACTTCGGACTGATAAAGATCATCCGGCTTGTTATAGGTTAAAGCCTCTCCAAGATTGATTTTTGGGCACAGGAAGCTTGAAAGGTGAAGGCCCGCGACCTTCAAATATAATTTATGAATGAGAACGTCGATAACACCCAGGGGGCTGATCAGGACCTCAAGTGGTATGTGGTGCACACGTATTCGGGTTTCGAGCACAAGGTGAAGCTCAACCTGGAAGAGCGGATCCGGAGTCTCGGCCAGGAGCGGTATTTCGGAAAAATCGTCGTTCCCACAGAACAGGTGGTGGAGCTCAAGCAGGGCCAGAAGAGGACCTCGTCAAGGAAATTTTATCCTGGATACATCCTGGTTCAGATGTCCTTGAATGATGAGACCTGGCATACGGTGAACAACACGGCCAAGGTGACCGGGTTCGTGGGAGGAGGTCAAAAGGCCTATCCTATCCCGGACGATGAGGCCGATCGAATCATTCGGCAGATGGAAGAGGGAATTACAAAGCCGAAACCAAAGTTCACCTTTGAAGAGGGCGATGAAGTCCGTGTTGTGGATGGGCCGTTCAGTAATTTCCAGGGGACCGTGTCGGAGGTGAAGCCCGACAAGGAAAAACTCCGGGTCCTTATTACCATCTTTGGACGAGCCACGCCGGTGGAACTCGACTTCATCCAGGTAAACAAGATCTGAGCGATATTTTATAAGTTGAACCAACAGGAGCCGAAAGGAAAACCATGGCCAAGAAAGTGCTTGCCAACGTGAAACTTCAGGTGAAGGGGGCTCAGGCCAACCCTTCACCTCCGATCGGGCCGGCGCTCGGACAGCACGGTGTGAATATAGCCGAGTTCTGCAAGGCGTTCAATGCCAAGACCCAGGACCAGGCCGGAACGGTCATTCCCGTGGTAATAACCATCTACGCCGACAGGTCCTTTTCTTTTATCACCAAGACGCCCCCAGCCGCCGTACTTCTGAAACAGGCGGCCAAGATCGCCAAGGGCTCAGGGGAGCCGAACAGGGAAAAGGTCGGACAGGTGAGTCGCGCGCAGGTGGAGGAAATCGCAAAACAGAAATTCGAAGATCTCAACGCCTATGATTTGGAGCATGCCTCCCGGATCATCGCGGGGACGGCCAGGAGCATGGGGATCACTGTCACGGAATAGTGCAAAGAGGTTAATCAGTCATGGTAGCAAGAGGAAAAAAATACAAGGAAGCCTCGACACGGGTGGTCAAGGGGCAGAAATACGGCTTCAAGGATGCGGTTGGTGCCGCCCTGGAAAGCGCTTATGCCAAGTTCGATGAGACCGTGGACATCGCGGTCAGGCTGGGAGTAGACCCGCGGCATGCGGATCAGATGGTCAGAGGGACCGTTGTGCTGCCCAACGGCATAGGAAAAGAGGTGCGGGTCCTGGTCTTCGCCAAGGGCGAGAAAGAAAAAGAGGCTGCCGACGCCGGTGCCGACTATGTGGGATCGGACGAGTACGTGGATAAGATTCAGGGCGGGTGGCTCGAGTTCGACAAGGCCATCGCGACCCCTGACATGATGGGCGCCGTGGGCAAGCTGGGGCGGGTTCTCGGACCCCGCGGCCTGATGCCCAATGCAAAACTGGGTACGGTAACATTCGATGTGGGCAGGGCCGTCAAGGAGGTCAAGGCCGGCAAGATCGACTTTCGTGTCGAAAAGGCCGGCATTGTTCATGCTCCCATGGGGAAAGTATCTTTCGGCGTGGACAGGCTCATTGAGAATATCGCCGCTTTCATGGACACCATCCTCCGGCTGAAACCTCCTGCGAGTAAGGGAACCTATCTTCGAGGAATCGCTGTCTCTACGACCATGGGGCCAGGCATCAAAATCGATCCAGCAACCATGAAAGAGCTGTCCACCTCATAATTAAATTAATAGAGCGGTCAAAGACAGTGGGTGCCTAATCGGCTTAAATGGAGCTTTTTAAGCCTACCGAGACCACAAAACGTGAACCATCCCGGAGGCACCCCTGACTCTGGCTGAGAAGCCATGTTAAACCAGAGAGGGGGTGAGTGTTTTTTGGAAAGAGCAAAGAAAGAAGCTTTCGTGGCGGATGTAAGGGAACGCCTGGAGCGCGCAAAGGCCACTTTTCTCGTGGACTACAAGGGCCTCGACGTGGAATCCATGAGCCGGCTCCGCAAGGAGTTGCGGGACGCCGGTGCTGAGTTCCAGGTGGTGAAGAACCGCCTGCTCGTCCTTGCGAGCCGGGATACGGACACGGCTGTAATGAAGGAACGTTTCGTCGGCCCTTGCGCGCTCGCCATTACGTACGATGACGTAGTGGCGCCTGCCAAGGTCCTTGCCGAGACCGAGAAGGTCAACCAGAAACTCGAGATAAAGTTCGGGCAGATGGCCGGTAAGCTCTTGGATGCGGATGCAGTCAAGCGGCTGGCGAAGCTCCCCGGGCGGGAAGAACTCCTGGCCCAGGTCCTTGCGGCCATGCAGGCCGTACCGGGCTCGTTCGTGAGGGTTCTCAACGGCGTAGCCGTCCAGTTCCTGAATGTGCTCAAGGCCTTGGAAGACAAGAAACGTGCCGAGGCCTGAAGTGGAGGGACTCGCCGGTCTTGGATTAAAAAATCACATATGGAGTAACGGAGGTCAAAGATAGATATGGGAGCCAACATCACAAAAGAAGATCTTATTGAATATATTGCCAATATGACAGTACTCGAACTCAGCGAGCTCGTTAAGGAACTGGAAGACAAATTCGGCGTTTCAGCGGCCGCCCCCGTGGCCGTGGCAGCGGTTGGCGGGGCGGGCCCTGCCGAAGAAGCCGCAGCGGAAAAGACCGAGTTCGACGTTGTCCTGACCGGTGTCGGGGACAAGAAGATTCAGGTGATTAAAGTGGTCAGGGCAATAACCGGCCTGGGCCTGAAGGAAGCCAAGGCATTGGTGGACGGTGTTCCAGGGGCCGTCAAGGAAGGTGTGAACAAGGAAGAGGCCGAAGATATCCAGAAGCAGCTGGAAGAGGCCGGGGCCACAGTAGAGGTGAAGTAGCAGGTTCCCTTGGCTGGAATGGTGAAAGGGAGCTTATTTATAAATAGGGTTTAAGGAGATCAGATGAAGGCGAATGCCGGCAGAATCCGCCATCTAAGAAGGAGTTTCGGGAAGATTCAAAAGATCATCGACATCCCGAATCTGATCGAAATGCAGAAGGAGTCCTATGACCGCTTTCTGCAGAAGGGCGTAGAGCCTGAAGACAGAATGGAGGTCGGCTTGCAGGGGGCCTTCCGCAGTGTTTTCCCCATTCAGGACTTCAGCGGTACGTCATCGCTGGAGTTTGTCCGCTACTCTTTTGAAGACAGCAAGTACAGTGAAGAGGAGTGCCTTTCCAAGGGGATGACCTGCGAGGTTCCCATCAAGCTGACCGTACGCCTGCTGGTTTTCGACACGGACACTGAAGACGGAACCAAGAGCATCAGGGACATCAAGGAGCAGGAGATCTATTTCGGCACTCTCCCCATGATGACGGAACGGGGAACGTTTATCATCAATGGCACTGAGCGCGTGATCGTCAGCCAGCTCCACCGGTCACCGGGCGTGTTTTTCGACCACGACAAGGGAAAGACCCACTCCAGCGGAAAGCTTCTCTACTCCGCCCGAATCATTCCTCTTCGAGGCTCCTGGCTGGATTTCGAGTTTGATCCCAAAGACCTTCTCTACGTACGGATCGACCGGAGGAGAAAATTTCCGGCCACCACGTTTCTGAAGGCCCTGGGTTATTCCACGGAAGACCTCCTGCGGGAGTTTTACAACACGGAGACCATTCAGATCGGTGAAAAAGAATGCCTGCGGCCCGTGGACCTTGAGACGCTTTACCAGCAGAGGACCAGCAAGAAAATAGTCCACCCTGAAACAAAACAAGAGCTGGCAAAAGCCGGTGACAAGTACACCAAAAGGCTTCACAGGCTGATTGAAGGCGCTGGTATAACCCATATACCCGTAACCCTGGAAGATATGGAAGGGCGAGTGGCGGCCGAGGACGTCATGGATCCCTCGACAGGGGAAGTCCTGGTGGCGGGAAATCAGCCGATCACCCTTGATATCCTCCGAGCACTTCAGGAGCGGGGAATCACGGAAGTGAGCTGCCTGGTTCTGGCGGGTGCTGATGTCAGCACCTCTCTCCGGGACACGATGCTTCTCGACAAAATAGAAACCAGCGAAGAGGCGATCCTGGAGATCTACCGGAAGATGCGGCCCAGCAGCCCGCCGACCCAGGAAGTGGCCAACAACTTCTTTAACAGCCTGTTTTTCACCCTCTCCACATATGATCTTTCCCCGGTGGGCAGGCTCAAACTCAACCATCGTCTGGGCCTGGATGAACCGCTTGATACCAGAGTCCTGCGGAAGGATGACATCATCAAGGCCGTCAAGGAGCTTATACGTTTAAAGACTTCCGAGGCCATGGTGGACGACATCGACAACCTCGGAAACCGACGTGTTCGTTCAGTGGGGGAGCTTCTCGAGAACCAGTACCGCATCGGGCTGGTGAGGATGGAAAGGGCTATCAAGGAGCGCATGAGCCTTCAAGAAGTGGAGACTCTCATGCCTCACGACCTGATAAACTCCAAGCCTGTTTCGGCGGTGGTAAAGGAATTTTTCGGAACGAGCCAGCTGTCCCAGTTTATGGATCAGACAAACCCTCTCTCCGAAGTGACACACAAGAGGCGTCTGAGCGCCCTGGGTCCGGGCGGCCTGACCAGGGAGCGTGCCGGATTCGAGGTCCGGGACGTTCACCCGACCCACTATGGTCGAATATGTCCCATTGAAACGCCTGAAGGGCCGAATATCGGCCTTATCGTCAGCCTCAGCACCTATGCCCGGGTCAACCACTTCGGTTTCATCGAGACTCCTTACCGCGTGGCCGATAGCGGAAAGGTAGGAAAGGAAATCGAGTTCCTGTCCGCCCTGGATGAGAAGGATTACCCCATAGCCCAGGCGAACGCCCCCCTCGATAAGAAAGGTAACTTCATCAACCTGGAAGCGGCCGTGCGGATCGAAGGCGAAGCGAGCAAGATTTCCGTAAAGGACGTTAAATACATGGACGTCTCGCCCGACCAGCTCGTGAGCGTCTCAGCTTCCCTTATCCCTTTCCTGGAACACGACGACGCCAACCGCGCCCTCATGGGGTCGAACATGCAGCGTCAGGCGGTTCCCCTGCTCAAGGCGAAATCCCCTTTGATCGGGACCGGGTTGGAGGGGGTTGTGGCCAAGGACTCCGGCGTTAGCATAGTCGCCAGGGCTTCGGGTATTGTAGAGGACGTGGATGCCTCGCGGATCGTAGTACGGACCGACAAGCCCGCCGAGGGCGAGGATGAGGTAAGAATATACAAGCTTGTCAAGTACAAGAAATCGAACCAGAACACCTGTTACACCCAGAAACCTATCGTCAAGCGGGGAGAGCGGGTCGAGAAAAATCAGATCATCGCAGACGGTCCCGCTACGGAACTGGGAGAACTGGCCCTGGGTCAGAACGTCATGGTGGCGTTCATGTCCTGGGGAGGCTACAACTTCGAGGACTCCATTATTGTAAGCGAGCGGGTGGTCAAGGAGGACACCTATACCTCCATTCACATAGAGGAGTTCGAGGCCGTCTCCAGGGACACTAAACTGGGCAAGGAGGAGATCACCCGCGACATACCCAATGTCGGAGAGGAGGCCCTCAAGAATCTGGACGAGAGCGGCATTGTAATGATCGGCGCCGAGGTCAGGCCGGGGGACATCCTTGTGGGCAAAATCACTCCCAAGGGAGAGACCCAGCTTTCACCGGAAGAAAAGCTTTTAAGGGCCATTTTCGGCGACAAGGCCGGTGACGTGAAGGACACTTCCCTGCGTGTCCCTCCCGGGGCCGAAGGTACCGTGATCGATGCCAAGGTCTTTGCGAGGAGGGGCGTGGAAAAGGACCAGCGTACGCTCTCCATTGAAAAGGAAGAACTCGGAAAGCTCAAGAAGGACAAGGAGGACCAGGTCAAGATCGTGGAGCGCAGCGCTCGCACGAGGTTGAAGGAACTCCTTGTGGGGAAGAGGCTGAAAACGAACCTGCGGGAAAAGGGCAAGACAAAGGCCGTTCTGAGCAATCGAAAGACGATCACCGCGGAAGACGTGGATCGTATTCCAGTGGAAGTCTGGGCCGGGGCCGACCTGAAGGCCTCCATGGACCTGATCGAGACGGTTGAGTCCATAGTAGAAGCATACCTTGAGAGGACCCGCAAGATCGAAGAGCTCTTCCAGACAAAAGCGGAGATGCTCAGCCAGGGTGACGAGCTTGCCCCGGGTGTCATCAAAATGGTCAAAGTCTACGTGGCGATAAAGCGCAAGCTCTCCGTGGGAGACAAGATGGCCGGCCGTCACGGGAACAAGGGGGTTCTTTCCAGAATTCTTCCCGTGGAGGACATGCCGTACTTCTCAGACGGAACACCGGTGGACATCATACTCAATCCCCTGGGTGTCCCGTCACGCATGAACGTCGGGCAGGTACTCGAGACTCACCTGGGCTGGGCTTCAAAGGCCCTCGGCAGGCAGGTGGGTGAGCTCCTTGAATCCATTCACAAAACCCGGGCGAAAAAGGACGTTGCCTCCCTTAGAAAAAAACTCAAGGACGCCTTTTCCGCCTCGGAGTACAACGAAAACTACAAGGATCTCGATGATGACGAGATTTTCGAGCGGGCAAAACTCGCCCGCGACGGGATCCACATGGCCTCCCCTGTTTTCGACGGCGGCAAGGACGAGATTCAGCAATGCCTTGAAACAGCGGGGTTGCCTGCCACCGGTCAGGCCACCCTTTATGACGGCAGGACCGGCGAGCGGTTCGACCGCCAGGTAACTGTGGGGATTATGTACATCATGAAGCTGCATCACCTGGTGGACAACAAGATTCATGCGCGTTCCATCGGGCCTTATTCCCTGGTGACCCAGCAGCCCTTGGGGGGCAAGGCGCAGTTCGGCGGCCAGAGGCTGGGGGAGATGGAGGTCTGGGCCATGGAGGCATACGGGGCCGCTTACTCCCTGCAAGAGTTCCTGACCGTCAAGTCCGACGATGTGGCCGGGCGTACACGTATGTATGAGCGTATCGTTAAAGGGAATAACATTCTGGAGGCCGGGTTGCCGGAGTCATTCAAGGTGCTGATCAAGGAACTCCTGAGCCTCGGCCTGGAAGTCCAGCTTTTCGAGGACAGCGAGGCCTAGATTTACACCGCGCCGGGCCTCCATCCCTCAGAAGGAGCGAACATTGGAAGAGCTCTACAATTTTTTTCTCAAACCGAAAGACCCGTCGAGCTTTAATGCCGTAAAGATCTCCCTTTCTTCACCGGAGAAAATCCGTGAGCGGAGTTACGGTGAGGTGAAGAAGCCGGAGACGATAAACTACCGGACTTTCAAGCCGGAAAGGGAAGGACTGTTCTGTTCCAAGATATTCGGGCCGATCAAGGATTACGAGTGTAATTGCGGGAAGTACAAGCGGATGAAGCACCGGGGCATCGTCTGTGAAAAGTGCGGTGTCGAGGTGATCCAGTCCAAGGTGCGAAGAGAGCGCATGGGGCACATCGAGCTTGCCGCGCCGGTTGCTCATATCTGGTTCCTCAAGTGCCTGCCTTCCAAAATCGGGAATCTCGTTGATCTCACCCTGAAGGACCTCGAGCGAGTCCTCTACTTCGAAAACTTCATCGTCACGGACCCCAAGGACACTCCCCTGGCCAAGGGGACCCTTCTCACGGACGAGCAACTCATGCGGGTCCGGGAGGACTACGGAAACCGTTGCGAGGTGGGCATAGGCGCCGAGGCCATAAAGAGACTGCTGGCTGACCTGGACCTGGAAGAACTGTCGAGCACCCTCCGCGCTGAAATGATGGAGACTCGATCGGACGCGAAGCGAAAAAAGCTGGCCAAGCGGCTCAAGGTAATTGATTCATTCCGGGACTCGAAGAACCACCCCACCTGGACCATCCTCGATGTGATCCCCGTCCTTCCCCCGGATCTCCGGCCGCTGGTCCCTCTTGACGGTGGAAGGTTCGCTACCTCGGATCTGAACGATCTATACCGCAGGGTCATCAACCGCAACAACCGCCTTAAGCGTCTTTTAGAGCTGAACGCGCCCGAAATTATCGTGCGGAACGAGAAGCGCATGCTCCAGGAGGCCGTGGATGTACTCTTCGACAACGGCCGCCGCGGCAAGGTGGTGACCGGCGCCAACAAGAGGCCCTTCAAGTCCCTGAGCGACATGCTGAAGGGAAAGCAGGGACGCTTTCGTCAAAACCTGCTGGGAAAGCGGGTGGATTACT
>CAYVDE010000127.1:0-8933 GCA_964450535.1 uncultured Desulfobacterales bacterium
AGCCCGGCCACGGTGCGGATCATGCCTTCCACGCTTTGCGGGTTCACGCCGTACACCGCCACGCCTGCGTCCTCGAGAAGCCGGACCAGATCAATACGGTTTCCTTCCACGGTCCCTACGGCCAAGTCCGGTTGCAGATCCAAGATGCGCTCGGCATTCAGACGAACAAAGCTCCCTACCTTGGGTTTGCCCGCAGCCTCGGGCGGATAGTTGCTGAACTCAGTGACCCCGATCACCCGCTCTTCAAGGCCCAAGGCGAACAGGATCTCAGTGACGCTCGGGGCCAGAGAGACAATACGCCTGGGTTCCTTCGGGACCTTGACCTTTCGTCCCGCCTCATCCACAAAAACGCCCGCAGCCGCAGGCCAGGAAAAGAGGGAAAAGGCCAAAATCAGAATGACCACAAACACCGAGCGCATCTGGTTCACGGCTTCACCTTCCAATCCACAGGAATCACGTCAAGGGCCTGGGCTATATGACGGCAAAAGATCTCGATGATCCCCTCCCGGCCTCCAAGTCCTTGCTCGTCCAGGGAGACCTCAATACCACGGGCCTCGAGTGCGGCCTTCCATGAGTCCTCCGGTCCGGCCAGGTCCTCGAGCACGTGCCTCCCGGCCACCAGCATGAACGGGACAAGACGTACCCGGGAGCATCCGGCCGCCTGCATCCGATCAAGAATCTCGGCAGGTCCGGGCAGGCCTTCAACCAGGCCCACGTGTGCCTGAGGTCCCACCGCCCGCTGAAATCGCTTTTCGAGCGCATCATAGGCGCACCAGATGGGGTGGTCCGTGCCGTGACCCACCAGGACCACGGCCTCGTCCTCACCCGGCCGGATTTCAAGAGCCATGACAGCTACAACCTCGTCGAAATCCTCCGGAGCGGAGAGCAGGGGAAGACCGACAGCCGTCCGGATCGGGCCTGCCGCTGCGACCTCCACCAGCCGGTCGAACTCGTGCCCGCACAGGACGTGCAGGGACTGGACCACCGCCCAGATATGCCCCTCGTCGTGCAGGGCCGAAAGCACTTCGCCCGGATCGGGAAACTCCAGGTTACGGCTCCGCTTTACACGGTCCTTGACCATGCGCGATGTATAGGCCCAGCGGATCTCATGTCCTGGAAACCGTTTCCGGACAAGCGCATCCGCGTGGTCATAGGTCTTCAAGGCCTTTGTGGTGGTCCCGAACGCCGTGATCACGATGGGAATGCTCTCTTTCATGTTCCCCTCCGTTTTCAACCAACCAATGACAGACGCCGCTTTCGGCGTTCGATATCCTATCGCTCGGCTTACCACAGGTACAATTAAATCCCTGGCCATAGGAGATACGTCGCTAAACCGGAGGGTTGTAGCCTTTTAAAACCGCCACTCCAGCCCCCCGAAAATGCGCCTTCCAGGCATGGAATAGCCCTTTACATGATCGTATGAATGGTCAAGCAGGTTTTTCACCTCGATGCGCGCACTCAATATCCCTGCTCTCACTGTTTTCAAAAGGGTCTTCCCGGCCGCCAGGTTAACCACCGTGAATCCCCCCTTATCAACCACGGGAACCGGAAATTGCCCGCTCTCCCGGTCTTCCACCCGTTGAGGCCCCCAATAGGACGCCTGAATCCGTGCCCAGAAATCATCCTGATAAGCCACGATCAGTCCCATGGACACATTGATATCGGACACATACAAAAGGTCTTCTCCGGTGACATCGTCCCTGTACTTTGTCAGGTATGCCGCCTGAACCTCGGGTCGCACCTCCCAGGACCAGTTGAACAACGCACCCACGTCGTAGCTGAACTCGGCCTCCAGGCCTTCCACCGAGGCCTCTCCGAGGTTCGCCCACGTGCTGTCGCCCACGACGGTTGTCGTCGCCTGAATCTTGTCCTTGTATTTAGTCCTAAAGTAAGTCAACGATGCTTCCACGGCACCTCGAACATAGTCGATACCGCCGTCAAGGGTCCGGCTGGCCTCCGGTTTCAGTTCGAGGTTCCCAAGCTGCCGCCTGCCGAAGGCGATGTAGTCCGCGGCCAGTTGATCCGCTCCGGGCATGACAAAGGCTTCCCCATAGTTCGCGCGCAGCTTGAGCCCTTCCGCCAGCATAAACGCGGCTCCGAATCGCGGGGTCACCCGTTCGTCCGTCTCCGTTCTGCCCGCCGGATCCACCACCTCAACCTTGTAGTCGTCATAGCGAAGCCCTCCGCTCAAGATCAGACGCCGGTCAAGGAGGCGTACCTTTCCCAGAAGAAACCCTGAAGGGTTTTCATAGCGGGTCCTGCGGGGTAGCCATGTGTTGTCGATTTTGTAGTCGACCCAGTCGAAACCCGCCGTCACCATGTAGAGATCCCGGTCCAGCGAAATCTGGGCCTGGGCCCCGCGGAACTTCGTGTCCCGCTGAGAAGGTATCCCGTCGTCCCAACCGTCCGGGTTGCTCTCCACCGGCTCCACCCATGTGGTTCGATCGCGCCCCTCAAACCAGCGCACCTTCCATTGCAGCAGGTTATTCAGCGCCCCGCCCTCGTAGGTCAAATCCGTGGAACGGTTCGTACTGTCTGTGTAATCGTCGAGGTCGTTCTGTGATGAATAAGACGGACTCCCTGCGCGATTCACATCAGAGTAGAAGTGAACGAGGCCTATGCGGTGACCTGGAGCCGGTGTGTAGCCCAGGTTCAGGCTCAGGGCATCCTGCCGGTCATATCCGGTGTTCATGTAACGACGGCCGTCGCCGGTCTTGTAGTCGCCCGCGGAGCGACCTGAGACGCTCACAGCGGCGTCAAGCCCGTTGGCCTCTCCTGAAAGGGACACTGCCCCTTCTTTATAGGAATTGCTTCCATACACAGCTTCCAGCACAAGACCGGGCTTTCCTTGCCCACGCTTGGTGATCACGTTCACAACGCCGCCCATGGCGGCTGAGCCGTATTGGACGGCTGCGGGCCCTCGAACGATCTCGACCCTTTCTATATTGCGACTGGGGATCCGGGCCGCGTTACCGGTACCGATCCTGCGCCCGTCGAGCAGGATCAGGACATGGCCAAGGAGGTCGTTTCCATGAGTCTCTGTCCGAAAGCCCCTTATGCCAATGGAGCTGAGCGCACCCGGATAACCGTGAATGTGCCCAAGGGCCTGCTCAGCCAGCAGCTCGTTCAGCGTGCGGGCCGATGACCTCTCAATAGCTGTTTCATCCAGGATCGTCACATGGGACGTGACCTCCTGTTTCGTTTCGCTCACCCTGCCCGAGGTCACCACCACCTCATCGAGCGTATGGGTCTTTTCCCCTGCCCAGGCGGTCCCGGCCCAGGCAAGCGCCGCTACTAATGCAATCGCCGTCCTTTTCATCATTTCTCTCCTTTCGAGCGAATTGATTATTGCGGATCATCGCATTCAGCGGCAGGCATAAAAAAAATCCCCGGATCGACTTGTCGATCCGGGGATGTCCCGTTTTCACCCTCGAACGATCTTAGGGGAATCGCGCCCTGTCCGCGAAGGCGATCCCTATAGTGCTCCAGGCAGGTCTTCTGACTCCCCCGCCCTTTCAGCGGCCTTCCCATCAGGCGCTCAGTGACTACTGAGTTTCCGACAGTGGCGCACAACGGCCGAAAGGGTTCCCCTCAGCTTGAACTAGGCGAAGAGGCAGGGTCTACAGCGGCGGGCCCGTCCCCGATTTTCACGGGGTTCCCTATTAGGCCCCTTAAGGGGCACCTGGAACGTTTGTATCTTTTACAGCCAAGTAATGGAAAAAGTCAAGGGCCCTGGACTCCCTTATCAAACCCCCATGGTTGATAAATCCGCCACAATCATGGCTGAAAAGAAATCAGGCATCCATTTCAATTCGCCATTGCCGGCTGAAATCACAGACCGGTCATTCACGCCTTGACAGGGTAACGTGGCCTCAATATACTCCACTCACCATCTAACCCTGATCCGAACTGAAAAAGGAATATTCCATGCATCTCTACTGGCGCGTAATCGAAGAACTCAAGTATCTAAACGAGAACTGGACCATGATGGATCCCAGCTTGTCCCGCTGCTATAACCAGTGGATCCGTAAAAACGCATCGGTCCTGCTGCTGGCCGACACCCCCTTTTCCCTGAGCTGATCTTCCGGTTTTCGTTGCCCGATGCAACCCGGGCCGACAAACCCTCATTGTGCCGGGAAAATTTTATTTCACCCACATATTGCGTTTTTTCTCTTGACGAAACCCATATATGGTGTAAACTTCTGGTCAATAGATCGATCGACTCCGGCGGGACCATCGTCCACGCTGTCGCCTCGATCCCATTGATTCTCATAATAATACGTTGTCTAACCTTTCATTTTTCTGCCCTACTTTTCTTTTTGCGAAGACCCTTTTTCCTGGACTTGAGGAGCGCCGATGTTCGAGCAAATCAAAAAGCGCGATGGGAGAGTGGTGGAGTTCGATTCCACTAAGATCACGGCGGCCATTGCACATGCAGGCGAGGCCACAGGTGAATTCGATGAACGTGAGGCCCGCAAGCTCACCCTGCGTGTACTTACCCTGGCCCACGAACTTCGGCTGAATCCGATCCCGGAAGTGGAAGAGGTGCAGGACATAGTGGAACGCGTCCTTCTCGATTCCCCATTCTACAAGACGGCCAAGGCCTACATCATATACCGTGAGCAGCACGCCCAGATCAGGGCCATAGCCACGAAGGCCAGTGTGGACCTGGTTGAGAACTATATTCGAAAGCTAGACTGGAAGATCAATGAAAACAGCAATATGTGCTATTCTCTTCAGGGGCTCAACAACTATATTTCCGCTGACGTGACGTCCGAGTACTGGCTGAACCGGATCTATCCTCCAAAAGTGCGCGAGGCGCATAAGAACGGCGACTTTCACATCCACGATCTGAGCCTGCTCTCAATTTACTGTGTGGGCTGGGACTTGAAAGACTTGCTGCTTCAAGGCTTTCGCGGCGTGGAAGGCAAGGTGGAAAGCGGTCCTCCAAGGCATTTCCGTTCCGCCCTGGGCCAACTCGTGAACTTCTTCTACACCCTGCAGGGCGAGGCCGCCGGCGCCCAGGCAGTGAGCAGCTTCGACACACTGCTGGCCCCGTTTGTACGCCATGACAAACTGGGCTACCGTGAGGTCAAACAGTGCCTCCAGGAGTTCGTGTTCAACATCAACATCCCGACCAGGGTGGGATTTCAGACCCCCTTTACCAACATCACCCTGGACCTGAACGTACCTTCCACCCTGAAGGATCATCCCGTAATCATAGGCGGTGTTCCCATGGAGGAGACTTATTCAGAGTACCAGCACGAGATGGACCTTATAAACAAGGCCTTTGCCGAGGTCATGATGGAGGGTGACGCCCGGGGCCGCGTGTTCACGTTTCCCATCCCCACCTACAACATCACAAAGGATTTCGACTGGGACAACCCTAATCTGGACATGATCTGGCGGATGACAGGGAAATACGGCATCCCCTATTTTTCCAATTTCGTGAACTCGGACATGTCCCCGGAGGACGCGCGCTCCATGTGCTGCCGGCTGCGGCTGGACAACCGGGAACTCCTCAAGCGTGGCGGCGGGCTCTTCGGCGCGAACCCGCTAACAGGATCCATCGGCGTGGTTACCCTCAACCTGCCGCGCGTAGGCTACATAGCACGGGATGAAAAGGACTTCTTCGAACGCCTGGAGCGGCTCATAAGCCTTGCCGCCGACAGCCTGTCCATCAAGCGGAAGGTCCTGGAGTCGTTCACGGAGAAGAACCTCTATCCTTACTCCAGCTTTTATCTGCGGGAGGTCAGGGAAAGAACGGGGCAATACTGGACCAACCACTTCTCAACCATTGGAATCATCGGCATGAACGAGGCCTGCATGAATTTTCTGGGCGCGGACATAGGCTTACCTGAAGGCCGCGACTTCGCCGTTCGAGTCATGGACTTCATTCGGGACAGCATTACGGCGCTCCAGGAAAAGACCGGGGATATCTACAACCTGGAGGCCACCCCGGCCGAGGGGACATCCTATCGCCTGGCCCTGCTTGACAAGGAACGGTTTCCCGACATCCAGAGCGCCAACGAACTGGAGTTCCGAAAAGGGGCCCCTCCCTTTTACACGAACTCCACACAGCTTCCTGTCAACTACACCGACGACCTTTTCGAGACCCTCCTGCTTCAAGACGAACTCCAGGCCAAATACACCGGCGGGACCGTGCTCCACATCTTTCTCGGAGAGCAGGTATCGGACATGGAGGTAATCAAGGGGCTCCTTCAGAAAATCGTCACCCGTTTCCGGCTTCCTTACTTCACCCTCACGCCCACCTTCAGCGTTTGCCCGGCGCACGGGTACCTGAGCGGGGAACACACCACCTGCCCCCAATGCGGCCTGGAGACCGAAGTATACTCGCGGGTGGTGGGATATTTGCGGCCCGTCAAGCAGTGGAACGAAGGCAAGCGGGCTGAATTCAGGATGCGAAGGATGTATCACATGGACGGCGAATACGACGCCGGGGGAGACGTCATGGAATCACGGCACACGCCGCCGCCCTTGCACGCCATGATGGGCAGGGAGTAGAGCTTTGGTCATCGGAGGGCTTCAGAAACATTCGCTAATCGACTACCCGGGAAAGATGAGCTGCGTACTCTTTCTGGCGGGTTGCAACTTCGACTGTCCTTACTGCCACAACCCGGACCTGGCACGGGGATGTCCCTCATGCGAGACCTGCCTGAGCAAGGAATACGTATTCGATTTCCTGGAACGCCGGCGAGGCCTTCTTGACGCCGTGGTGGTCTCCGGCGGGGAACCCACCCTCAGTCCGGACCTTGCACAGGTGTGCGAGCGAATCCGGGGAATGGGCTATCCGGTTAAGCTGGATACGAACGGGAGCCGTCCGGCAGTACTCAAGGGCCTTCTGGACAGGGGCCTCGTGGACTACGTTGCCATGGACATCAAGACCTCACCCCTTCACTACGGCCTGCTGGCCCGGGAGTCGTGCACTCCCTCTGAGATCCTCGCCAGTATCCGTCTGATAATGGATCGCTGCGAGGCATATGAGTTTCGCACCACATGCGTCCGGCCCCTTGTGAGCGACAAAATCATAGAGTCCATCGCCAAGACCGTTCAAGGAGCGCAACGCTATGTGCTGCAGCGGTTTCACCCTGCCGAAGTCCTTCATCCCGAGTTTTTTGAGGAAAAAAACCCCGCCTTTGACTATACAGACCTTCTCCGCTTCCAGAACCTGGCCGACCCCTGGGTCGAGGAGTGCCTTGTTCGATAGCCCCCCAGCCCATCCGGTCCATGTCTGCCCCCCGGTTCACCAGGTTAAGGGCCGAATCGATCCATCTCACACTTTTTCGCACAGCCTTGATACAAGAATGTTTGTCAGGGCGAAAACGCTTGCCAAGTCCAGGTGAAAATGGGCCCTGTCGTCTATTCCAATGACAGACCTTACTGAAAACTCATGATCACCTCTCCACAACAATACATACAGCGGGACATACGGCAATCCCGGAACCCGAATCGCAATGTCGGCCCCCTCGATCATTTCACCGCCAAGGCCAAGGGCGCGTTCAACCATCTGGTCTGCATCCTTTTCGAACGCCTTCTCCAATGGTCTGGTGGCCGGAGTGTGGGCCCCGGTGAAGAACATCCGGCCGCCGGGGAGTTCCTGCGGTACAACCATACGACCGCTCGGAGGGACCCCACTCGAGATTGCCAGTGTGGCGAGCAACACTATCCCGGCCTGATAACCGACCCTGTGATCGGGCTTGTTGGTCCTTATGATCCGTTGATCAGCAAGGCTGACGGTGTGGTCGATCCCTACCAGAGGTACCTTAAAGGTGCTCCCGTCCCACACGGCGCCCACAGCTTCCGCCGCATGTTGAGGAGGCCGCCTTTCCACGTCGCCCCACAAGGCCCCTGGAATCTGATCGGCCCATCTGAACAGCTCATCTCCTGACGACTTCATCTAGTTTGCGCTCCATTACTTGAATATAAGCGTGTTTCCAAGACACCCGAATAATAGAACGGAATCGGAGATACTTCTGCCTTACTATTAAGAGCTAATGGATTTGAGCGCCGAACAGCCCTAACGCAGATACAAGTATATCATTTTTGCGTTGATTAGGCCGCTATATTTCCTATCATTCAAATTAATTAGGTCCTTGGCTCCCCTAACTCAATTTCTCCCCGCCCACAAGCGTTTTCCAACACCATTAAGAACGCTAAAATCAAGGCCCATTAGATCGATAATCAGGTTTCCCCTTGGTAATTCGGAAATAGCTCCACTGCTTTCATCGAAAATCTGCCCTCCTGTTACACTCCTATGATTGTGCAACTTTAACAAACGGTCAAAAAAACTCTTTCTCAACTCAGCAATATTTATACATTAATACAAATAGATACGAGAACCGGATGTCTATCAGAAAAACGAGCTGAATTTTCCCCTTGACAACAGGAAATTAGAATATATTAAAGTCTATAAGTAAATTAATAAAATTGAAAGGAGTTAATCATGTCTAAATCACTATTTGAATTGGCTGCGGAAATCGTACAAGCCCAGGCAGCAGTATCGAAACTCTCCCCTGAAGAGATCAATGAACTGATCAAGAAGACCTACGATTCATTGAAGGCCGTCAAGTCCGATGAGGAAGGCATTGAAATGGGCCCGGCCGCCCCTGAAATGGACCCCAAGAAATCCATCAAACAGGCTACTATTACCTGCCTCGAGTGCGGCAAGTCCTTCAAGATCCTGACCAAGCGCCATCTCAAGGAACACGGGCTCACCCCGAAGGAATACAAGGCCAAATACGGGTTCAAGGCACGCCAGCCCCTGTCTGCCAAGTATCTTTCAGCAAAAAGGCGGAAGGTGGCAAAGGAGCAGAATCTGGGTCAAAGACTTGCTGAGTCGCGAAAGAAGCAGCGAGCCGGCGTCTAAGTAAATCAGAGGCAGAAACGCTTTTTGGGCATTAGCAAGTTTCCAA
>CAYVDE010000128.1:0-8847 GCA_964450535.1 uncultured Desulfobacterales bacterium
CGCCTCCTTCAAAAGACGCTGCCCGGCGCCCGTGTCGAGATACAGGCTCTTGACCTGTGTCCGTCCATAGAGCTCCACCTGATTTCACCGGAAAACATGGACCGGCCCTTCACGCCCCATGAAGTCCGGTCCATCCTGGAATGCACGCCCTATTGGGCTTTCTGCTGGGCCGCGGGCCACGCCCTGGCTGCTTTTATACTCGAGAACCCGGATATTTGCAGCGGCCGCAGGGTGTTGGACGTGGGAGCGGGATCAGGGGTGGCGGCCGTTGCCGCGGCCATGGCTGGCGCGCGGGAGGTCACGGCGTGCGACACGGATGAGGACGCCCTCGCAGCCGTGCGCGCCAATGCAATGCTCAATGGGGTGGGAGTCGGCGTGTGCCGTTCCCAGGCCGAAGTCAAGCACGCGCCGGATCTCATCCTTGCATCGGACGTGTTCTACGACCGGGAAAACCGACCACTTCTGGAGGCCTTTCCCCGACTGGCCCCAAGCGTGCTTGTGGCGGACGCCCGGGTCCGGATCGATGATGTGTCGCCTTTTCGAAAGATCTGCGAAATGGATGCTGTTACCCTGCCGGACCTTGGAGAGGCGGAGGACTTCGGGCGTGTGGGTTTTTATGCGGCGGGGGAAGAAAATTTTCCTGCCCTGTTTCAGCCGTCAATCCCGGTTGGAGTCTTCGTCCCGGACCTTTGACGGCGCCGCAAGTGGTTCCTCCAGGGTTTCCACCTCGCTGGCCTGCCCATCCACGCGGACATGCACGGGGGCCGCCTGTCCTTCCTTGGGTTCTCCCATGTAGACTGTGCGGTGAGGAAAAGGGATCTCGATGCCGCGCTCATCAAACACCCGTTTCATCCTTCTGTAGAACTCCCGCCTTATTCCCCACTGCTTTAGGGGTTTTGTGACGAAACGGATCCTTATTATGACGGCCGAGTCCTCGAACCGGTCGAGTCCAAAGACTTCAAGGGGACTGAGAATGCTGTCTTGGAATTCCGGGTCATTGCGAAGCTCTTCTCCCAGTTCCGTTAGAACGGCGATAACCTCATCAATGTCTTCCCGGTAGGCCACGCCTATATCCATGACACTACGAGAAAACTCCTTGCTGAAGTTGGTTACTGAGTTGATGGAGCTGTTCGGGATCACATGCACGTTACCGTGCAGGTCTCTGAGTCTTACGGTACGGAGTCCCACCGACTCCACTTCTCCGTTGTTGTTTCCGAGCTGTGCCCAGTCTCCCACCCGGACACTCTCCTCGAACAGGATGAAGAGCCCGTTGATCAGGTCCTTGACCAGGGTCTGTGAGCCGAACCCTACGGCCAGGCCTACTATTCCGGCGCCTGCCAATATGGGGGTGGTATCGACTCCGAGCCTGCCCAGGATGACGATGGCGCCGATAAAGACGGTGCAGACGTTGAGGGCTGCCCGCATCATAGGAACCAGGGTCTTGGCTTTCTGGGTGACCACCCGCCCGCGTTTTTCCCTGAGAAGGTAAACGGAAAGAACCCGGCTTAATTGAAGGAGGGTGATCACCACGGCCAGGGTCATGCCGATGGCCACGGCCCGGGCCAGAACCGCCGATCCGATTCCTGAGACCACAAAAGAGCCCACCGGGACACCCCAGAATTCGGCCACTACGCCCGCGGCGGTGATCACCAGGACAGCGGCTGATACCTTGCGGACAATGGCAAGGTACCGGTCTGTCCTTTCTTCGATCCCCGGCACCTGGGCCTTGATGCGTTCGTGTACGGCGAAGAGCTTGTCGAAAAGCCAGTCAAGCAGGCGAAGGGCCGCCATCAAGACCGGAATGGTCACGGCAGTCCCCAGGGTTGCAGACCACAGGAAACCGAACCCTTCTTCCAGGCTCACGATCAGGACCAGAAAAAAGGCCCAGGCATACAAGATTGCGAGCATTGGAATGGTTTTTGCCGTGATGCGGGTCCATTTCCCATATACGTGTACGCCGTCCTTTTCCCCTCGCAAGACATCGCTCAGTCTCGTCCGTAGGTCCCCGGCGATCTGGAGTACAAAGGCGGTGATCATGCAAGGAAACACCAGTAGCAGCAGGTTCCGTATGAACATGAGAGGGGTTTCGGGAAAACGTGTCAGTGAAAGCATCCCCAGGATCAGAAAATAGAGGGCGGCGTAATTTGCGAATCGTCTCAACCAGACCCAGTAGTAGTAAGCACTCTCGTCCTTCACTCCGAGGATCCTGAGACCGGGTTCGTCGGGTGAGAGCAGGGCACTGACAGTCTCCATCGTTACTCGATACCCGAAGAGGACTATGAAGAGTTGGAAGACCAGGGCCCGGCCCATGGCAGGACACGGCACCGCTCTGAACAGTAGAAACAGTGCCAGGAGTGCAAGGCCCGAAGGAAGTATGCGAAGGATACCGGTGGTACCGGATGCGGCCGCGAGGCGTGATCTGCGGGAACCGGAAGGCGGCGGCGTCGGCATTCGCTTTCGAACAATAAGCCTCATGATCAGGGATATGACAAAGGCCGCAAGGGCCACCGCAAAGATGTGAAAAACGGCCTTTCGGCTGTCAGCCCGCGCCAGTTGTTCCCTTGCTTCCCGCACGGAATCAGGCGCTTTTGAGAGCACCGCCCCCGTCTCTCGGGCCGAGGATATGATTCGCTCCAGGGTCTCTTCGAACCGGGCAAACAGGAACTCGGAAAAGTAGGCGCCAGGCGTCTCAGGTTCGGATTTTGCGTGTGCGATAACAGCTTCATCCCGGGTTCTTTGCGCCTCCAGCAGGGCGCGGAGTTGATCCAGGAGGGCCTCTCGCTTGTCCGGGTCTTCGATGGTCAGAACGAGCGATTCGAGATCTTGGGCTGAGGATTTCGAATCCGGTGTCCGGGCGGCCCATGTCCAAGGCGGGAGAAGAGCAAGGCAAAGGGCCAAAAGGAAGACCGAGACGCGGATGGCTTTGAAACTTGCTTTGCCGCCGTGGAGCATGAACACACCTCGTTTGAAATAATTAAATTTTTCTGCAAAGCCTCAGATATAATAAGACCATAAGACGGTTGTCTCAAGCCGGAACGCCGATAAAACTCCTCCGTTTCACTATGCAACCTTTATCTTCTTTCGAAATCAGAGATCTGTGAACGAATAGCTGGTTTCCAGGGCCTTTTCACGCTGGTGCCGCTCAATGCCGAGGCGGATCAGCCTGTGGATCAGTTCCGAGCAGGAAATGCCTGTGGCCTCCCAGAGCTTGGGGTACATGCTGATCCTGGTAAATCCCGGGATCGTATTGATCTCGTTTATCACAACCTCGCCGTTATCCCGCAGGAAACAGTCCACCCTCGCCATGCCTTCACACAAGAGAGCTTTAAATGCCTTGATGGACAGCGCCTGAACCCTTTCTATGGTTTCCGAGGGGAGTTCAGCAGGAATTACCAGGCCGGCACCGTTTTCGTCTATGTACTTGGCCTCGTAAGAGTAGAACTCGTGGCGCGGTAGAATTTCTCCCGGCAGTGACGCCGTGGGAAATTCGTTTCCCAGGACCGAACACTCGATCTCGCGGCCCGGAATGAATTCTTCGATGAGGATTCTGGTGTCGAAGCGAAACGCCTCCCTCACGGCTTGCTCCAGCGAACTCCTGTCGCCGGCCTTGCTCACGCCCACCGAGGAACCCAAATTGGCGGGTTTCACGAAGAGAGGCAGGCCGAGGTCAGCCGTAACCTTGTCAAAGCTCAAGAGGTCCTTCTCATGCCATTCCACGGTGCGCCATCCAGCAACCGGTATGGCTGCGCCTGATAAAAGGCGTTTCATGGCAGCCTTGTCCATGCCGACGGAAGAGCCCAGCACACCCGCTCCCACAAATGCCACATCCGCGGTCTTGAGGAGTCCCTGGACCGCGCCGTCCTCGCCCATGGGACCGTGCAGGACCGGAAACACTGCGTCCAGGGGGCCGATGGATTCGCCCCCAGGCATGCGGACCAGGGGGTTTCCCGTTTCACCGGGGACCAGGGCAAGACGCCGGCTGTCAGGGCATTTCAACCGGATCATCTTTGGGTCATCAGGATATTCCAGATAGTCTTCAAGGTCGCAAAGGAACCACCTCCCCTGCTTGTCAATGCCTATGGGAATGATCTCATAGAGGGTTCGGTCTATCGCCTCTATTACGTTCTTTGCCGACTGCAAGGAGACTTCGTGTTCTGCGGACTTGCCTCCCAAGAGTATGGCCACGCGGGTGATATCAGACATGTCGTATCTCCGGAAAAGTTATTATTGCGCAGAGGCGCGGAGACGCAGGGATTAAAAGATGTTATCTGGCTGATCTTCTCTTGCTTTGAATGCCTTTTTTTATGATTGTGAGTCCTTTGATTGTAGCCGTCCCTGGAAGCGGTTTCAAGGTCCTTAAAGGTTTTTGATGGAACTCGTCGGGGGACGTTCTTTACTTATTGAACGCAGTGATCGTATAATCGTGTATAATTCGAACACTCGTCACCGATGTTTCGGACATCCCGGCGGATCATAGTACTGTTGGAAAAATCACTTGACTGCCTGGTGATGCCCTGTTTTCGGTCTCGATTCAGCCGGCCGGTTTCGATTGAATATAGAGCGCACCCCTGATGATTTTGCGAGGCTAGAACCATGGCACCAGTCATAACCCGCGCAGCCGCGCTCGTTCCGGCAATTCTTCTCTGGATCTTATCCTCTGCCTCACCCCTTTATGCCGATAACAGTCCCCTCAAGATCGGCGTAAGCCTCGGGCTCACCGGCCGTTTCGCAGTAATGTCGGATGCACTACACAAAGGTTTTCGGTTGTGGGAGTCCCATGTCTCCGAGAGGGGCGGCATTCAAGGAAGGCCGGTCAGGCTCGTGGTCAAGGATGACTCGGGGAATCCGGAGCGGGCGCGGAGTCTCTACCGTGCCATGCTTGCAGAAGACAAGGTGGATTTTCTGTTCGCCCCTTATTCGAGCCTGATAACGGAAGCGGTTCTTCCCGTTGCAGAAGAGCATCAAGTCCCCATCCTGATCGCAGGGGCGGCTGCGGATCGGCTTTGGAAGCAAGGCTTTCGCTATGCAGTAGGTGTGTATACCCCGGCCGGCCAATTTACCTCAGGCTTTATGGAATTGCTCGTATGGCAGGAGATTGAACGAATAGCCGTGGTTTATGCGGATGACTCCTTTTCAGAGGATGTGGCAAATGGATCGATGACGTGGGCAAAACGATTCGGGCTCCATGTCGTTTTTTTCAAGAAATTTCCAAAAGGAGCTCAGGACCTCGAACCCCTGGCGGTTGAGGCGAGAGATAAGGGAGCCCAGGCGCTTATCACGTGCGGGCACATGAACGAGGCGATTCGCATGCTCCGGGTTTTAAGGCGGATCGACTGGCATCCTGAGGCATATTATGCCTCCGTTGGCCCGGCCCTTGACGCGTTTTATGATCAGTGCGGTCCCGATGCCGAGGGTACCTTCGGGACGAGCTTGTGGGAGCCCAGGGCCGATTTTCCCGGTGCAAGGGCCTTTGAAAGCGACTTCATCGAGACCTACGGCGAGAGCCCCGGATACCATGCGGGCCTGGCTTACGCGGCCGGGCAGATTTTAGAGCAGGCCGTCAGGGAGGCGGGCGGCGTTGAACGGGACAAGGTCCATTCCGCCCTGTTCAAAATGGACACGATGACCATCATAGGCCGGTTCGGCGTGGATCCCAACGGCAAGCAGGTACGCCAGCAGACCTTCATAGTTCAATGGCAGGACGGGCGAAGAGAACTGGTCTGGCCTGAAGAACTCCGAACATCCACGCCCCGTTTTCCATGAAGAACGCACAAAAGCACATTCTGAAAAGACTTCCCATACGTATGATGGTCCCGGTCGTGTTGATAACGGCCATGGTCGGGGTCGGCCTCTACTTCTTTGTGCTCAGATCTGTTTCCGAATTCAGCGATCGGCAGATACGAGAGACCCTGACCAGGAAGTCACGGGACCTTTACAACCTCTGTGACGGACACTTCTCCGAGCTTATGAGCAGCGGCCGGATCGGTTATGAAGCGGCGGTTCGCATACAGAAGGCTCGGGCGCTCGGAGCCATTGAGGATTTTGTTCAAAGAAACCGGGTGGGGTGCCTCCTTATTGATGCAGGCACGGGGACCGCTCTTCTGTCTCACTCAGTAACTGAAGAGATGGAAGCTCGGCGGTGTGCGATTCAAGCGACGGTGCCCTTTGAAAAGATCCTCTCTAATGGAAAACTCTATTACCTGTCACATTTCGAATTCAGCCCCTGGAACTGGCATGTAGACCTTTACATGGACACGGCCGATTATGCCCCCCTGGTGCAACGTGTTCGCATCGCCTATGCGGTAACAGGCCTTCTTCTGCTTCTGAGCGCATTTTTCCTCCTGGTTTTTTTCGACCGGCTGCTTCGAAAACCGATCAACCGCATTATCAAGGCCGTTCAAAGCGGCAGGGCACCCGAATACCGTGGGAGTTACGAGCTTGAGTTCCTGAGCAACACCATCGGTGGAATGATGCGATCCCTCAGGGAGCGGACAGCCTGGTTGGAACGGTTGTATTCCATAGCCTTGACCGAACGCGGGGAGTCCTTTTTCAATAGTATTGCAGAATCCGTTGCCGATGTCCTGGGCCTTAATGTGATCATCGTTCGAAAGTATAAAGATGAAGAGGACCATCGCGCGGTGGCCGGGTCCCAACTGTTCAACACCTCTTCATTGCCCGCCGATTGCCTGGAAGGGCTTCCCCTGAATGAGCTCCAGAAGGGAGAACAGCCGGTGATTATACCGTCCGGTGCACTCGAACGGCTGCCCTATTCGCCGTGCTTGCTTTCCGTGTCTGCGGAATCTTATCTGGGTCTTCCGGTTTTCAACCGGAGGGGCGAGGTTGCCGGTACTATCCACGCGTTCGGCCGGGCCCGTGAATTCGACGACTGGGACATGAATCTTTTGAAGACTGCCGGCCAGATGGCCGCGGCGGAGTTCGACCTGGTGGAGAAGGAAAGAGAAAAGGAGGCATATCGTGACCAGATGTTCAGGTCCCAGAAACTGGAAAGCCTAGGCATCCTGGCCGGGGGGGTGGCGCACGATTTCAACAACCTCCTCATGGGGATTCAGGGACGGGCGTCATTGATGTTGGTTGACGATAAGGTGGCTAATAGTCACGTTGAGCATCTCAGGGCCATCCAAGGATACGTGGAGAGCTCAACAGACCTGACCCGGCAGCTCCTGGGGTTCGCCCGTGGAGGTAAATACGATGTCAGGCCGGCCGACATGAATGAGGTCATGGGACAAAGCGCCCGCATGTTCGGTAGGACTAAAAAGGAGATCCGTATACGCAGTCACTTCCAGTCGGGACTGTGGAACGTGGAAATAGACCGCAGCCAGATAGAACAGGTCTTCCTGAATTTATATGTCAACGCCTGGCACGCCATGTCCGGGGGTGGGGAACTCGTGCTTCGGACAGCCAACATCGAGCTGGACGATGCCGGGGCCGGGCCAAGAGGACTCAGCCCCGGCCGGTATGTGACCGTTTCGGTCACGGACACCGGCGTGGGCATGGATGAAAAGACCCAGAAGAAGATCTTCGATCCGTTTTTCACAACCAAAGGCATGGGCCGGGGTTCGGGCCTCGGATTGGCCTCCGCATACGGCATCGTGCAAAACCATCGAGGGTGCATCGAGGTTAAGAGCTTTCCCGGAAAAGGATCCACCTTTACGATTTTTCTTCCCGCAACCTGGAAAGAGGTTGTCGAGGTTGAGAGCGTGAGTGAAGTGCCGGTCCGGGGCACGGAGACCGTCCTGATCGTGGATGACGAAAAAATGGTCCTGGAGGTTGGCGGCCGAATGCTGGAAAGCCTGGGTTAC
Organism: uncultured Desulfobacterales bacterium; assembly: GCA_964450535.1. Lineage (GTDB taxonomy): Bacteria > Desulfobacterota > DSM-4660 > Desulfatiglandales > HGW-15 > JAIPEI01. The sequence goes on from CAYVDE010000128.1 coordinate 7,821, forward strand.
CGGGTCCTCACGGCGGGTGGCGGGGAGGAGGCCCTGAGCGCTTATAGCAGCCATGCCGGTTCCATAGATATGGTCATCCTGGATATGATCATGCCTGACATGGGCGGAGGAGAGACATATCAACGCCTGAAGGAGCTCGATCCCGAAGTCAGGGTGCTTCTGTGCAGCGGATACAGCATGGATGTGCAGGCACGGGGCATCCTTCAACAGGGGTGCAACGGTTTTATCCAGAAGCCTTTCAAATTGAATGAACTGTCCGGTAAGGTCCGCGAGATCCTTGACGCGGACGGGAAGCCGTCCGTTGAGGCCGATCCGGTGCATGGCACGGGAGACCGAATGCATTAGGGTGCGTTCAGCAAGGCAGGTCGACTTTATTCTTGAAGAGGTCGGCCATCCTTGGGAGGGTGTTCAACAGGATGAAGGACGATCCGCGTCCGGCCATCGGCCGCCTGCGTCAAAAGTAAATCCGGGTGAGTGATCAGGAGTTCGCGGCCGGTTTTTTCCAGCAGACAAGACTGGTTCCGCGGATGTTCTGCAGGCCGGGTTGTTCCTGCTCTTCGAATTCGTCCAGCGCCTTTGTAACTCCCGCCCAGATTCCGTAATCGTGCCACAGGACGCTCCCGCCGGGGCGGACCAATGTCATGGCGACCCGGGTGTCGGAGACGGCATACTTATAGGCGTGAGAGCCGTCTACAAACACCAGTGAGCAGGAGTTTATGTAAGGCGAATAGTCAAATACGGCCGAATCACCGAGGAGCTGGTGAATTCTGGAGACGGCCTCAGGATAGAAGCCGCGGTATTTTTCGTATCTCGCGCCTGGCCTCTGCTTATCGACCATGTGGCGCTCGCCCTCAGCCAGTTCGAACTCAGTGACCTGATCCGGAGGGATATCAAGGGTGTATACGGTGCACGCCGGGTGTGAATTCAACGCCAGGTTGATTGTCGTGCGCCCGTCGAACGTGCCGATCTCGAAGAGGCTGGTTTCGGCCGGACAGTCCGCTGCAACGGCGGCAAGAATCCCCAGTTC
>CAYVDE010000129.1:0-8808 GCA_964450535.1 uncultured Desulfobacterales bacterium
GCCGAAGAAGTCAACATTTTGACGAAATCAGGGTCAATCAAAAACCTTAAAATAAAACATACTTCCGCCGACGAGAACCTTTCTCCTTTCCCCGGACTGCCAAGTCCGGGGAGATGCTGGGATGGCATAAGTCTTGCTTAAAGCCACTGTGCGCAAAAGGCGCATCTGACCTGAGGCATATCCGCCAGGGCTATGGGGACACAATGGGCAGTGGCTACGACGAAAACACCATCAAAGAGTTTGTGGCGGAAAACCGGGATCACCTGGAGGAAATCGAGCCGGATCTCCTTGCCATGGAACAGGGAAGCGGTGAGATCGAGCCAGAAATCATAAACCGGGTGTTCCGCGCCATTCACAGCATCAAGGGGTCTTCCGGCTTTTTTCGGTTTTCGGCCATAAAAGAACTCAGCCACGTCATGGAAAACCTGCTCATGCTCATCCGGGACGGAAATCTTGCTCCGGGCCCCCAGGGGATAGACGCGTTGCTGGCCGGTGTGGACAAATTAAGGATCATGTTCGCGAACGTGGAAAACAGCGATCGGCTATCTTATCAGGAAGAAGTCGGCCGCCTGAACAGCGTCCTCAGCAGAGCAACATCCTCGCACCGGGAGGAATTGCGCCCCGGAAACGGGGAAATAATCAATGAAGAGGAGAACCGCCTGAGGGTGACCAGGGAAAACGGTACCCTGATCGTTCTCCCACCTGATGGATCAGGCCTTTGCGAGGCCTCGCTGGATGCGGGTACAGAGTCGGCCGTGCGCGACGCTCTAGCGCACGGTAATTATGTATATGCCTTCTGGCACCCGAACCGGAACGATCATCAGGCCCTTCAAGAAAAAGAACGCCTTATGGGCGAATACGGCCGATGCCTTCTTCAAAGCCGCGGGAACCCAGGGTCCTCAGGCATTTTGTTCATCTTCGCCACGGTCATGGAGACGGATCTGCTTTGCGAGGCCCTGGACCTGAAAGAAGCAAACACACTGCTTATTGAAAACGGGACTCTGCCCCCGCCGGAATGTGTCCCCGATTCGCCCGAATGCCTTCCCGCTAGCTCAGAGAGGCCCGCACGGAAACCGGCCGAAGGGAATCCGCCGGGGCCTTCCGGTTACCAGCAAAGCGATGAAAAGGGGCATTCCTACGAAACCATACGCGTCCCTGTCGAAGTAATAGACAGCCTCATGAATCTGGCGGGAGAGCTTGTACTTGGTAGAAACCAGCTCCGGCAGGTCCTTGAAGAGACTGTAGTCAAGAGCCCTGACATAGGCGCCGTTCTGCAAAACGTTGATGCCGTCACAAGTGATGTTCAGGGAAAAATCATGCAGATGCGCATGCAACCGGTTGCGAACCTGTTCAACAAGTTCACCCGGCTGGTTCGGGACATCTCCAGGCAACTCAACAAAGAAGTTGAGCTGGTTCTTGAAGGGAGGGAAGTCGAGCTTGACAAGAGCATTCTCGAAGGACTCTCAGACCCCGTAACCCACTTGCTTCGAAACGCCCTTGATCACGGCATTGAAGATCCCGAAGCGCGGGAGGCTGAAGGGAAACCATCCAAGGGGACCGTGCATTTCCGAGCTTTCCACGAGGGCGGCCAGGTAAACATCTCGGTCCGAGACGACGGCCGCGGAATCGATCCCGAAAAGGTGGCCCGGAAAGCCGTGGCACTGGGAATAATCCCCCAGGACGTCGCTGACAAAATGAACGAAAAGGAAAAAATCGGACTGATTTTCTCTCCCGGGGTCTCAACCGCTGAGAACGTCTCTGAGATGTCCGGACGCGGCGTTGGAATGGACGTCGTAAAAACGAACATCGAAAGGCTGGGAGGTCACATCCACATTGAGAGCGAAAAGGGGAAATGGACTTTAGTGCAGATCCGCCTGCCATTGACCCTGGCCATCATTCCTTCTCTTATTGTCGGGGCGGAAGGGCATCGGTTTGCGGTCCCGCAGGCCAATGTAAAAGAACTCGTCTGTGTCAGGGCCGGAGAAGTGGCCCTGCGTATCGAACAGGTGTCAGGGGCCGAGGTCCTCAGGCTTCGTGACACCTTACTGCCCGTGGTCCGACTTGCAGACGTCCTCGGCCTGAAACGCTCCTTTGTGCATCCGGCCTCCGGTGAAAAAATTCATGACCGGAGAAGGCGGCTCCTTGACCGCAGGAACAGATCACATCCCGCTGGCGGAGATAACCCCGCCAAGACTCATTATCGCCGTGCTGATAACGACAGGCGTCAGAGTTGGCACAGCGACCTTTATGTCGTAGTCCTGAAGCTGGGCAACAACCGCTTCGGGCTCTGTGTGGACAAACTTTTCGACACCGAGGAAATCGTTGTCAAGTCGCTGTCACAGCACTTGAAAGGTGTTAAGTGTTTCGCCGGAGCAACCATCATGGGGGACGGCAGGGTCGCCATGATCCTGGACGCCGCAGGGATAGCCGACCATCAGCGCCTGCGTTTCAGCGAAATCGGAGCTGAGGAACTCAGGCGTATAAAGGAAAAAGAGCGCGCGCGGAAAAGGAAAGCCGCGGACACATGTTCGATCCTGCTCTTCAACTGCGCACCGGATGAGTTTTTTGCCCTTCCTCTCGAGGACGTCTCAAGGGTCGAACGGGTTGATAAGGGCATGATTCATCACATGGGTCACCGTGAGTTAATGGATTACCGTGGAAAAGGCCTTCCACTTATAAGGGTGGACCAGTACCTCCCGGTCTCCCCCATTCCCGAGGACACAAACGAGTTTTTCGTAATCGTTCCCAAATCCGATAACCCCCCGGCGGGAATACTCGCCTCACGTATCGTGGATGCCGTGGAAATGTACGCGGTTGTTCAGGAGAACGGTGGAAACCACCGCGGTCTCGCCGGCACTTTTTTTCAGGAAGGTCGCCTCACGCTCATGCTGGAGGCGGACAAATTCCTGGATCTTGCCGCTCAGACGGCCCCCGTAAGCACGGGCCATCAAGACGAGGAGATTCATCATGGGCCTGAGGCAGTTCGTAACCTTCCGTCTTGATAACCGCCTGGCCGGCATCGATATCCTGAAGATCAGGGAGATCAATCGCGCACTCGACATCACCCCTGTAGCGCACGCCCCCGCCTATGTGCGAGGGCTGGTAAATCTCCGCGGCCGGACCGTCACCGTGTTTGATCTGGGGGTCCGCCTGGGGCTCCCACGCAGGGAAATCACCGGAGACAGTCACAACATCATCCTCAAAGAGGACGACATCGGGCTCATTGTGGACGGCATAGGGGATGTGGAGGAAACGGACGAGGAAAGGACGGAGGGCCCGCCCGCCAATCTAAACGACATAGGCATTGATTTTGTAGAGTGCGTGGTAAAGCTGAGAAGCGAACTGCTGGTGGTCCTTTCCCCTGAAAAAATCCTGGAATTTCCGAGCAACAAGGGAGAACTCACATGAACGGCGACCTCTTTGCAAACACCAAGGTTCGAAACAAGATCATGCTCGTAGTCGGAACCGCCGTGGTGCTTTCAACGGCTGTGGTAGGAGGCTTCACCATACGTGACACAATCCGCAGGGCCGCAACGGACATCCGTAAGACGGAAGCGGATCATGTCTCACGCCTGAAAAACCAGATGGAGGACATTATAAACGCCTCCCACCTGACCATGGAGAACACCTATGCCCGCTCCGTAACCCCAGAGGCGGTCATAAAACGGTACGGCTCCACTCTCCGCTCCCTTGCGGACATCCCGTATGCATCACTCAAGGCCCGGTTTGATGAGCTGATGCTTCCCGATGAAATGAGGGAGATGGTCAGGGAAGCCATGATCCAGGGAAGTCAACTGAATGCAATGGAATCGATTCGATCCATGCGTTTCGGAACCAGAGGATACTTCTGGATAAATGATACAGCTCCCAACATGATAATGCACCCCGTTCTACGGGAGCAGGAAGGAAAGGACTTATCCGAATTCTCTCTTGATGGAATCCTTGTGACCCCTGAAGGCAGCGATACGCCGCTTTTTAAGGAATTCGTTCGCGTTGCCCGGGCCGACCCAGACTCCGGGGGGTTTGTAATATATAACTGGCCTGACCCTGAAGATCCCGGGCGGTGGTTACGCAAGCTCTCCTTTGTCAGGCTTTTCAAGCCGTGGGGATGGGTGATCGGCACCGGGATTTTCGTAGACCAGGTGGAAGTCGACGCCCAGGAACAGATCAAGGAGTTCGTACAAGGAATTCACTACGGGCAGGGGAACCGGCTCTTTCTTCGTGACGCCGAAGGCCGCTCTTTGGTATGGGCCTCGAAGCGGCGTGATCCCCCGGGAGAAGATGTCCCTCTGGAGTTTATCAGGGAGGTCCGGAAAAACGGTCACGCTTTTATGTCCTATGAGACAGAAGCCGGGAAATCCGGGGCTTCTGTCAAGAGACTGGCGCATGCCCGGCTCTTCGAGCCCTGGGACTGGATAATCGGGACCTCCGTTGACCTGGAGGGCCTGAATGCCCAGATCGCCGCCGAGCAGGACAGGCTCAAGGAGACCGTGAAGAACCAGATCGTTTTTATCCTTGTCTCGACCCTTGGAATAGTTTTTGCCGCACTACTCCTGGCACTTTTTATGACCAGGCGTTTTGTAGAGCGCCCTCTCCATGAAACCGTCGGCGTACTCAAGAAGATCGCAAAGGGCGACCTGACCAAAAGGCTGTCCGTGAGCGGTTCAGACGAGATCGGCCAGCTTGCGGGCAGTTTCAACGAGGCCGCGGGCCGGCTTCAGGATATGTTCCGGGGACTTACCCGCACAAGCGACACCATCGCCGGAGCCTCTCACACGCTCAATGAGACATCGGAAGTGCTCTCCCTTCAGGCCACAGAGATGGGAGGCCGCTTCGCCGAAGCCGAGGGGGCCGTCCGAAGGACCGATGAAAATATCAAGAGCATGGCCGCAGCCGCTGAAGAGGCCAGCACCCAGATCGCCGAAGTGGCCTCATCGTCTTCCGAGGTCTCAGCCAACATTGAACAGGGACAAAGGGTCACCGCCGAAGTGTCCCAAACCCTGAGCATCGCGGCCGACGACGTGGAACAGATCGCCCTTTCCATCAACAACATAGCAACGGCCATCGAAGAGATGTACGCCTCCATGAATGAGGTGGCCAAGAGTTCATCCAGGGGTGCGAGCGTTGCGAACGAGGCCTCTTCCAAGGCGTCCAGCACCTCTGAACTGGTGAACAACCTGGGGCAGGCGGCCAGCGAAATCGGCGAAGTAATCGACCTGATCAACGGCATTGCATCTCAGACCAACCTGCTGGCCCTGAACGCCGCCATTGAGGCCGCCGGCGCAGGGGAAGCGGGCAAAGGTTTTGCGGTTGTGGCAAACGAGGTCAAAGAGCTTGCCAGGCAGACCGCCGGTGCCACTGATGAGATTCGGGAAAAAATCAAGACCATGCAATCCAACACGGAGTCTTCCATTCAGGCCATCGGGGTTATTGTGGAAGTAATCCTTGAAATAAACGACATAATGGGGACCATTGCTTCCGCCGTGGAGGAACAGACCGCCACCACAAACGAGATTTCGAAAAATATTTCCGAAACAGCCACCAGATCCAACTCGGTATCTCAGAACGTCCATCAGGCGGCGGAACAGGCCACGACCACCTCGGAAACCATGCTGAAAAACGTCGAACTGGAACTCCAGGTATCCCGAAACATAGAGGAGGTGAGCCGGGCCGCCGCTGCGATCGCACAGGATGCGGCCGAAGCGTCTTACGGAACGGACGATGTGAACAGCAACATCGCTCACCTGGATGAGGCATTGAAGGTCACGGGCCGCAGCGCCGGGGAGGTAAAGGCCCACGCGGAAACACTGTCAAAGCTTGCAGGGGAACTACAGGTCGCTGTGAAGCAGTTCAAAGTGGATTAGGCCTCGTGTCATGTCATGGGCCGGAGGACCCGCCAACCTCACCATATCCTCGAAATCGACACAGGCGGGTGGATCAGTCCCCATAAAGGGAAAAGGAAAAGAAAATGAATATCCTCATAGTTGACGATCAATCCACCATGCGCAATCTGCTGCGTGGAATGCTGGAAAAGATAGGGTTCAACAACCTTGACGAGGCAGAGGACGGAGATGTCGCACTGAACAAGATGAAGCAACAGAGATACGAACTGGTCATTTCCGATCTTCACATGCCTCGCATGAGCGGCCTGGAACTCCTGAGGCAGGCCAGGGACATGCAGGGACTCAAAGACGTTCCCTTCATGATGGTGACGACCGAAAGCAGCAAGAGTGCGGTTCTGGAAGCCATCAGGCTGAAGGTAAACGGATATATCGTCAAACCGTTCACACCGGAAACCCTTCAGGAAAAGCTGACCAAGATGGGTTTTAATCCGCCGGATCAACCTGAATAAACAGCCTCATGTGTAGACCGACAAACAGCCCGGCTTGAGCCAGGAGGTCCATGGATGAACAACATGAAATCGGAGAAGCAGTTCGTAAGGCACCTGAGAAGCCGGTTCCTGGATGCCGTAAACAATCACTTGATGCAGATCAGGATGTCCGACATGGGGGAGTACTATGAAACCAAGGAGGACTTAATTGAGATGCTTACCGCAGAGGCCGGATATCTTCAGAAGAAGAGGGATATCATCCTTGCGGAAATCAACGCTTATCTGGACGGGCCCTGAAAATACCGTACATGCCGGAGAAACAAATAGTGAGTGAGAACATCAATGTCCTGATAGTGGATGACAACCTTTCCTACCGGAAGTTTCTGTCAAAGGTCTTAGCCCTTATCCAGGGTGTTGAAGTCATTCCCCCGGCGGCCGGCGGCCGCATTGCCCTCTCACGGATGAAGACCAGAAAAGTGGACCTGGTGTTCCTGGACATGCGAATGCCGGGCATGAACGGCCTGGAGACCCTGCGCCTCATCCGGGATGATCATCCGGAGACCGGGGTGATCATGATGAGCGGCGAGTACGGTTCCGACGCGAACATGGTGGTCCAGGCACTGGAGTTGGGGGCGCTGGATTTTCTTCCTAAGGGATTCCTCGACGCCGGCAAGAACAGCCTGAATTCACTAATAGACCACATCACAGCAGTCTGCCGCCAGTCTCAGGGAAGGCGGGATCTGGACAGGGCCAAAAGGATGTCCTCCCCAAAAGGGCGCCCTGTTTCTTCTCCCGGCGATCCTAAGTCCCTTGGGGCTGTGACGCCGGCAAGGCCGCAGGCTCAGGACATGAAGCCCGCAACGGCCTTCCGGTCCGCCTCTCGCCTCTCGGCGCGCCCCGGCCGGATCGATTTAGTGGTTATCGGAGCCTCCACCGGCGGACCCATGGCCCTCGGGCAAGTGATACCGAACCTGCCCGCGGACTTTAATGTGCCGATCCTCATAGTTCAACACATGCCCGCCTTTCTCACACACTCTCTCGCACAGAGCCTTAACAACAAATCCGCCGTGGAGGTCCGCGAAGTCACCGGCGGAGAAGAGCTCAAGGCCGGCACCGCTTATATGGCTCAGGGAGGGAAACACCTTCTTGTCAGATCGCGATCTTCAGGGGACAGGGCCCCGGAAGAGCGTTTCCTGGCCTTGGATGACGGTCCGCCGGAAAACAGCGTACGCCCCTCTGCGGACGTCCTGTTTCGCAGCGTGGCTGACAACTTCAAAGGCAACATCCTGGCAGTGATCATGACCGGAATGGGAAATGACGGCCTGAAGGGTGTTCGTGTAATGAAAAATCAAGGGTGCTACTGCATAACCCAGAGCGCCGAGTCCTGTGTGGTCTACGGCATGCCCCGGGCGGTTGTAGAAGCGGGCCTTTCAGACGAAAGCGTCGAACCGGCCTCCATGGGGAAACGAATCGTGGAACTGGTCAGAGGCTCAAGAAAAAGGAGAACCCCGTGACCCTGAACCTCAGCTCCCAGGAATTCCTCATGCTCCGCAGGTACATAGAAGAGCAGTGCGGAATCTCCCTCGGAGATGACAAGTCCTATCTGGTCGAGAACCGGCTCTCGAACCTTGTAAGAGAGTGCGGGTGCTCGACGTTCAGCGAGTTCTACTTTAAAATCCGCAACACGACCTCGTCGCGTGCCCTGAAAGACGCGTTATTGGATGCCATTTCCACTAACGAGACGCTCTGGTTCCGCGATGGTCATCCTTTTCGCATTCTCGGAAAAACCATTCTCCCCGGGCTCATGGAAGAAATCGAAGCAGGACGGCGAGAGAGAATAGGCATCTGGTCGGCCGGCTGCTCCACCGGGCAGGAGCCCTACTCCATCGCGATGACGGCCCTAAAAGCCTATGCAGACTCCGGGTTTCCCGAAGAATGCCCAAACCGTATCCGCATCACCGCCTCTGACGTATCCCACAAGTCCCTGGCCGTTGCAGAAAAAGGTATATACTCCGAGTCGGCCATGAAAAGGGGGATGACCCCCATGTATCTCTATCGCTACTTCAAAAAAGAAGAAAACACTTGGAGAATCAGCGACGGGATTAGAGAAATGATTTCCTTCAGGCAATACAATCTAAAGGATCCTCCTCCCAGGACCTTCGGATCCTTTGACATTGTCTTCCTCAGAAACGTGATCATCTATTTTTCAGATGAATTCAAACGAGCCCTTTTTAAAAAAGTGGCACACCTCATGAGCCCGAGAGGATACCTGTTCCTCGGAACGAGTGAAACCGTGACCGGTTACACTGACGCCTTCGAGATCATGGAGGACAACGGAAACATCTTCTACCGCATCAGGGCCTGAACCAACCCGGGCCAACGCCTCTTCCTTGCATATTCACAAGACCTCGAATCGAACCTTTTAGATCAGCCCTTGCAGCCTGCGGGCGGCCGTGCTAGTTAGTTTCCATCCAGAA
>CAYVDE010000130.1:0-8754 GCA_964450535.1 uncultured Desulfobacterales bacterium
AAGTGTCCGAAGGCCCCCGAGCCCTTCGCATGGGGCTGGCGGTCCGGAATCATCTCCCGGTTGAAGTCGGCCATCTGCTCGACGAGATAGTGGTCCTGAAGCAAGATGGGTCCATCAGGCCCTACGCTGAGCGAATACTCGTCGCTGCTTACAGGGATCCCCGCGTCTGTTGTTGTGAATATGCGCTCGTCCTTTTTCATGGTGAAAATCTCCTTTCTGCGATTTACCTTTGGAGATGGTTAGCATGATTGGTTGAAGGAGGGAATACAGGCGATTGTGTATTTCATGCTGCTTTGTCAGGTAATAAGCCCTGGGGGACAGGTAAAGGTCCCTCACCATCCACCATGAAGGCATAATGCGCGCCATGGGCGGCCAGGGGGCTTTCGGCCTGCCTGTATCTTTACCTTCACGCGCTCGGCGACCGGGGCCCAGACTTTAATTGTTCCCATTATGATCCAGTTAGGAGGCTAGCAGAAATAAATTGGACAAAATTGCGCTCAGATTTGGGTCATATTTGGCTGCGGCGATTGAGCAAAACCGCAGGCGTAGCTGGACTACGTCGAGGATTTTGCGATTGAGCCGCAGCCGAAGATGGGCGGTGCTCCGCAACCCGCTCGATGAGCAGCGACAGCACGCACACCTTCACATGCGCTTCGATGCGCCGGGGCAGCCAGTGGTAGAGGGGAGAGACATGGGTCTGCGTCCGCTTCAAGGACCGAAAGCAGCGCTCGATCATAGGACATGGCCACTGCATGCAAACGACCCAACTACAGGTACCGCTACTCTCATTCTCTCGTCTCTGGGCGTTGCCGGACTCGGTCTTTCCAGTAATCAGGGGCACGATGGAGATGCATCACGGCGAGGATGAAGATCATGGCCCCATCTTGGGAATAAACAATGCCATATGGAAACCGCTTGGTCTGGCAACGACGGATATCATCTTCAAGAATAGCCCACGCTATTGGGAAGCTGAGGATGCTTTTGATCGAGGCGTGTACTTCAATGGCAAAATCGTAACCGAGACCCGGCTCGCATTCTTCGTAGTAGTCTATGGCGTCAAGAAATTCCGCTTCAGCTTCAGGGTGAAAGGCGTACTTCATTTGGCAAACCGCTTAAGCGCTTTGTCAAAAACCTCATCTCCTGGAACCGCTTTCACTTTGCCTGAACGAAGCTCCTGGAGCCGCCTCTTTGCCACCTCTTTCCATTTTTCATCTATGCCGGTGTCCGGCATATTAAGGCTACGCAAAAGCGAATCGGCTATGAGCGCACGCTCCTCGACCGGAAGAGAAAGGGCCTCTTCAATAATTTTCTTGGTTGTCATCTTGATGCGACTCCTCCATCATAATGTACTGGTTTTCCGGTAGTTGATCATAATACCAATTCCCCGCATTTTTGCCAATGCAGGAAATCGCTTTTTAGGGTCGACATAAAGCCAATTATCTGAAGCTGGGACCTGTGCAGGAAACGATAAATCACCTGTTTGACGTATGGCCGGAAAAAACCCAACCGGGTGCAAATCGCTCATCATAGACCTGTTCCAGCGCCTCGGAACTATCCTCAACACGCTGATAGTATTGTAGCTTTCGTTTTGCCATCCGAGATGGTTGGTGGGATAGGGATAATCATCAATTCTCTCTACTGTTCGCAGGCCAAGACGGCAACAGCGTGGCCCGGCATCCGGATTCCTCCGGCTTCAGGGGAAATGCCGGGCTCCGAAGCGAGGACAATCTTCATCCCGTGAAGGTCGGGGCATGGGATATGCCGCCCTGTCTCCGAGAGATTGCAGACAACCATAACAGGACCGCGTTTCATTATCAGCCGGCGGGCCTCCTCGTCAAATTGTACGGTGGTTCGTTCGATTCCCCCGTCCCTCAGCGCCGGGATGCGGCGCCGGAGCGCGATCAGGGACCGATGCCAGTCAAGCATTTCCGAATGGGTGTCGCGCTGCATCTCTTCCCAATCCAGTTTGGACCTGAGAAATGTCTCCTCGGCCTGCGGATCCGGGATCTCTTCTGGGTCCCAGGCGAAGGCTGCAAACTCCCTTCTTCGGCCTTCTCGAACGGCCTTTCCAAGCTCAGGGTCTTCATGATCCGTGAAATACCGGAAGGGCGAGGAAGCCGCCCATTCCTCTCCCTGAAAGATCATCGGGACAAAAGGGGCCGTGAACACGAGGGCGGCACCTGCCTTCACCAGTCCGGGACTCACCAGGTGGCTGATCCGCTCTCCCTTGGCGCGGTTGCCCACCTGGTCGTGATTCTGGAGGCATCCCACAAAATGGTGACCTGATAGTCCCGCCGCTGTTCTTCCGTGAATACGACGGCGATACCTGGAATAGGCGCCGTCATAAACCAGCCCGCACGTGAGCACTTTTGCCAGGTCGGCAAGGCGCCCGAAATCCTGGTAGTACCCGTACTGCTCGCCGGTGAGCGCCGCGTGCAGGGCATGGTGAAAGTCCTCGTTCCACTGGGCATGGATCCCGTAGCCTCCCACGGCCCGAAGCCGGATCACCCGCGTATCGTTGAGGTCGCTTTCAGCGATGAGAAACAAGTGGCGTCCGAGGCAGGATTCCAGGTCCTCAACCTCGCAGGCGAGCTGCTCCAGGAAATGAACGGCCGAAACGTCGAGTATGGCATGGACCGCATCGATGCGGAGCGCGTCCATATGATAGTCGCTGAGCCACATGAGGGCGTTGTCGATGAAAAAGCGCCGCACCTCGTCGCTCCTCGGCCCGTCCAGGTTGACCGCTTCTCCCCAGGGCGTGGCGTAGCGTCGGGTGAAGTAAGGCCCGAAACGCCCCAGGTAATTCCCGGCAGGGCCCAAGTGGTTGTAGACCACGTCCTGGATCACGGCCAGGCCCTTTCCATGACAGGCGTTCACCAGGCTTTTCAATCCTTCCGGCCCGCCGTAGGGCTCATAAGGTGCGAAGAGATCCACGCCGTCATAGCCCCACCCCCTGGAGCCGGAAAAGGTGTTGACCGGCATCAGTTCCACGTGTGTGATCCCCAGGTCCTTCAGATAATCCAGCTTCCTGGATGCGCCGGCAAAGGTGCCTTCCGGTGTGAAAGTACCCACGTGAAGCTCGTAGATGATTGCAGCTGAAAGGGGAGGCGGCTGCCACTTCGAATCGCTCCACGGGAATGCGCCGTGATTGAGGATGCGGGAAGGACCATGAACTCCCTGGGGCTGCCATAACGACCTCGGATCGGGTAAAGGTCCCTCACCATCCACCATGAAGACATAATCCGCGCCATGAGCGGCCAGGGGGCTTTCCACCGTCCACCATCCGTTTCCGCTTTGATTCATACCAAGACGGCCTGCCTGTATCTTTACCTCCACGCGCTCGGCGTCCGGGGCCCAGACTTTAATGATTCCCATTATGATCCATTCCTCAGCAGGTTGAGGTTCATTCAAATAACAAGCTTAAACTTTCTGTACGAACTGACACAACGGAATAATGTTGGAGTCAAAAATACTGGAAACACCTACTTGTCTTGAGGTAGCAGTGCAGTTTGTAATGAATGAATTCATAAATTTTAGCGCTTCAAATTTGATTGTCTCAGATGTAATGGGGGCGTTTCAAACTAATCGCAGGCTTTCCTGTCTTTTAGCGGGACCTTGGGAAGCGGCAAGACGACCCTGCTGTAATCTTATCGGGTGTCTTGACAAGTCTTCGGACGGCACTTAAGGCGTCTACCCTACTGACTTATATGGCCGATTTCAGAGTTGCAACATATAACGTTCACAAGTGTGTGGGGCTGGACAGACGTTGTGACCCCGAACGCGTCGCGTCGGTGATCCGTGAGTTAAATGCGGATATAATCGGCCTGCAGGAGGTGGACAACCGTTCTGACGGCGTCAGTGAGTCCGCTCAAATGGATTTTCTGGCCCGGGAAACAGGATATGAAGCGATTTCAGGGCCGACCATCAAAAGGGTGAACGGCCACTATGGGAACGCTCTGCTTACACGCCGGCCCGTACTGGAGAAGCGGGAGATCGACCTTTCCTTTTCTTCCAGCCGTGAGCCTCGCGGCGCTATTGAAGCGTTTCTTGCGGGGCATAACGAGGAGGTCCGGGTCATTGTCACCCATCTTGGTCTCACCTTTTCCGAACGATGGTTTCAAATCGCACGGCTTGTGGATGTCATTGAGGAGAAAACATCGCCCCTGCTAATATTGCTGGGGGATATCAATGAATGGTTTCCCCCCGGCCGGGGCCTGAAGCTGCTGCATCGTCTCCTTGGGAGGCAGTCCGCCATTCGAAGCTATCCTTCATGGCGGCCCTTGTTTGCCTTGGACAGAATCTGGGTGAAACCAAAAGAGGCCTTGAAACAAATCTGGGTCCATAAGACCAGGCTTTCCCGGGTGGCATCGGATCATCTCCCCGTCGTCGGTCTTCTTCCGAGGGGTCGCTCCAGGGACTATCATAGGGAAAACTGCTCAAGTTGATAGCTGGTTACGGAAGGCCGGAGTAAAAACCAAGGCTGTACACGAACCTGAATACATAAATGATTTCGCCGTGTGGACGGCCCGGAGCCTTCGCGACAAGGCGCTCGCCGAGCGCCTGGCGGGTATTGATCCGGCTTCTGAGGGCACCCTCGAGGATCTCCGCAACAGGCTGCTGGACGTCATCCATGAACATCTGGATTCAAACAAATTCCCCCATGTGGGCCAGGATGGACGCCTAGTTCGAGTTCATCAGGTTTCAGCTCGTGGTATTCAATACCGGCATTGCGGTTGAACAACCTTCGGATCTGGTGGAAATTCTGCCCCGACACCGTGCCCCGGGATCAACATGCCCTGTGGGGCCTCCCAACACGACGGCGGCATTTATCGCCGGGCTTGGGAGCAGGCTCAAATACTCAATTCCCCCCATTTACTTGAGAACAGGATGGAGCACAATGACCGGAAAACACCATAAACCCAAAAGGAGGAAGCAAAATGCCTAACATTGCCATCAACGGACTCGGTAGAATCGGGCGCGCATCACTGAAAATTATTTTGGAGACGCCGGACCTGAACCTGGTCGCAGTGAACGAACTGATCCCTGCGGACAACCTGGTCTATTTGCTTCGGTACGATTCTGTTTACGGACGTTACCAAAAAAACGTGACCCTGGATAAGGAGGGCCTGGTCATAGACGGGACATCCATTCCCCTTTTCCAGGAAAAGGATCCGGCAAATCTACCGTGGGGGAAACTGGGCGTAGACGTGGTCCTGGAGTGCACGGGTGTCTTTACCAAGACCCAGGACCTGAAAAAACATGCGGGGGCAGGAGCCAGACACGTTATTCTTTCGGCGCCCGCAAAAGACGATGAGACGGTTACCGTCGTGCATGGCATAAACGATCCTTCGGAACCGCCCCAAATCCTCTCCTGCGCAAGCTGCACCACCAATTGCATCGCCCCGGTCATGGAAGTCATGGACCGCTGCGTCGGTGTTAAAAAGGCACTTATGACCACGGTTCATGCCTACACCTCGACTCAGGCCATCGTGGACGGGCCCAACAAAAAATGGCGAAGGGGAAGGGCCGGGGCCATTAATCTTGTTCCCACCTCCACGGGGGCCGCGGTTGCCACGGCCAAGACTTTGCCCGGTCTCAAGGGCAAGTTTGACGGGGTGGCAGTGAGGGGGCCGGTGCCTGTGGGCTCGCTGGTGGACATCGTGTTTATGGCCGGCCGTAAAACCTCCGCGGAAGAAGTCAACAACATCTTTCGAAAGGAAGCGAAAACGGAAAAGTACAGAGGGGTTCTAGGGGTGGCTGAAGACCCTCTTGTGTCCACGGATATCATCCAGGACAAGCGGGCTTCCATCGTGGACCTGGAAATGACCCAGGTGATCGACGGCGACCTTGTCAAGGTCATGAGTTGGTACGACAACGAATGGGGATATTGCGCTCAGATGCTCCGGGAAGCCATGCGCATGCTCGGCCTTCCCAGGTCAATCTAATCAGCGCCCATCCAGAAGCGACTGTTTTTTGATGATGACATCAACTGACCTCATCTTCCTATCCCACCTGCTTCTTACGCCCCTTGACCAGGGAGGCGAGGGATTCGAGAAAGACCCGGACCTCCTCCGGGTTTCTCAGGGTCAGGCCGGCCTCGCTGAAGCGCTCCTCTTCGGTGACTGCGATTCCCACGCCGCCTCCTTTCCGCGTGCGAAGCGCGCCGAAACCGTACTCATCGGTCACATCGTCTCCAATGTAGACAGGCATCCATTCAGGACCCTGCAGGTCGAGCGCCTCGAGGATCCACAGCAGGGCCCTGCCTTTGTTCCAGTCGATGTCCGGCTGGAGCTCGAGCACCTTCTTGCCGTGTCCCTTTTTCAGGCGAGGATGCTCGACATGGATCCTGTCCACGGCCTCTTGAACGGCGGGTACGCCATCTTGGTTCACGTTCCTGTAGTGAACGGCAATGGAGTACTTCTTGCGCTCCACAAGGACTCCCCGGATAGCTGCCAGCCTCTCCTGGAGGGATGCTTCCGCGGAATCCAGGTCATGGCGGTACTCCTCGCCTTTCTGCAGGCCCAAAGGGCCTCTTTCCGGACCCAGGATGTCGAATCCGTGGCTGCCGGCGTATACGATATCGTCCAGTCCGACGAGCTGCTTTACGTCCCTGAGGTCCCGGCCGCTTACGACGCCTACTGTGCACACTGCGGCCAGGGTCTTCAGGGCCCTTCGCATGTCATCCGCCAGTAACGCCCACTCCGGTTTATCGACAATGGGGGTCAGGGTGCCGTCGTAGTCCAGGAAGACCACGGGGTTTTCCTTGTGAAACCGCTTGGCCAGGTCGCCCAAAGCGTGCAGGGCGGACGGGAGCTCCCCGGTGGGTCGGGCCGCAAGCTGGATCTCGGAGAGGTCTTTGATCACTTCATGGGCACCTGCCTCAGTGAGTTCCGATGCATGTCCCGTGCGATCCACGCCGATTACCCATCCGAAGCCTCCACGCCTGCCGGCCTCCACTCCGGACAAGGCATCCTCCAGGACAACGGCCCGTTCAGGCTGTACCTTCAAACGCTTTGCCGCTTCGAGGAAGCTATCCGGCGCCGGCTTTCCCTTCAGCCCCAGCTCCTCCGACACCAGGCCGTCGACGCGGACGTCGAAAAGATCCCTGAGCCCTGCCGCCTCGAGTACGGGCCCGCAGTTCTTGCTGGAGGACACCACCGCCGCTGCAAAGCCCCGCTCCTTCACGGAGCGGACCAGGTCCACGGCCTGCTGGTACACCTCCACTCCGTCCCGCTCCAGCCTTTCCCGAAACAGCTCGTTTTTGCGGTTCCCCAGCCCGTGTATGGTGGGATTTCCAGCGGTATCCTCAGGGCTTCCTTCCGGCAGCTCCAGTTCCCGGGACTCCAGGAAGCTTCGGATCCCGTCCAGGCGAGGCTTGCCGTCCACGTAATGCTGGTAGTCAGTATCCGGATCAAAGGGCTTCCACCGGCCGTCCGATTCCTCGCGGAACTCGTCGAAAAGCGCCTTCCATGCCGCTGCATGCACCCCGGCGGTCCGGGTAATGACGCCGTCCATGTCGAGAATTACCGCATCGAATCCAAAACGGGACAAAATGAGCGATGCACAGGGTTTATCTTTCATAAAGGCAACTCCTCCATGTCTGTCATTTCACAATAAGGTTGTGAACCGGGCAATGGGGTAAATCATGGATTCATACGATCAGGGGACAGTAGGTGTCGAGAGCCTTCGAATACATGATGTAGCCTATTGCGGGGGCGGGTTCCCAGGTGTCAAAATAAAGTGCAATGAAGATTGAACTCTGCGCAACGGAAAACGCTATTTTCTGAGACAGCCGGCAGGCTGATCAATTCTTGACCGGAGCAGCCGTGGTCCTGAAATGTGAGGTGCGTCTGGTATGAGAGATCTGGTAATAGTTTCGAATCGAGGGCCTTTCAGTTTCACCAGCGAGTTCCTGAACCAGGTGGAATATCGCCTGGAAAATGACAAGTGGCCGTCGCCGCCCCGGTTCGGGGAAGGGGGGCTCGTGCAGGCCATGTCGGGCCTTCTTCGCCCCGGGGCATGGCGAACCACGTGGCTCGGCTCGTCCATGGGCGATCGGGATGTGGACGTGGCAAGGGGACACTACAGCCACCTCTTTGAGGGAATGAAAGAGAGGGGCCTGGCACCTCAGTGGTTTCCGCACATCGAGATAGACCCGGACAACCGCATGCACTTCCAGTACGGAGAGTATGATTTTTTCATGCGCTTCGTCTTCTTCGACACCCCTCATATGCACAGCTACTACAGCAGATTTGCCAACGGCTTTCTCTGGCCCTTGATCCATTTGACACGTTCTCCCCTCTTTTACAAGAAGAGCAGTGCGTTTCCCAGACCGGAGTTCCAGAAAAGCGACTTCGTTCAATACACGAGCAGCGGCCTGACCTTCGCCAACACCGTACTGGACGAAATCAGGAAGAGCGGATCTCTCATGAGAACGAAAGAGGATACCGTAGTCTGGAATCAGGACTATCACCTGATGCGGGTTTCCGAGGACTTCAAGGCACTCCTCCGCCAGGAGGGAGTCGATCCGGAGGCCAGAAAGCACATCCATGTGGGACAGTTCATGCACACCCCGTTTTTCAATATACACGAGATACAGGGTCTGATTCGGGAGGACAAGCGGGGACGGATCAAGGCACAGGTCTACGACCCGTTCGACGAAAGCATGGAAAGCGTCTTGAAGAAGGTGACGTGGGGAATGCTCCACAACGACTTCATCGGCTTCCACACCAAGGAGTACTGCGACAACTACCT
>CAYVDE010000131.1:0-5453 GCA_964450535.1 uncultured Desulfobacterales bacterium
CCCTCAAGGCCAAGGAAGAGGGCAAGGAAAAGGTGATCCTGTTCAACTGGAGCGGGCACGGGCTCGTGGACCTGGCCGCCTATGAGGCCTATCTCCGGGGGCAACTCCATGATCACGAATTGCCCGAAGATGAGATTCGCCGGGCCCTCGCCGCAATTGAAAACCTGCCCAAACCCAGACAGTACCAGCCGGGGAAATAGGCGGACCCGTGGACCGGAATTCTCGGGACTACCGGGGCACGTAATAGATGGCACGTCCCCGGCCCCGGGATTTTCGAAGGACCCAGAAGGCCAAAAACACGAACAGTATGTCGTGGATCAAGGTCGGACCCAGGTGGGCCGGCCCTACCCGGTTGTGGGCGAAGGCCTCAAAGAGGTGAATGACCGCTGATGAGCCCGCGTAGAGGGCCAGCGCGGTTAGAAGTCCCTTGACCCAGTCGGTCTTGCCCATGAGGAGGCACAGTAGGATTCCGGCTCCGGCCGCCGCGTGAAAAAAGCCTAGTTTGACGGCAAAGGGGCTTTGCTGCCATTCAAGCCGTGATGCAGTCTCAGCGGACAGGAAGACCAGTTCGTAGGAAGAAAAAAGCGCATGGAGTCCTGTGAATAGGCTGAAGATTATCAGCAGGGCTTCTCCGCTTTTCCTGAGGCGTGGAATGGCACCCCACACCATCAGGGGAAAGAAAAGGGGCGTGAGTTCGATGAGGAGCCTTACGTTGTCGGTTCGGGACCATTCGTTGAAAAAGGCCTGGATTACTTGATCAAGCATGGGGTCCTCGCTGGCTGCCTGAGGTGTGAAAAAAGAGGATGTCGGTCCTGTATATGGTTCCGACGAATACCGGCGCAGGCGCTCCTTGCCTTGAAGCCCAATGTATCATAAGAAAGATATCGGGAATGTCAATGGTTTTGCCCGGCGCACAAAAATCCTCAGGGTCTTGGGAGGCCGGGCAGGTTGTGTGAGAGGGACTGTGGACGCCAAGGCGGGCGATTTGAAAAGAATGGCAGGCATTGTCCTTGCGGCCGGGGAGTCGAGGCGCATGCGACGCGCCAAGCAGCTTCTCTCTGCTGGCTCGGAGACGTTGCTTGTAAGGGTCCTGAGAGAGGCCCTGGTCTCCAGCCTGGACGAGGTGGTGCTCGTGCTGGGCCATCAGGCCGAACAGGTAAGGGAATCTCTCGCCCCGATCCGGGGACACTCCAAACTGAACATTGTGTTTAACCCCCGATACCGGGAGGGCATGAGCACGTCGCTTATCGCAGGGCTGACCAGGGTGGGGAAGGGATGCGAGCGGATTATGGTCATCCTGGGAGACATGCCCCACCTCACGGCCGGATTGATTGATGAATTGCGCCTGAAGGTGGAGTCCTCGAATTGTCCCCTGGGTGCGGTGGCGGTTTACGGACGCCGATCCCATCCTGTGGTGATCGGCCGGGAGTTCTTCGGAGCGGTTCACGGCCTGAGCGGAGACATGGGGGCGAGGTCTCTCTTTCAGGAGTATTCCGACAGGGTCCTGCTTGTGGAGGCCGGAGACACTTACGATGCTTCGGACATCGACACGCCCGAAGACTACGATCGATTCCGGGAGGCCGCGCCGCACAGGCGGGGGTGACCCCGCGGCCGGGGGTCGGCTACAGGGACGTCAGGAGTTTGATCTCAGCCTTTTCCCTCAGTTCATTCAGCCAGGCGTTGAACATCACACGGTGATTCATGCCTCTTATGACGTTTCTTGTCTCTTCTTTGGCCTCTTCGAATTCCTGCTCATCTATCCCCCTGGAAGCCTCCCACCTTATGATGTGGAATCCGTTTCGGCTCTCGAACACCTGCTCCGGATAGGGTTCTTGCTCGCCAAGAGAGAACACCGCCTCCTGGATTTCCGGGACGGATCCGATTCCTTGAATGGGATCATCCCGCTTGAAGTAGTCCGATGTTTCAGGAGCCAGGCCTTCCCGTTCCGCCAGTTCTTCCCATTTCTCACCTTCACGGAGACGCTCGAGTAGATTCTGAGCCGCGGACAGGGCCTTGCCCCGGGCGAGTTCCAGCATGAGGTCCGTCCTGACCTTTTCGGCCACCTCCTCCAACCCGGGAAGCTCTGAAGGCTTCTCTTCGATAACCTGAAAAATGTAGAACATGCCGTTGTGCTCGATAACATCGCTCACGTAATTGAGATCCAGCGAGAATATCACCTCCCTGAGTCTGTCGTCCCCGCCGATTCCCGGGACCTCCTGGTCCCGGCTGAAGAACGGGGTTTTTTCGATCGGCACGTCCTGCTCGGCGGCGTAGTTCTCCAGATCCACGTCGTAAGGCATCTGGTCTATCAGGGTAAGGGCCTTTTCGTGGGCCATGTCTGCAGCCGCAGTACCGAGCAGGGCCTCACGAATCTCGCCCTGGACCTCATCCAAGGGCTTGATCCGCGGGTCCTTGACGTCCTCCACCTTGATAATGTGGAATCCGAAAGGGGTACGGATTGGCTCACTGATGTCACCGGGCTGCATGGCGAAGGCGGCCTCCTCAAAAGGCTTGACCATGTCTCCCTCTGAAAAGTATCCGAGCTCACCTCCCTTGTCACTGGTGGGGCCTTCGGAGTAGGTACGGGCAAGCTCAGCGAAATCCTCACCTTCTCCGGCTTTTTGGAGCACCTCGAGGGCCCTCTCTCTCACCTCGTCTTCCTCCTCCTGGGAGGCATCCTGCTCAAGGCGGAACAGTATGTGTCGGGCCTTGACCTGCTTCTTATCCTTATAGCGCTCTAGATTTTCCTCGTAATAGGCTCGGATCTCTTCCTCGGCCACCTGGGCGCGTTCCATAAAAGATTCAGGACTTACTTCGATGTAAGCGACGCGGACACGGTCCGGAAGCCGGTAGTCTTCCCGGTTTTCTTCAAAATATGTGTCAAGCTCTTCAGAGTCAAATTCAACGGAGTCCAGGAACCCATCGGGTTTGACCGTGAGAAAGCTTATCTTCACTTGCTGATTGGTAAAGGTGTAATACTCTCTGACTTCTTCATCTGTGACGGGCAGAAAGGCAGTCATGAACTGGCTGACCTTGTCCTTGAGGAGCACCTGGGCGATGGTGGCCTCGAAGTCCTCCGGTTGCATGCGGTTCTGATTAAGGACCGAGTAATAGAGCCGCTCGTCAAAACGACCCTGGAACTGGAATGCGGGATATGACATTATCTCGTTTCGAATCTCTTCTTCCGTTACATCGAGGCCTATCCGCCTGGCCTCCTGGCTGATGAGCTTGTCATCGATTAATTCCTGAAGAGCCCGGTTTTTCAAGTCGAAGACATCGATCAGGCTGTCGCTCCACATGTTTCCGTACTGGCGCTGGAGCGCGCTCAGCATCTCTCCATAGGCCTTGCGATACTCCATCCCGGTGATAAGTTCCCCGTTCACGACGGCCACCTTGGCCCCCTCCTTGGAGTGGAAGGAGTATCCGAAATAAAAGATGAAAACTATGGCGATGATAGCAATCAGGACCTTGATCAGGTAGGACTTGGCGTGTTTTCTCATCAAGCTCAACAGCATGCTGGGTTCCCCTCCTTCGAGCGACACGACCGAATAAATTACCACGGGCTTTCGAGGCTGTCCAATCAAATCGAATAAGCCCATAAAAGCCCTTTCACCAGCCGGGACGCCGGGAAGCAGAGAAGACCTTACAGACACACATACAGACAACCGACACCGACGAAGCGCAAAGCCCGCCCGCCGGCACACCGCGAGGCGGTCCTTTGCCTCCAGCAAAGGTCACGGGCATGGCGCGCCGCTCCTTTCCGGGGGCGGGTTGACGGCTCCAGGAGGTTCTGGTAGCGTGCCTCAACTCGCCTTTGATGCGAAAAGGGGGAAGACGTGACAAGGGTATCGACAGGTCTGGACAGGTTCCGAGATTCGGAATGGAAGAGATTTCGCGGGGCGCGGTTAGGTCTCCTTTGCAACCAGGCCTCGGTGGATCGAGGCCTTCGCCCGGCCGCCGATGTCATAGCCGCGACCTCGCCGGGATGCCTTCGGGCGATTTTCGGGCCCCAGCACGGGTACGGAGGTGAAGATCAGGACAACATGGTAGAGACTGATCACGGCCACCATTCCGGGCTGGATATCCCCATCTTCAGCCTCTATGCGGATCAGAGGGAGCCGGCCGTCGGGATGCTGGAGCTGATTGATGTGCTTCTGGTGGATCTTCAGGATGTCGGAACACGTGTATACACCTTTCCCTCGACCCTCCTGAACTGCATGCGGGCCTCAGCAGTTCACGGCCGGAGAGTCGTGGTCCTGGATCGGCCGAACCCTGTCGGAGGGTTGGCTGTGGAGGGAAACCTCCTTGCTCCGGATATGCACTCTTTTGTGGGACCGGCCCGCCTGCCCATGAGACACGGGATGACCATGGGGGAACTGGCCTCGTTTTTCAAGGAGGACCTCAATATTGATTTGGATTTAGAGGTTATTCGGATGGACGGGTGGAGGCGCGGAATGCTCTGGAAGGACACCGGGTTGAGGTGGGTCATGCCATCGCCCAACATGCCCGGCCCGGAGACGGCCCTGGTGTATCCGGGCCAGGTGATGTGGGAGGGTACAAACGTGTCGGAGGGAAGGGGGACATGCCGGCCTTTTGAAATCTTTGGGGCGCCCTTCCTCCGTCCTGAGCGGATCCTGTCCATGATTCCGGACGAGGTCTCAAAAGGCGCTTTTCTTCAGAAGTTCTCGTTCAAGCCCACATTTCACAAGTGGGCGGAAAGGATCTGCCGCGGTTTTTTCATTCACGTGCTGGACGCGGAGTTGTTTCAGCCCTACCTGGCGTCCCTGGCACTGCTTTGGGCCGTACTGAGGGAAAGAGGGAAAGACGGGTTCGCCTGGCGGGAGCCCCCATACGAATACGAGACCGAGCGCATGCCCATCGACCTGATTTTGGGGAGCACGGAACTTCGCAAGGCCCTGGAAGAGGGACAAAGTCCGCTCGCCATTCGAGATGAATGGCTGAAGGATTTGGAGGAGTTCAAGGCAAGGCGTGAATCCTGCCTCATATATCCGGGTTGAAGCAAAAAGGGTGGACCGGCGGAACGTAATTCAGCGGACCAGCCTGCTCAACTCTTCTGCTCACCGCTGATCCACTTGTCAATCGCCTCTTTATCGAAACGCCAGACTCTTCCAATGCGAATAGCGGGTATTTTCCCTTCCGCAGCATATTTGCATATAGTTATTTCATGAAGTTTCAAGTACTTGGCAAGCTCTTTGGTGGTCATTATCTCTGGCATGGCTGACTCCGTAACGCTTTTGAAAAGTGCAGAATTTTATGATGATGCTAAGCATGATCCCCACTCATCCGCTGCCGGCGGACTCGCTATTGCAGTGGGCTTCGATGGCTGAAAAGGGTAATTTCTGTACACGAACAATATATAATGGCCAAAAACGGTAAAGTCAAGAATAACTTTCTAGCTGAAGGCAAAGCGTTCTAAATCCTTCTTTACTTAG
>CAYVDE010000131.1:5553-8656 GCA_964450535.1 uncultured Desulfobacterales bacterium
GCAAGAAACACCGTATGCCATGAAGCGACATTACATCCTGCTTTATCTGCTTATCCTGTTTGTACTGCCGGGTTTCTCGTGCGGCGAAGCGGAGGTTAGTGCTGTATATGACGGCGATACCGTCCTCCTCGCAAACGGTGAACGAGTGCGCTACCTGGGCATTGATGCTCCGGAGATGGGTTACGGCGGCGACGCCCCTGAATTCATGGCGGATGAGGCCAGGGCGTTTAATGAAAAGACGGTTCTGGGAAAACGGATCCAGCTCGAACTAGACCGCGAGAGACGCGATCACCACGGCCGATTGCTCGCTTACATATATCTGCCGGATGGCCGTATGCTCAACATCGAGCTCCTTGAAAAAGGGCTTGCCCGGGTCCTCGCTGTTCCACCAAATCTTCGTTACCTGGACCGGCTCATAAAAACCCAGCAAAAGGCCATGTCCGGACGTGTCGGGATCTGGCGGGCTGAAGTTGATTCAGGGGAGGGCCCGTACATCGGAAGCCGAAAATCATTTCGCTTTCACCGCCCGGATTGTCCGTTCGGCTCAAGGATCCACTCGAAGAACCGGGTGGGCTTTGAGACAAGGTGGGAGGCGTTCTGGGAAGGATACAGCCCCTGCGCTAGGTGTCGTCCATAAAAACCCCCTGGTTCGGGACGCAAGGAGATCCTGCTGGGACAAAGGCGTAAACAAGGCCGGAGAAATTTAAAGTTTTGAGCCCCCGCCAGGGCCGCATGAGCGCCGAAATACAGTTTTTCGAGAAAACACCTTGACTTATGGCACCAGGTCAAGGTATCGCGCGGGCACACAGTTCTGTTTGAGGCGCAGGTAATGATTAAATCAATGCAAAATGCTTTGCGCGACCCGGGCCTCGGCATTGCCGGGAAGCGGGTGTTTTATTATGTGCTTATCGGCCTTATAGCCGGGCTCGGTTCAATCGTTTTTCAGTATATGTGCCAGTTCGGGTTATACGGCTTCATGGAACTCATGGCTGGATACCGGCCGCCCACCCCCGCAGGCGAGACCCACCTGCTGCCTCCTTCCGGGGTTCCCTTCAGGCGCTGGATGCTTTTGTTCCTGCCTGCCATCGGCGGGATTATCAGCGGGTGGCTGGTTTACACCTTTGCCCCGGAGGCCGAGGGGCATGGGACCGATGCGGCAATAGACGCCTACCACAATCGTGGAGGGCTCATTCGCGGCCGCATACCCATTATCAAGACCGTGGCCTCCGCCGTGACCATCACATCCGGAGGTTCGGGCGGGCGCGAGGGCCCGATCGCACAGATCGGCGCAGGATTCGGGTCCTTTTTGGCAAGCAGGCTGAAGCTTTCCGAGAGGGATCGCCGCATCATGCTGGCGGCGGGCATGGGGGCCGGCGTGGGCAGCATTTTTCGCGCTCCTTTGGCCGGCGCGCTGTTCGCGGCGGAGGTCCTTTACAGTGAACCTGAGTTCGAATCCGAAGTGATCATTCCGGCCGGCATCTCGTCTGTGGTGGCCTACTGCCTGTTCTGCCTCGTGTTCGGTTGGGGATCCTTGTTCCACTCCCAGGATTTTGTCTTCCGAAATCCCCTTGAACTCGGTCCATACATTGTCCTGGCGTTTGTGCTGGCGGGCGGTGGCGCAATTTATGTGAAATCGTTTTATGGGGTACAACGTTTATTCGCAAAGAAGGTGCACATACCTAACTTTCTCAAGCCCGCATTGGGAGGTCTTTGTACCGGTATTATAGGGTTTTTTCTCCCTCAGACCCTGGCCTTCGGGTATGGTTTCGCCCAGATGGCCCTGGAAAACCAACTCCCGACGCTGTTCCTGCTGGGCCTGGCCTTTGGAAAGATATTGACCACGTCCTTTTCCATCGGTTCAGGGGGAAGTGGGGGAGTGTTCGGCCCCTCGGTGGTTATCGGTGGTGCCTTCGGGGGTGCGGTCGGCCGGGTCTTTCACATGATTATCCCGGGCGTGGTGACCCAGCCCGGCGCATTTGTGATAGTCGGTATGGCCGGATTCTTCACGGCCGTGTCCAACGCGCCCATATCCACAATCATATTCGTCAGCGAGATGACCAACTCCTATCAGCTTCTTCTGCCCAGCCTGCTTGTCTGCTCCCTTGCATTTATGCTCTCCCGGCGCTGGAACATCTTCCGGAAACAGGTCTCATCCAGGGTGGAGTCCAATGCGCACCTGGGAGACTTTTTCGTGGATGTGCTGGGCGCGATACGCGTAAAGGAGCTCATGCCACAGATCAGAAAGGTGGAAATGATTCCTGAGGACATGAGCCTCAAGGCATTCCGCAGTGTCTTCAGCTCGACACGGCAGCACTACTTTCCCGTAGTGGATGAAGAAAAGAAGCTGACAGGCATATTTTCAATAAACGACATTCGAAGTGTGCTCTTCACCCAGGAGATCGGCGATCTCGTGCGCATGAAAGACATCGCCACGCCCGCGATCATCTCCACTACGCCTTCCGAAGACCTTAACGAGGTGTTGAAGAAGTTCACCATCAGGAACATTCAGCGGATCCCGGTGGTGCGGGAGGATGACCCGCGTGTGCTGCTGGGTATGCTGGACAGGCGTGAGGTGATCCAGCACTACAACCAGCGGGTGGACACAATCAAATCGGGGCTTAACAGGATAAATGTGGATTCGGACAGGGAGGTTTCCCAGCTCAAGAACATGAGGGTCGGAGACGCCATGAACACCGACAGCAGGACGATCCCCGATGACATGCCTGCTGAAGAACTCCGGGACTTCTTTTTTTACGGCAAGCACAGGAGCTTCCCCCTGACGGACTCCGAGGGCGGGCTTTCAGGGGTTGTCTCATTCTCGGATATCGAGCAGCACCTGAGTGCGGATCAGTTCAAGGCCCTAAAGGCGTCGGACTTCGCCACCAAGCACGTGGTGACGGTGACTCCCGATGACACCCTCTTCCTGGCCTTGAGCCGTATCAGTCAGGGTGATTACGCCATCCTGCCTGTTGTCGACGGGGCCGGTACCCGCAGGGTGGTGGGCGTAATCAGCCGGCGCGACATTATCGGGGCTTACGAGAAGTTCGTAATCCAGCGGGGATTTTTTAAAAACCCGGAACCACGAAAAGGCTGACTTTCCCAT
>CAYVDE010000132.1:0-6687 GCA_964450535.1 uncultured Desulfobacterales bacterium
CTGCTTCCCCCTGAGAATTTCAGCCACTTAGACGTTTTCTTCCTTGTCATCTATCCTGAAAACCTACTATAAACACAATCAGATACAATATCTGAGCTCAGCTCGGCTTGCTCGAGGGGATCGTGATGAATGTGACCTCTGATCAAGGCATCGTATTTGCGATTCTCCTGGCCACCCTGGCCATGTTCGTGTGGGGTCGCTGGCGTTATGACATCGTTTCCCTGGGGGCCCTGCTACTGGTGTTCATGGCTGGGCTGGTGCCGGCAGGCCAGGTGTTTCTGGGCTTCGGTCACCCGGCCGTGATCACGGTGGCCGCAGTGCTTGTGCTCAGCCGTGGACTGCAAAACGCCGGGGTTGTGGACGGGATGTCGCGCCTTCTCGGCCGGGTGGGAACGCGCCCCACGATCCAGGTGGCCACTCTCACCGGCATAGTGGTGATCTGCTCCGGCTTTATGAACAACGTGGGAGCGCTGGCACTTCTGATGCCCGTGGCCATATGGATGTCCCGCCAAAGCGGGCGGTCTCCCTCATTGCTCCTGATGCCCCTGGCTTTCGGCTCGCTTATCGGAGGCCTCATCACCCTGATCGGCACGCCGCCCAATATCATAATCGCCACATACCGCACCCAGACAGGAGCAACGCCCTTCGGCATGTTCGATTTCGCCCCGGTGGGTGCGGGGGTGGCCGCCTTGGGCTTGGTCTTTATCGCCGTTGTGGGTTGGCGCCTCACTCCCAAACGGGAAGGCGGCGAGTCTCCGGAAGAGCTGCTTGAAATCGATGACTACCTAAGCGAGGTGGTTATCCCGGAGACATCCAAGATGGTGGGCCGGACCTTATATCACCTGAACACTTCCATGGAGAAGGGCAAGCACGTTATGGTGGGGGCGCTTATACGCGGCGACCGCCAGATTCCTGCACCTTCATGGTATGAAGTTCTTCAGGCGGGCGATCTTCTGGTTGTGGAAGCGGACTCCGAAGAGCTGCAATTCCTGGTGGATGAACTGGGACTGGAGCTTGCACAGGACAAAGTGAACGACAAGGAAGTAATGGAATCGGAGGATATTCAGATCATCGAGGCCATCGTCACTCCAGGATCTCCAATGACCGGGAAAACCGCCGTTGGTATGCGGTTGCGCCGCAGTTACGGGGTGAACCTGCTGGCGGTTGCACGGCAGGGTCAGCGACTAAAAACCCGTTTGGGGCAGATCAG
The DNA here is from genome assembly GCA_964450535.1 of uncultured Desulfobacterales bacterium. Lineage (GTDB taxonomy): Bacteria > Desulfobacterota > DSM-4660 > Desulfatiglandales > HGW-15 > JAIPEI01. The sequence continues at coordinate 1,211 of CAYVDE010000132.1, forward strand.
CTTCACAGTGGGAGACATTCTTCTCCTACAGGGGAGCCAGGAGTCGCTGCAGGCGGCACTGGTATCCCTGGGATGCCTGCCCCTTGCCGGGCGCGGCTTTCGTCTTGCCAGACCAAGGCAGATACTGATGGCGGTTGCCATATTCGGCACGGCCATGGCCGCAGCCGCGCTCGGCATGATGCCTGTACAGATTGCCTTTTCGGCTGCCGCCGTGATCATGGTGCTGGTGGGATTGATCTCCGTCAAGGAGATATACGAGAGCATCGACTGGCCCATCATTGTGTTGCTGGGAGCAATGTTTCCCCTGGGGAACGCCCTGGAGAGCACGGGCGGCGCGCAGCTTGTCGCGGACAACATGCTGGTGCTGTCAGACTACTTTCCGTCTGCAGCCACTCTAGGGGTGCTGATGGTGGGGACCATGCTGCTGTCAAACGTGGTCAATAACGCCGCCGCCGCGGTGCTTATGGCGCCCATTGCCGTCAATCTGGCCCAAGGCATGGGTGTTTCAGCAGACCCCCTGTTGATGGGCGTGGCCATAGGGGCTTCATGCGCCTTTTTGACACCGGTCGGCCATCAGTCCAATGCCCTGGTCATGGCTCCTGGCGGTTACAGGTTCGGTGATTACTGGCGCCTGGGCCTGCCCCTGTCAATCATAGTGGTGGCGGCTGCCGTTCCGCTGATCATTTTTTTCTGGTCCTTCTGATCCTTGCAGGCTTTAGATCGCTGACCTCCACAGCATTCCTTCAAGAGGTCCTTCCAACGAAAGAGGCACCTAGAAGAATATCGGCGTTTGTCCTTGACTTGGTCATGGAACTCCTTCATCCTGGTATCTAATAGAATCCCCCTCCGAACTCAAGTTGACTTCCGGTAGCCCAGCCCTCGTAGTTTCCTGCTCTCATTTTGGTCTCTTATTCGCCGTTCTAAACGCAACGACTTTCTTCAAGCTATTATCATCAAAAATGATGTTGAATTAAACATATAAAATGAAAGGAGTAAAAAATGAAAAAGCAACTGGTCAATTATGAGACATTGCTTAAGGTGACAAATGCCATATCTCATTCCAAAGACCCGGAGGAAGTTGTTTTGATGACTGTGGAGAGCATCACCAACGCTCTTGAGGTAAAAGGCTGCTGTATTTTCCTGATAAACCGCAAGACGAGTGAACTCGAAGTCGCAGCCTCCTATGGATTGAGTGATGAGTACATCAATAAGGGGACAGTCAGTGCGTTGAAGTCCATAGCGGATTCGCTGGAAGAGGGGCCTGTGGCCGTTCATGATGTGGGAGACGACCCCAGAATCCAGTATCCTGAGGCGGCAAAAAAGGAAGGCATCTCTTCCATTCTTTCGGTTCCCATAATCGTTCGTGGAAATGTAATCGGCGCAATGCGTATCTATACCTCTGTCCCGTGGGATTTCACGCTGGAAGACGTCAATTTTGTCCAGGCAATGGCCCAGATGACGGGTATGGCCATTGAAATGGCGAGGCACTACAAGGGACTGAAGGAGAGCATAGAGATTCTTAAAACCCTGAAGGATCCACGGCTCTTCAAGTCAAAAAAGAGGACGCCGTACGAAGGCGTCCCCGTCAGCGTGCCCGCGAGTGAGGTGGGCAGGTCGGCAACGCAGTAAACTTCAATTCATCCTGTCTGTATTTAAGCGGGGAAAAACGCGAAACAAGCAAGGACAGGATGGTCAGCGGATGGGGCAGAGAAGGTTGCGGGCTATGGCTATGGCCATGGCCCGCATTAGATTTTATACAGGGAAGGGCCGCTCATGGTGAATGCAGGCAACAGGACCTTGATAGTCACGGGTGCTTCAATGGGAATCGGTCGAGCACTGGCCGGAGGTTTGGCACAGGAGGGATTCAACCTGGTCTTGAATGCCCGCAGCCGCGACCTTCTGGAGGCGGTGGCAAACGAATGCCGTCACAAGGGAGTCGAGTCTCGTGCCGTACAGGGGGACGTCTCTCTACCGGAAACGGTCTTGCAGTGTGTGTCGGAGGCTGAGTCAACAGGAGACATGTTCGGGTTCATCCATGTGGCCGGAGTCTTGTATCCCGGCCCCTTTCTGTGGGAGCTGAGTGAAGATTATTTTTCCCGAATCATGGATGTGAACCTGAAGGCTTCTTACCTTCTCATAAGGCATGCGGTTCCCCGTCTTCTGTCAAGGGGCCGGGGCCTGGCCGTGTTCTTCGGTTCCGGTGCGGCCGAGATCACCCAGCCCGGGATCGGTGCCTATTGCGCCGCCAAAGCGGCCGAGGAGCACTTGGCCAGGCAACTTGCCGCTGAAACCAGTGACATCGTCACATTCGTTTACCGGCCGGGAATAGTGGACACCCGAATGCAGGGGCAGGCAAGGGAGGCCGAGGGGGGTGCGTCGGCTTATTTGCACAGCGTATTCAGGCCCTGGAAAGAAAACGGGGAACTCATCAGCCCCAAGCGATCCGCGCAAGGATTGATTTCATTACTGAGAGGCGACTTGAAGAGGCTGCACGGCAAGGTCATACGGCAATAAAGAGGTCCGGCAGGAGCAGGTCTCTTCACGGCTGGCAAAACGAGCCGCTTGCACTCCCGAACGCTGTGCGCTAGGCTCTGAGTGGGGTTCAAGGAAGACCTGGCTTTAACGAAGCTGCAGTGAGAGCAATCCAACCTTTCGTCTTATGCAAGGGCCGGCGGTGAACAAGGCCGGACAGTTGCCTGGAATGTCTTCTTGAAGCGAAAAAATGAAGGAGGTTCGATTATGGAGAAGATGAAAGTGCGAGAACTTATGGTACCCGTTGATCATTTCCCCAGAATTTCCAGCGACGCAGCTTTTCATGAGGCCCTGCTGGCCCTGGAGGAGGCCCAGAAAAAATATCTGTCGGGTGAAGGCAGGCAGAGAATAGTGCTGGTAGAGGATAAAGAAGGCAATGTTGTGGGCAAGGTTTCCCCTATTGACCTCATCCGAGGACTTGAAAAAAACTACGATAATGTCATGGTTGAAAAGACCATAAGCCGTTTCGGTCTCGGTTTTGCGAAAAAATCCATGGAGGAGGAATATCGATTGTGGCAGACCCCGTTCAAGGACCTTTGCCGTAAGGCCGTAAACGTGAAGATAAAGGATTTCATCAAGATCGCGGATGAGGGACAAACAGTAAAAATCGATGATCCCCTTGCGCGGGCCTTTGATTGTTTCGTCATGGGCCGCCACGACTCGCTCTTTGTCCTTGATGGTGACAAAATTGTCGGGCTGCTGCGGTTTTCCGACGTCTACAATCGCGTCGGAGAGGCTATGAAAGAATGCGCCCTGGAAGCGGGGGAGTGATTGGAGACGGCCGTCATTTAAGGGTCGTATCAGGGGGTGGAAAGAGAGTGTCTGGATCGAGGCCGGGCAGAAACAGGGTGCCATACAAAATCATCATGCTTGGGCTGTTGATTTCGGCCGGGGTCATCCTTCACCTGCTCGGATGGTTTGATTGGCGACGTTTTATTGAGCTGGGAGAAGAATACGCACACACGTGGTGGTTTGCGCCGGCCATAATTATGGTCAAGATGGTGCTCTATACGTTTGCCCTTCCAGGATCAGTGATGTTCTGGGTGGCCGGTCTTTTTTATGACCCGATCCCGGCCACAGCGGTCATTGTTGCCGGGGGTGTGGGCGGTGCGACGACGGCATATTTTTTTGCCCGCAGTATATCCCGGGAGGACGCCGGCAGAGTAGAAACAACTCGATTATTCAGCTTAATGCGGAAAAATACCGACCTGGCAACGCTTTGTGCCGTTCGGACACTTCCAAACTTCCCACACACGGTAATAAACTATGGTGCCGCTATCCTGAATGTGCCGCTCCCGCGATTTATCATCTCAACGCTCGTGGGCTTTACAATAAAAGGATATCTTTATTCATCGATGATACGCCGTGCAGCTACGGCTGACGGCTTTTCCGGTATCATTGATCTTAGGACCATCGGCTCACTTCTTATTGTAGCCGCACTTTTTATGGCTGGGAAAGCCTTTCAGCAATTCAACAGTACAGACGGGCACGAATAAGTGCCCCCTTGTTGAGGCCGATGACGCTGCGTACCGCGATACTCTGTTTCTTTTTTGTCCTTTTGTCTAAGGGGCAACTGTTGGGCCATGCCCATGTATGGATATATAGTGCCGTCATTGTACATTTCGACAAAGAAGGCATGGCGGGCTTCAAACAAGAATGGGTGTTTGACGAAATGTTCAGCCATATGATTATTCACGATTATGATAAGAACCGGAACGGCATATTCGAACCGGCGGAAGTAGAAGAGGTTTACAATGGGGCCTTTTCAAACCTGAAAAAATTCGGCTATTTTACCAATGTGAAGATCAATGGAAACCCGTTTGAAGTCACGGCCGTTCGGGATTTCAACGCAAAGATTGTGAAAGACAGGGTCGTTTATCATTTTTTTGTGCCTTGCCGTGTAGACGCAGGCACTTCCTATAAAGAAGTCCGTATCAGTATTTATGATGAGTCCTTTTATACAAGCATAACTTTATTAAAAGATCAAATATTTTTCGAACATACTACGCAATATGACTATTATTACAATATAGAAACAAATGAAGATGAACCATATTATTATGGCCAGGTCTACCCCGAAGAGGTAGTATTGAGGTTCCGAAAAAAAAGTGAATAAGTCACAGGTTGTAGTGTTTGCGATACTGCTTTTCCTGCCCCTGCTTCAGGCCGAGGCAAGAGACAACCCCTTTGTTTCCGGTAAAGCCCAGTCAAAGCTGATAGAACTCCCTGCCTTTGCATCAAGAGCGCTTTCAAAAATTATGGTATGGCAGCAGGAGCTGAACACCCGCCTGACCGAGCAGGTGAGGCAGCTGAAGACGGATAAGTCCTGGGAGACACTCTGGCCGCTTGTATTGGCATCATTTCTCTACGGTGTTGTTCATTCGGCAGGTCCTGGACATGGAAAATTAGTAGTATTTTCGTATTTTATTTCCAGAAGATCGAGTTTTAAAAAGGGCTTTTTACTGGGAAATCTCATTTCTATTTTTCATGCATTATCAGGTATAGTTATTGTGCTAATTCTTTATTATTTAATAAGAACTGTTTATATGGCTTCTTTTGATGCAATATCACAAATAATAAGTATAATAAGTTATAGTATGGTTATTTTAATTGGTACAATATTGCTTTTTAATAGCGTTTTCAGAATAAAAGGAAATCCTTCTTATCGCTTCGAAACCAATGAGACGGTCAGGTTACCTGTGCACAAAGGGGTGCTGCCTCTGGCCTTTGCCGTGGGCATGGTGCCCTGCCCCGGGGTTGTGATCGTTATGCTCTTTGCTTTGTCGTTCAACCTTCTGACCGTAGGCCTGATCATGTCTTTTGTCATGGCCCTGGGCATGGCGGCAACCATTTCGCTCGCCGGTGTCTTGAGTATCCTGGGGCAGGAAGGCCTGTTGAAGGGTTTGGCCAGAAATGAAAGGGCTCAACACCTGGTTCAGAAGGGC
>CAYVDE010000132.1:6787-8394 GCA_964450535.1 uncultured Desulfobacterales bacterium
TTTTCCAAATAGTTGCGCGGAAGAGGGTTCATGGGCACCACTGCGCCTCCGATTTCCCCGGCAATGGTTTCAGCATGCTTTTTTGCGTATTGGGGCTGAACGAAGATTACCCTGACACCTTCATCTCTGGCCTGTTGGATCAGACCGGCCAACTGCCTGGGCGTCGGCTCTTTTCCCTCGATTTCAACGGCTACCTGGGTGAGCCCGTATCGGTCTCCGAAATACCCGAAGGCCGGATGGAATACATAGAATTTGGAACCCTTGAGAGGTGCAAGCACCTTGGCGATACGCCGGTCCACCTTGCTCAAGTCTTCCTGAAAGGACGCAAGGTTTTTCTCGAACACATGCCTTTTTTCCGGAAGAAGACGGCTTAATGATTCACAGATGTTGGCAGCCTGGATCGATACCAGGCTGGGGTCGAGCCATATGTGAGGATCAGGGACCTCCCTGCCCTTTCTTTCGAAATATCTCAAGGGCACCCCTCTTCGGGTATCAACTACTTCAAGGTCCTTGTAGAGCCCGCCCACCTTGTCGATGAACCCTTTTTCAAAGGGGGTCCCGATCCGGAACAAGACCTGGGCCTCTCCCAGCCGGGCCATCTGTTGCGGGCTGGGTTCATACGTGGCAGGCGACTGCCCCGGACCCACAAGGACCTGAACGTCCACATGCGACCCGCCGACCCGCTCCACGAATTCGGCCTGGGGCAGAATGCTCACAAATGCACTGATCTTCTTTTCTTCGGCTCCAACCAGGCCGGCCACAGACAGCATAAGCACAATAGAGATTGAAACCCCGACAATTCTCTTCATTTGTTGATCCCCCTTTCATAATAAAGTCAAAATTTTGAATGTGCTTTTTGCTCTTAATCGCCCACATGAGAGCATACAAGGTACCTGGAATCACACTTGCCGCATCTCTCCACCCCGTGATTCACGGAAAACTCATCCCAGTGCTTTTTCTGTGAAGGCGTCAGCACGCCCGATCCGTTGCACAGAGGGCAAACCTCTCCCATTGCCGCCAGAATTGCCGATCGGATGAACTGCGACCGGTTTGGAATATGGCGCATGGCCTCACCCAGCTCAGGGTCCACCTTGAAGGTTATGATCTCATCCTTTTTCATAAGAAAACGTCCCCTTTCTAATTAGCGATGTAGTAGTAAAAAGGTCTTTACTCCAAGGCCTGCCCCAGTCTTATCAATGGGTTGAGGCCTATCCAGCGGCGGCTGAGCTGGGTTTTTTGCAGAGCCTCAGAAGAAGTATGACTTGGTATTACCGGAGTTCCTTATTACAACTTATTGCGAAATAGTCAAGATCCATTCCCGAGGGCCGACACGAAAAAGCTTGACATTTATTTAAGTATACCTTAGTTACTTGGCTATCACGAATACAGTTTGGCAAGCCGTTAATTTCCCTATAGGAACTAAATGTTGGCAATTCATTTTATGCAATAATTCCAGCTTTGTTGACATATTAGACTCAATACTTAGTAAAAAGTATCTTAGTACGGAATGTCTTACGGGCCATGAAATAATATGTCATGGCAAGTGAAGGCGTGACGCGATTAGGAAACGAATCGTGTTGCGCCTTTTTTTGTTAATACTACCATAA
>CAYVDE010000133.1:0-8382 GCA_964450535.1 uncultured Desulfobacterales bacterium
AGCACCCAACCCCAGAACACGAGTGAGAGCCACACCACCAGCGTGGAAAGCCCCATGTGCCTTCCCATGAACCGGGGCTCCAGGAGGCTTCCGAACGTCAGGTTGACTGCCAGGTAGCCCAGCATGGCCAGAAGGGCAGACCCGAGGCCAAGCTGAACCATGGCGAACAGGCAGGCGGGAATGGCGGCGATGATCGAACCGATGCTCGGGACGTAGTTCAAGAAAAAGGCCAGCAATCCCCATAAGATGGGATAGTCCACGCCTAGGATCGCCAGCCAGATCCCTACCACCACTCCCGTGAGCAGGCTGAAGAGCGTCTTTATGGCAAGGTAGCGGTTAAGGCTGCCCATGAATCCGCTCAACTGTGACAGCGAGTCCTCCTCCGGCCCGGTCATTGCCGCGGCGATCTTGCGCGGAAGGGTCGATGCCTCGAACAGGATGAACAACACTGTAAGGAGGATCATGAAAACATTCGTGAGCATCCCGCTCATTCCCTTAAGGGTGTTTGCGGCAATGCCCAGGACCCTTCCCGGATTGACAATATTCTCATAGACCTCGGCCGAGATATCCAGACCTAAACCCTCCACCCAGGCTATAATGCCTGCGCTCTGTTCCGCGAGCCGCATCTGATAGAAGGGCAGGGCGTTGGTAAACCTGTGAACGCTGGTCCCCAAAAACATGACCAGGATCATGCCGAAAAAGAGAAGGATTATGAGGGTCGAGCAGACAGCCAGGCCGTTGCGGACCCCCATTTTTTTCAGCCAGAAAAGGAGAGGGGAGCAGATGATGGAAATGAAAACGGCCAGGAGAAACGGAACCAGAATGTCGCTGGCCGCGCGCATGCCTGCCACCACCACCACAAAGGCGGCTGCTGTGAAGAGAAGACGGCTTCCACTGGGCACGGGCTTTTGACCTCCTGTTTTCCAAGACATGTTCAATGAAAGCAAGACATTTGATTTAAGCGCAAAATAACACGGAAGAGAAGGTCGATCAAGGACCTGCTGTTGCTTGGTTTTCAAGACAGGAACATGTGGGACAGGAAGTTGGGGAGGGGGGGGGAGGGGGGTCGGGCCAAATTAATGTATTGTAATTATTACTAATTAAGTCAAAATATGCCCAATAAATTGGCCTATGTTGCCTTTTTTAGAGTCATAATGAGCATTTTTAAACTATACAGCTCGCCGGTCTTCTTCTATAGCTCATTACTTCATTATGGCTCTGGCGACCAGGCTTTCCCAGTTGTGCTTTACCCGGCGTTCGACGCTGCGGATCATTTCCGGAGTAATATGCCTGAAACGCCCCTGGGACTGGAGGTATTCCTGAACAGTCACCTCTCTTTCCGGATAGATATTGATGCGGCACACATAGCCTTCAGAGCTATTGCTTTCAGGATCAGCCATGTCCTGTCTTTCGATTTCATAAATGGGGAAGACATTGGCCTGTGTGGCCATGCGGGTTATGCGAACAGATTGTGACGGATCGATGCGCCAGCCGGTCGGACAGGCGGCCAGGATGTGAATAAATCTGGTGCCTTTTATGGCCCGTGCCTTCTTGAACTTGTTGTACATGTCGTCCGGATATGCGGGCGAGGCCGTGGCAAGATAAGGTATGTGGTGCCCCAGCATGATCTGCTCGATGTCTTTCTTGGGTTCGGACTTCAAGGTGCCCTCAGGCGTGGTGGTCGTCCAGGCGCCCTGGGGCGTGGCGCTGGAGCGCTGGATGCCGGTGTTCATGTAGGCCTCGTTGTCATAGCAGACGTACAGGATATCTTCGTTGCGCTCCGCCGCGCCGGAGAGCGATTGCAGGCCTATATCGAAGGTCCCGCCGTCGCCGGCCCAGGCCATGACAGTGGTGTCCTCTTCCCCGCGCCGCTTCATGGCGGCGGCGATGCCCGCGGCGGTGATCGCGGCGGTGGCAAAGGGGCAGTGAACAATGGGGACACCCAGGCTGGAGTAGGGGTAGCTGCCGACAAACACGGTAAAACAGCAGGCTGGAAAGACTACCACGGTCCTTTTGCCCAACCCCCTGAGGGCTATTTTCATTGCCAGTGCGGCCCCGCATCCCTGACAGGATGACATCCCCGGTTTTGTCAGCTCCTCATCCAGAAACACTTCACGCGGTATAGAAAAGGTCCTTTGCATCTAACTCTCCTATTGTTTCAGTCCCCAGAAGAGCGGGCCTTGGGCCGGCGGATCATTGCTCAAGGCGTGATTTATGATGCCCTCCACATCGTCCGGGGTCACATCCCGTCCGCCCAGCCCGGCCACCACGGGGTAGAGCGCCGGGCGCACACCCAATGGATAAAGGGCGCCCTGTATCTCGTTGGCGAATACACCGCCCAGGCCCGGACTCAGGTTACGGTCCACCACGACTATCTTTTGCGCCCCTCCCAGGACCTCCCGCCAGCATCGTGAAGGGGCGGGCCTGAACATGCTTACTTTCATCAGGCCGACTTTCTTCCCCTGCCTGCGCAGCTTGTCGATGGTGATGCGGGCGACGGAGGTGATTGTGCCTGCAGAGACAAGGATCAGCTCGGCGTCGTCGGCCCTGTACGTTTCAACGACGTTGTAGGCCCGGCCGATCAGCGCTTCGTACTCAGCGCAGACCACCGGATAATACTCCAGGGCCTCCATGGCCGCGTGGTGGATGGAGTAACGGTGTTCATAGAAGTAGTCGTTAGGGAAGAAACCGCCGAACATCCGCGGGTCGTCGAATGTTATTTCGGCCGGCGGGACGTAAGCAGGAAGGAATTCATCCACAGTCGTTTGATCGGGTACATCGACTATTTCCGATGTGTGGCTCAGGAAAAAGGCGTCGTAGGATATCATCACCGGCAGCATGACGCGTTCCGCGAGCTTGAAGGCCATAATGACGCTGTCGAGCACCTCCTGGTTGGATTCGCAGTAGATCTGTATCCATCCCGTGTTCTGCTGGGAAAGAGAGTCCGTCTGATCCGCGCAGATGTTCCACACACCGCTTACCGCCCGGTTCACGTTGGCCATGACGACCGGCAGCCGGGCCCCGGCGATCCAGTGCAGCACCTCGTGCATGTAAAGGAGGCCGTTGCCGCTTGTCGCCGTAAAAGTCCGCACACCGGCAGTTGAAGCCCCCAGCAAGGCGGCCAGGGCAGAATGCTCGCTTTCTACCTTGATAAATTGGGCACCGAGATAGCCCTCCGCACACATCTCGGACAACTCCTCCACGATTGTGGTCTGCGGGGTGATGGGGTAGGCGGAGATGACCTCGACCCGGCTGAGCCTCACACCGTGGGAGACCGCATGATTTCCTTTAATGACCTGTTTCACTAATGCCTCCTGTTATCAGGCGGACAGTGCTTCCTCTTTCACCATTGTGATGGCGCACCGCGGGCATTCCGCGGCGCAGATGCCGCAGCCCTTGCAGTAGTCGTAATCTATGGTGTAGCAACGGCTGGAACTGCCGTTGCCGTTTATATGAACGGCCATGTCGGGGCAGAAAATAAGGCAGTTGTCGCAACAGGTGCAGCGGCCGCAGTGCATGCAGCGCTCGGCCTCCAGCCGGGCCTGCCGGGCGGTGAGGCTTGACCTGTAAGGCTGAAAAGAGGTCTTTCTGTCCGTGGCCGGCGTGATCTCGATCTCTACGGGGCGGGTGTATCGAAAGTAATCGAACACCATGTCTTCCGGCTTGACCACGGTCTTCAAAGAGGCGTCTTCCGATAGGGGTTGCTTAAGGCCCCTGTACGCCTCGAAGCTGAGACCGGGGCCATTGCCGATTGTGATCCTTCCCAGCACATCTTCAAGATCAAGGCCCTTTAGTTCACAATCCATGGCGATAGCCGCCCGTTTTCCCGCGGCAACCGCATGCACGGCCGTGTGGGGGATATCGATGATGTCGCCGCCGGCATACAGCCTGTCGAAAGTGGAGCCGACCAGGGCGCGGCCTCCGGAGTCCACAGGCAAGGCGCCTCTTTCAGGCGCAGCAGCGCCCTCGAGATACGAAAACCCGGCCTGCTCGCCAACGGCTGTGATGACCGTATCAGCGTCCAGCTCGAACTGCGATCCCTCTTTTACGATGGGCCGCCTCCGGCCGCTTTCGTCTTGCTCCCCCAGCCGCATCTCACAGCACGCAACCCGGGCAATGCCTCCGTCCGGGTTTACGTCTATGCGCACCGGAGCCGCAAGAAACAGGAACCGCACTCCCTCCTCGAGTGCCTCATTCACCTCGTCCTCATGGGCCGGCATCTCGGCCTCTGTCCGCCTGTAGACGACGGTCACCTCGGCGCCCAGCCTCAGGGCGGTCCGGGCCGCATCAACCGCGGTGTTTCCTCCGCCTATGACCATCACCCTGCCGCCGATGTCCGGCACATCATCGCAGGCGACCCGTTTTAGAAGATCGAGGCCGCTCATGACCCGTTCGGTGTCGTGCTCGCCTGGTATTCCCAGGGGAATGCTTCTGTGAACCCCTGTCGCCAGAAAGACGTAATCGAACGTGTCGCTCAATTGACTTAACGTGATGTCCCGGCCGATCTCTGTATTGGTGCGTATGGTGATCCCCATTGCACCAAGGCCGTCGAACTCGGCGGCGACGATTTCCCGCGGTAGCCGATAGGCCGGAATTCCCATGCGCAGTATGCCGCCCGGCTCCGGGTGCTTCTCAAAGATCGTCACATTGTACCCGAGCAGCCTCGCAAAGTACGCATTGGCCATGCCTGCGGGTCCGGAGCCAACAACAGCAAGCGACTTGCCGTTGTAATCCGCCGGTTCCGGATAGAGGGCTGTTGAAGGGACCTGATCGCCCAGGAAACGCTCCAGCGCATTGATCTGGACGCACCGGTCCAGGGCGTTTCGGTTGCACGAATCCTGGCAGAACCTGAAGCATATGCGCCCAAGCACCGCCGGGAAAGGCTGCTCAAGCTTCAATCGGCGGCAGGCCCCTTCAAAATCCCCATCAAGGATCAGACTGACCCAGGACTCTATGTTGTTACCAGCAGGGCACCCTTGCCGGCATGCGGGCACCTTGTTTTCATAAAATGGCCTTATAAAGCGCCAGGTGCCGGTCTTGTTATGGCGCATGGATCCAACAGAAATGTTCATGGGTGTCAGATCGCGCCATGACTTGAAGTCAAAGAGCCCGCCGGTTGCTGAGTTTCCGGGTGTCATACGCCTCTTCCTTTCCTTCCGCGCAACCCCTGCCGCCCGCCTGGCGGCATCCCCGCCACCGGGAATGCCCACGGCAAGGATGCAATTGGAACCGGTGCTCGTATCATTCCAGGCCCATGAGCGATTCAAAGGCCTCCCTGGCGGCCTGTTTGTTGTTGTTTGTCTTTATTGGCACATATTCGTCGATGGCATGCTCAACCGCCTCGATATCGAGCAACCCGGTGGCCCTTGCGAATGCGCCGCAGATGGCGGTGTTGACAATTGGGTTGGAATCCGAGCCCAATCTATTGCGGGCCGCCAGGGTGGATGCGTCCACCGTCAGGACGCGAAATCCGTTGCCCAGGAGCCCGCGGTAAAAGTCAGGATGCCGGTTTGTATTGATCAGCACCAAGCCGTTTTCCTTGAGGCCTGCTGCGATCCCTGCCGCCTCGACCAGGGAAGGGTCCAGGACCACCACGTGGTCCGGTTGATAGATCTGATTCCGCAGGTCGATCGGGGCGTCATCGACCCTGCAGAAGGCCGTGACCGGCGCCCCTCTCCGTTCAACGCCGAAGGCCGGAAACGCCTGCACATACTTGCCTTCGATGAAAAAGGCATGCGCCAGCACTTCCGACCCGATCACAGCGCCCTGGCCCCCTCGGCCATGAAACCGGATCTCTTCCATGATTTCTCCTAAGGGCCTCGAGACTTTTTAAGGCTCTCGTCTTGATGAAAGATTCTTATTTAAGGACACGTCCAAATCTCCATATTGTGCGCAAGGAGTGTGCCAGAAGGGCTGATCCCGCTTGAGAGACGCCTGTTTTTCCGGGCCATGTTGGTGAGAACCGGTTTTCAGCCGATATTCCGAGGAGGGAACACAGAGTGGGGTCATATAATAAAGTTATTAATATCGATATAATGAGTGATGTGGCATCCTGAGGTGGGTCAGGGTTTGCAGGATCAGCCCGGGCTCATAACAAGCGCGTTTTGGGGATGAAAGAAAAATGCAGGTCTATCCGATCTCAATTGGAAGCCGGGCTTTGCGCAATAATATTCATTTTAAGTGCAATAAATTGCATGCAGGGATTTACAAAGGGCTAAATGCCGTGCCTCCCGATCTTGTTGTAAAGACTCCGGATGGATATGCCCAGCGTTTTGGCTGCAGCAACCTTGTTCCAGCGGTTTTTCTCGAGAATTTTAATCACGTAGGCTTTTTCGACCTCCGACATGACTGACTTGAGATCGCCGCTTGCCGGGCCTTCTACATCGGCCGCCGGGCAAGGGCCCTGATCAGGCGCCCGTGGACGTCCCGAAGCATGGGCGCCATTGAGTTCGGGCAGGTGTTGGGGGCGTATTGTAGATTCGGTATAGCCCATTCTTGTCATAGACTGTGCAAGTACGTTTTCCAGCTCCCGCACGTTTCCGTACCATGGATAGTCCATCAGCATTGTGAGCGCCTCAGGATCGATGTCCAAGACGTTTCGCCCGAACTCCTGGTTCAGCTTTCGGATGATATGGGAGGTCAAGTCAGCCAGATCTTCCTTGCGGTGTCTGAGTGGCGGTATGACAATAGGCATTACGTTCAGCCGGTAGTACAGGTCCTGGCGGAAACGCCCTTCCTGAACGGCCTCCTCCAGGTTAACGTGCGTCGCCGCGATGATCCGGACATCAACGGGTATGGCCTTTGCACCTCCAACGCGGACAATCTCTTTTTCTTGAAGGGCGCGCAGCAGCTTGGCCTGTGTGTTTGTTGAGAGCTCGCTGACTTCATCAAAGAACAGTGTGCCTTTGTCCGCCTCTTCAAAAAATCCCTTTTTGCCCCCGCGCCTGGCCCCGGTGAAAGCACCTTCTTCGTACCCGAAAAGCTCGCTTTCGAACAGGCTTTCCATGACCGCGGCGCAGTTGACCCTGATCAACTGGTTGTTTTTTCGGTTGCTGGAGTGATGGATGGCATGGGCGAAGAGCTCTTTCCCCGTGCCCGACTCACCCCTGAGCAGGACGGTGGCGGGGACTGCGGCCGCTTTTTGGGCCCACTGGACGGCCGTCTGCATCTGATCGCTCTGCCCGATTATGTCCCGGAAGGTGTACTTTGTCTCGAGGGTCCGGATCATGCGTCTCGCCGTGCTCAGTTGATCCGAGAGGTTCAGCAGCTCGGACATATCGTGCACAATGGCGACACTGCCTTTAAGGTCGCCGTCCACCAAAATGGGGGCGACGTTGACAAGCACGTCCTTGTTGTGCGGTTTGACTTTCAGGCGGGCCCCACGCACGGGTTTTCGGGTCCTCAGGACCTGCATGTGGGCGCTTTCGCCCTCGGCGATGTCGATCTCGGCAGGCTTGTCTATAACATCCTTTTCAGTCAGGCCGGTCAGCCGGGTGTAGGCGGGGTTGATGATTAGGCCCTTCCCCTTTTCATCAACGACCGACACGGCGTCCTGGGACGCGTTTATGATGGCTTCGAGCAGGCTTTGCATCTGCTTGAGGGCGATGTTCTGGTCGGTCAGGTTCGTCACCTGGGTTACATCGCGGAATATGCTTACTGCGCCTATGACATTGCCCGCACTGTCTCGCACAGGGACCCGGTTGGCGATGATACGGGTATTGTTGGGGAGGAGCAGCTCCTTTTCGATCTCGGGAACGCCCGTCTCGAGTACACGCGGCAGCGTGGAGTTGAGAAGGGTCTTGGCCGCAGTACGCCCTACGGCCTGTGCCGGATCCACCCCTGTGATCCGGCCTGCCGAGGAGTTGAAATGTGTGATTATCCCGGCGCCATCAATAGCGATGATGCCTTCTTCAATCGAGTCGATTAGGGTCTCGAGAAGGAATTTCATGAGAAACCACCGGCTTCCGGTCTTAAATTCTGGAGTGCCCTTTGCCTCGTTCTGGATATGCAAAAGGGGGATCTTTGTCAAGTTATGCCGCGCAGAAAATATGCACGGCATATTGGCCTATATGGCCTTTTTTAGAGCTGAAATCGGCGTTATTGAATTATCTGGCTTGGTTGTCTCTTTCTATAGCTCATTTTTTGGGCTCAAAAAGACCGGTATAGGGCTGGAAATCAGGTGTTTTAGGAATGTTATTCAATTAGTATCAATAGGTTATCTTGGCCCGACCCCAGCGCTACCAGCGCTACACAGCGCTACCAGCGCCCAGCGCTAACCAGCGCTACGACCCTCAGTGGATGCACTGGTCGGCCAGCACGCGATAGGTGTCCTGATCTATGATTTTCTTGATTTCATGGGAAATATCCCGAGGGCATGGGCTT
>CAYVDE010000134.1:0-8275 GCA_964450535.1 uncultured Desulfobacterales bacterium
CCGCGTAATCCCTTGATTTTCTTGATCTTGCGAAAAATATCTCATTTCTGAATTGGAAACTTGCCAGTGCCCGAAAAGCGTTTCTGGATGGGCACTAGGTAAGATGTATACCGCAATCACCTGCCTGAGGCAACCCCCAAATTATAAAACGTACGAATATAAAAACATAAAGGGCGTCCCCTTACTCCAGGACGAGCTGTCTTCGTCCCGGCGAATGAACGGCGGCCTTTTCGATCTCACTGAGGATCCTGCCCCCGCGAAATATCGTAACCTTGCCTGTGGACTCGGAAATAACAAAGGCGATGGAGTCCGTGGCCTGGGTTATGGCCGCTGCCGCCGCGTGCCGGGCCCCCAGACCCTGGGGAAGCGGCTCCCCCTGGTAGCCTATGTTCAGGTAACGACCGGCAGCCAGCAGGACCCCGTCCTCCCGGATCACGAAGGCCCCGTCAATGGAGGAAAACTCCTTGAGGGTCTCCTGGACCTCCCGATTGTGCAGCTTGAGTGAATCCTCGGAATGACCCTGGAACGGGTTGAACACCAGCTGGTAGGAGAGCTCGAGGACCTTCTTGTGGTCGCCCAGGACAAAGATGGACCCCACAGGCTTGCCTTCCCGTCCCTCGTTCGCAAGCTCGACCACCAGATCCAGCAAAGTCTCGAATATATCCGGGTTGATTCCGGAGGGAAACGCCATTTCCCCGCCGCCGCCGAAGAGCTCGGATTCCAGTCCCGCCTCCACCAGCATGATGGTATCCATGTAACCCTGGTTGGGCACGCCGCCGACGCATACCACCACATCCCCGCTCTTTACCAGACCCTTGGAAATGGCCGTGAGAAAGCCGATTTTGAGATATCCGATACGGGTGAGCTGGACGTCCGGGAGCATCACCGTGGTGATGGAGAGCTTCTCCGCCTTTTCAATGCACTCCCTGCGCTTGGTGAGCAGGATCAGCCGGGCGTCGCTCGTGATCTTGGAAAACGGGTCCAGGTCCTTGGTGCTGTCCATGTAGCAGAGTATTGAATTGGCCTCGATCCGCTTGGCCATATGGATAGCCTGGCGGATTACCAGGCCTGTCCACTTGGAGGGATCGAGCCTCTCCGCCGCCTTCCCGGAAGGGGGCTTGGTCTCCTTCTTGACCGGCTTTTTCTCTTGTTTTTTGTCCTTTTTTGATCCCACGGCACTCAATCCTCCACTCCGTAGAGTGACAGATACGCGTCGAAATCCGCCTTGGTCCCCGAATCAATGGGCCGCTTCTCTCCCTTTATGCGAACCGGGGTACGGCTCTTGAAAAGATAATCCATTATCTCCCTGATCCCTGCGACGGTGAAGACGGGGACCCCGGTCCTTTTGGTGAAGGCCTCTATGGCGTTCTGCCCTTTGACGCCTTTTACGGGCCGGCCCTCATCGTCATACACGGCTGTGGTCTGCCGGCGGTCCACTGCGATACCCACGCCGACCCATTGGATCGAGAGGCCGCCTTTCACACACTCCTCCTCCACCCGCTCCATGAGATCCACCTTGGTGCCCATGGAGGTTGCCACATCATCCACCACGAACACCCGGCAGTCGTCGAACAGGGTCTTGTTCACGAGGATGCCGCCTCCCTTGCTCCCCTCGCCGTGGGTCTTGGCCTCCTTGCGGTCGTATTCAAACAGCAGGTCCACTCCGTGTTCCCTGTAAAGGGCAATGGCCGTGGACAGGGCCAGGGCGCTGCCCTTGTAAGAGGGGCCGAGCACTATGTCCGTCACGCCGGCAAGCCCCTGCTGGACCATCATGCCGGCAAACACCGACCCCAGTTCCATTGCCAGCCGGCCCGTCCTGAACATCCCCAGGTTGACGAAGTAGGGCGTGGGGCGACCGTCCTTGAGCACCAGGCCGTCGTCGAAAAACAGGGCACCGGTCCCGGCAAGGGCCTCTGCTAAACGCTTCTTGTATTCTTCCATGTGGTGATCCTAACTGATTGAGGGTTACGGTTCAACCGTAATCCGCCCGGAAAAGAGCGGAAACGTTGACATGCCGAGTTCCGCGGGCGTACAATCCTTTCATCAGGAACGTCTCGAAACCTCATGAGAAAGGAGGCACTCCATGCCTGAGGAACAAGTCGGGGTTATTGTCAAGTTCTTTGCCAAACCGAGTGTGGCCGCAGTAAAGGCCGTCGGCGAGATCCAGGTCGGTGACAGCCTGCACTACCAGGGGGCCACCACGGACTTCACAGAGGAAGTTGCTTCCATGGAGGTGGACAACAGTTCCGTGGACAAGGCCGGACCGGGCGACCTGGTGGGAATCAAGGTCAAGGAAAGGGTCCGGGAGAACGACAAGGTCTTCCGGGTAACCGGCTAATTGAAGCGCACGGATTCCGGCTTTCGCCGGAATGACGGCCCGAGCCGGAAATCGGGATTTCTGGATGAGAACTAACCGGAAAAGCTTTCCAGGGCCGCGGGGATCAGCTTTCGGATAAATGATTCCTTTTCGATAGCCGTAACAGAACAAAACGCAGGGTAGTCGGGGTGCTCCCGGCTCATTTCGGGCACCCGGGCCTGCATGCCCGGTGCCAGGGACTGGTACCGGGTTATGAGTTCCGCCAGGGAGTGGTTCTCACCCGGGTAGGCATCCACCCATCCCAGCCTCCGCATCATCTCGAATCGAAGCCGATCCAGCAGGAAGAGGTAACGGTCCATCACGTCCATGCGGTCCGCGGGAGAAAGCTCACGTATCTGGAAACCGCTGCCCAGGTGAAGCAGGTTCATGATCAGGTCATAAAGGTAGAATGCCGTCTCTTCGGTTCCTTGAGACAGAAAACGCAGGGTGGAGGGTGACAGGTCCATCGCCCGGGTCGCCTCATCGAACTCCTCCTTGAACCGGCTTTTCCAGTTCCTGTAGCCGCGCCGGACAGCGGCTTTCAGCCTTGCGTCTTCCAGATCCACCACGCGGTCCATAACCCGCTCCGAACCCTGAGGAATTCGTCAAAAACCCCCTGCCTCGCCCAGAGGCCTCAATCCTGTTTTACACCGCTCTGATCAGCCTGCTGTTTGTCGGGTCCCGGTCCCAACGGGCACCCGCAGCGCTCACAGAGGGCCTTGCGCAACTGTTTCATTCCGCACTGCGGGCACATGGTGAACTCGTCCAGCGACGGTATATTGCTCCGGGCCGCGGGCCACTCGCTCTCGTGGATCCACCCGTACTCCTGTATGGTGACTTTTCCTCCGGCTTCCTGCACGGCCTCGGCATAGAGGCGCGCAGGCCCCAGGGTAAGGCCCTGTTTCATAATAACCGGGGCATGCCCCAGAATGCGAGTCACCGTCTCAGGCTCGACGCCAAGTGCCTCCATTCGCTCCCTGAATGTCTCCTCAGGAGCTGACAGTCCCTGAAACACTATGTGATAGGTTTTTTTCATTCGTTTCCAGGCAGGCCTTGACGAAACCAAAAAACAATGGGGCGGGGGTTTCCATGCGGGACTTGAGTTCCGGATGGGCCTGGGTGGCCACAAAGAAGGGGTGTTCAGTCAGCTCGATGAACTCCACCAGCAATCCATCCTCTGAGAGGCCCGAAAAAACCATACCCTTCTCCTTGAGCAGGTCGTGATATGCGGGGTTGACCTCGTAGCGGTGGCGATGACGTTCCGAGGCCTCGGGCGCCTGGTAAAGACTCCGCACCAAGGTGTTTTCCGCGAGTAAAGCGCGGTAAGCTCCCAGCCTCATGGTCCCGCCCTTGTCCACCACGTTCTGCTGTTCGGGAAGGATGTCTATGACCGGGTGGGGCGTGTCGGGATCGAACTCAGTGGAGTTGGCCTGATCCAGGCCGCACACGTGACGGGCGAACTCGATCACGGCCAACTGAAGGCCCAGGCACAGGCCGAGGAAGGGGATGCCCCGTTCACGCACGAGCCGTATGGCCTGAATCTTACCCTCGGTCCCCCTCGTACCGAACCCGCCGGGGACCACGACCCCGTCCACCTTCTCTATCTTGCTGGTGTTCTCCAGCTCAGACGTCTCGATCCACTCGAGGTTGATCTTGCACCCCAGGTGGGCGGCACAGTGGTTGAACGCCTCGACGATGGAGGCGTAGGAGTCTTCCAGCCTGGTGTACTTGCCGCACATGGCCACGGTGATCTCCTTGTCCGGATGGCGCAGATTCTCGATGTATTCGCGCCATCGTCCAAGGACGGGGGGGCTGTAAATGTTGAGCTTCTTGTGAAGAATCGCGGAGAGGCCTTCACCTTCGAAGACAAGGGGAATCTCGTAGATGTCCTCCACGTCCAGCCCCGTGATGACGGCTTCCAGGGCCACATCGCAGAAGTTGGCGATCTTGCGCTTGATCTCGCGGGTCAGGTAGGTGGGGCACCTCCCGATGATAATGTCCGGGAATATGCCGCGCTGCTTGAGCAGGTTCACGCTCTGCTGGGTGGGCTTTGACTTCTGCTCGTTGACACCGTAGGGAATGGGCACGTAGGTCAGGTGCACGTACACGATGTTGTCCCGGCCCACGTCCTCCTTCATCTGGCGCATGGCCTCCAGGAACAGCTCGTTTTCTATGTCACCGACGGTCCCCCCGATCTCAACGATCACCAGCCCCGCCTCTTCTTCCCGGGCGACGTCGAAGATGTGATTCTTGATGACGTCCGTCACATGGGGGATGTACTGAACGGTCTTTCCCAGATAGTCTCCGCGGCGCTCCTTCTGCCGCACCATGTCGAAGACTTTCCCCATGGTCAGGTTCCACTTGCTCCTGCAGGTCACGCCGACAAAGCGCTCGTAGTGGCCGAAGTCCATGTCCACTTCCCCGCCGTCGTCGAGCACAAACACCTCCCCGTGCTCATAAGGATTCATGGTCCCAGGGTCCACGTTGAGGTAGCCGTCGCACTTGACCGGTATGATCTTGAGGCGTGAGGAGAGGAGATGGCCGATGGAGGCTGCGGCGATGCCTTTTCCGAGGCCTGAGAGAACGCCCCCGGTTACGATGATAAATTGTGTGGCAATGTCGTTCAAGGTCTCTCCTCCGCAAGCAGCGTCGACGAGCATTCCGGGAGACGGGGAGCCGGGTTCCGGCCGACCTGCTCAGCAGGGTTGATGGAGGGGCCGCCCCAATGTCAAACCTTGTACCGGGCGGTGAAGGATGCGATTCATATGATCGCTGGTCCGAACATAAAGGCAACGACATATCCAGTCAAGCCAAAATACAGGCCGAAATCCGGTCTGAACAGCCCTTCGAAAGGCAAAAAAGCGGCTTTTCTGGATAACCCCTTGTTTTTCCTAAAAACACAACATGTTCGATTTTTTTTTGGAACACACACAATATATCTTGACACACCCTTTGTAAAACCTGTATATTTTATAAAATTTTGAGCGCTTCGGGGGGCTGGCTCCCGGACCGGGAATCAAGGACCATTCAGGGCGAGGTCGGACATGCAGGACTCAGTCAAGATTCTGCTGGTGGATGACGATAAAGCAGTCACCCGAATCATTCAAGAGGCCCTTTCCCTGTATGGCTACAGTCAAGTGACCTGCGCAGGAGACGGCCGGGAAGCCGTTCGGGCCTACCCGGAACTCCTGCCCGACCTTGTGTTCATGGACATCGACATGCCCGTTATGGACGGCTATGAGGCGTCAAGGCGGATCAGGGACATGGATGCCGATGCCTGTATCGTAGTTATAACGGGGAACCCTTCGGACATAAGGGCCAGGCGCTCCCTCGATGAAGGACTGGTGCGCACGGTCCTTCAAAAACCAATCCGCCTGTGGGACCTGAAGGCCATCGTCGACGCCCACGCCTTCGATGGTTCGTTCCCGGAACCGTTGTCCTCGTCTTCTCTCCCTTACCGGGAACGCCCGGCTTTCGGGCAGTTGCCATAGATTCCATCCAGAAACAAGGATCATGACCTCCATTGTCGCCATTGTGGGCCGCCCCAATGTGGGCAAGTCCACCCTTTTCAATCGCCTGAGCCGCTCCCGTGACGCCCTTGTGGACGACAGGCCCGGGATCACCCGGGACCGTCTCTATGCGGGGATCCGGTGGGAGGGTTTTCCTCTTCGCATCATCGACACGGGCGGGTTTGCCGCCGGCGAGGACGAACCTCTATTGGAAGGCGTAAAGGCCCAGGTCTTAAAGGCCGTAGACGAAGCCGACGCGGTCCTGTTCCTGGTGGACGGCCGCAAGGGCCCGGTGCCCGGGGACCGCGAGATCGCCGATCTTCTGCGCAGATACCAGAAACCGGTGCTCGTAGCCGCCAACAAGATCGACGGGCCTGAGCACGAGGCCCTTGCCCTGGAGTTCTATGAGCTGGGGCTGGAGGAAGTCCATCCCCTCTCGGCGGCCCACGGCTACGGCCTGAGATCCCTCATGAACAGGCTCGTGTCCCACCTGCCCGCAGAGGAAGAGGAGGAGGCCGAACCCCAAAGGATCCGCGTGGCTGTTGTGGGAAGGCCCAATGTAGGGAAATCCTCCCTCCTCAACCGAATCTTGGGTCTTGACCGCCTGCTGGTGAGCGACATCCCCGGCACGACCCGGGATTCCGTGGACACCCCGTTTTCCTTCGAGGGAACCGACTTCACGCTCATCGACACGGCAGGGCTGCGCAGGAAGTCCCGTGTCCGCGAAAAAGTGGATACCTACAGCATGATCAAGACCATGCGAAGCCTCGACCGTTGTCACGTGGCCGTGGTGCTCCTGGATGCCGATGCCGGAGTCGCCGAGCAGGACGCGCGGATCTGCGGCTACGCCCTGGAGCGCGGACGCGCCATGGTACTGGCAGTGAACAAGTGGGACCTCGTAAAGCGCGACGAGGAAAAGAAATCACGTCTCCTCAAGGAACTGGACCGGCAGCTCGAATTCGTCTCGTTCGCCCCCGCCTTCCGCATATCGGCCCTGACCGGTGAGCGCGTGAACCGGCTGATTCCCTGCATCCGGGACCTCTGGGAACCATTCTGTCGAAGGGTCCCCACAGGCGAGGTGAACCGGGTGGTGGCCCGTATGCTCGAGCGAAAACCTCCTCCCAGGACGGGCCGCAGGGCGGTGAGACTCTTCTACGCCACCCAGACCGCGGTGCGGCCGCCCACGTTCGTGATGTTCCTGAACCGGCCCGACCTCCTGCATGTTTCCTACCGGCGATTCCTCGTCAACCAGTTGAGGGAGCACTTCGGCCTGAAACAGATACCCATACGCCTTTATCTCAGAAAGAGGGAGGGAAGGTATTCATAACTGCCAACAGCTGTTGAGCCGGCGAGCTATTAAGCTATTGAAGAATGGCGATAAGAGCAAACCAAAATCCGTTTTTTTGAGGGGGAGAAAACGCCTGGATTGCCAGAATAGTTTTGCCGATGAAGATCCGGATCAATTCAAAAACAGCCGCTCCGCGTTGCCGCCGGAGATAAGGGCTATCTCTTCTCTTGAAAGACCGGCCTGCTGGAGTTCGCCAAGGCATCGGCCGGGCTGAATCAGCGGATAGTCCGAGCCGAAAAGGATGCGGTCGGGGCCCACTATATCGGCGGCCGTCCTGTACACGGCCGGTTCATAGAGAAACGGCGACGCCGCCGTGTCGAACCAGACGTTTTTGAGCACATCCCGAACTTCCCTCTTTAGAAGCCCGAAAAAAAACAGACCCCCGCCCCAGTGGGCCAGGATGATTCTGTTCTGCGGGTAGGTCTTGAGAAAGGCATATAGGCCGGCAAGACCCATGGGTGTCTTTCCGGGATATGAGTGTCCCACAGGCTCGTTCGTGTGCAGTAGAAGCAATGCGTCGCGGGTCCTGCAAACGTCCATGACCTCGGCCAGCGCGGGAACGGCGTCCATGCAGAAACCGTCTCCGTAAACGGCCAGCTCCCCTACTCCGGCCATGCCCCGGGAAAGGCACCTCTCGGCCTCGGCCGGGCAATCAGGCGAGTTGAGGGAAAAGCACCCCAGCCCGGTCAAACGGTCCGGATGGCGAGCAACCGCCTCCATTACATAGTCGTTGTGCAGGCGATATGTTTCCCTGCTCTCCCAGGGGAAACCGAACACCACGGCACGGTCCACCCCCGCCCGGTCCATGTCCCGGAGAAGGTCCTTCATTCCCGCCAGACGGGCCTTGGGATTCTCGTAAAGGAGCCGGAACGAAGGCTCGCTCTCGAATAACCTTTCCCTGTGCTCCCGGATGTCCGGGGGGAATATGTGAACATGGCTGTCGACAATCATGCGGGATGTCCCTTTGCGGTTACCTCCAAGGCGGGCCATTGGCCGCAACTCAAATTCAGTTAGTGCTCATCCAGGAACGCCTATGTCACGTCATGCCGGCGGAAGCCGGCA
>CAYVDE010000135.1:0-6303 GCA_964450535.1 uncultured Desulfobacterales bacterium
CAGTACAGCTTGGATATTCCAATCATCTATCGTCCCTGTCGCCTCGTCTGTGAGCTGTGTCGGTAACCCCTCAACATCCGGTACCTAATTCTCGCGCTCCTCGAAACGCAGCTTGTCCACTTCTTCACGGTAGTAGCCCTTGACCATGTCGTCGATGAATTTCTCCATGTTGCGCACCGCCTCTGCGTTCAGGACAAATGCGTCTGTCCCGGCCCGGTCCTTGACCAGCTTGAGCCCATACTCGAGCTTTTTTGCCAAATGGTATGCGAGCGTACCGGTGGGGTGTCCCGTCTTGACGGACTCGGCCACCAGCTCATCGATAGCACTGTCGTCGAACGTTATGCATATATCCATCTTGTCCTGCAGTGACGCTTCCTCAGCCCGGATCTGGTCGGTCAGATCCTGCAAATCTTCCACTGCCGTGTTCACGTCTGTGGCCCTGCCCAGGTATAGGTCCGCAATCAGCCCGACTCTCCTCTCCGAGATCTCGAGCCCGGTCTTCCGTTGATAATCGCCCGCTCGTTCCCTGATGAAAGTTCGAATACCCTCGAGCTCCTTTTCCGCCGCGCGCTCGAATCGCTCCCTGCGTGACGGATCATCCGGGCTATCTGTGATGGAAGCAAGCTCTCCTTTGGGGTCGTCGATCAGGTCCCGGGTGACCAGCAACCTTTCAATTCGAGTAGAAGGCAGGTGCTTTTCAAAGGGGATCAAGATCTTTTCTATGGCGCTGACCAGCCCGCGGGCCCCGGTCTTCTCTGCGGCGGCCCGTTCCGCTATTTCAACAAGCGCCTCGTCCTCGAACTTGATATCTATGCCGTAAGCACGGAAGTCCCGGCGTTTGCTCAGGATCACAGGGTTGTTGGGATTCTTCAGTATCTCCACCAAGTCGTCCCGAATCAGCTCATCAAAGACTACAACTACAGGAAGCCTGCCCACGAACTCCGATTCAAAACCGTAATCAATCAAATCCTGGGCCCTGACTTCCTTCAGTATGTGCCAGGGCACTTCTGTGGGACGTACGTCCGCCTCGAATCCAAGCCCCTGTTTCTGAAGCCGTTTTTTGACTATCTCTGCAAGGTCCCCGAACGCCCCGCTCATTATGAAAAGGATGTTCTTGGTGTTAACCACCCGTTTGTCCTTCTTTCCTGTACGGCGGTAGTGTTCGATGGCCTGAATCTGGCTGACTGCGTCGTGAGGGACTTTGAGGTCCACGTCCGTTTCTTCCATGGGCTTGAGCAGGGCCCTCTGCACTCCGGTCCTGGAGACATCATGGCCGATAATGTTCCTGGCCGAAGCTATCTTATCTATCTCGTCGATGTAAATTATACCGTTTTCGGCCAGTTCTATGTCATCACCGGCCTCGCCCACCAAGTCCCTGACGAGGTCTTCCACGTCACCGCCCACATAGCCGGTCTCGCTGAACTTGGTCGCATCCCCCTTTACAAAGGGGACTCCCAGCTTCTGAGCGATCAGCTTGATCATGTAGGTCTTGCCCACACCTGTCGGCCCGATCATCAAGACATTGTTCTTGATCATACCGACACCGTGGGTCGTGTTCCTTTTTCCTTCTTTCTGAAGGTGTCTGATCCGGTTGAAGTGGGTGCAGATCTTCGTGGAAAGCACGGCCTTTGCGTCCACCTGCTTGACTACGAACTCCTCCAGGAAGGCCTCCAACTCCTCGGGGAGCATGTAGAACCCGGATTCGCGTTCTTCGGCCTCTCCTCCCGGCCCTTCATCGGTCTCCTGCGGCTGCCCCTTAGGGTATACCAGAGGAGAGATTATCTTGACACGATTTCCGTATTTCTTAGACAGGTACTCGCTCAGCTCCTTTTCGAGTTCTTTCTGATTGGGAAGCTTGCCTCCCTCTTCTCTTGTATTATCTATGGAGTATTCCATGTATTCCTCTCAGATAGTAAGTCGTTTTTTCATCTCATGTCCGGCACACGGCCTTGTGCAATCAATATAGGCATCAAAACCTGCGATTTCAAGCACGGTCTCAAAGGGACCGGCCGGCGGGGGTGGTACGCGTCGAGATTGACTCCGATCTCCCTTTTGATTACCATCATCCAAAAAGGTGAGTCATTAATCGGCCCTCATGTTTGTCACCCCAACCCACACCTCGACCGAGCAAGGAGACATCCATGGCATCCCGGCTTGAAGTGGCGCTCAAAGAACACCTCATAGACGCCGAAGGTGAAGGTGTCCGGAAAAAGGCCCTGGACTATTTTGGAATAGAGGCCCGCAGCATTCGAGTCATTCGAGTTCTTACGATAGATGCCGACCTGGACGCCGACCGCCTCGAAGCCGTTCGCACATCGCTCTTCACCAACCCGGTAATCGAGCGATCCTCGTTTTCGCCCCTGGCTCAAGAATTTGACTGGCTCATTTGGATCGGGCTCCGCCCCGGCGTGCGGGACACCGCGGGCAGCACGGCCGTTGAGGCTATAGAGGATTTTTTGAAGTCCCGGTTCGGGCCCGGTGAGAACGTCTACACTTCAAAGCTATATGTGATTAACGGAGACCTCCACCGAAATGACGTCGGAACCATAGCCGGAGAGATCCTGGCCAACGAAATCATCCAACAGTGGAAAGTCATCGCCCGAAAGGACTGGGATACGGAACAGGGAATAGGGCTCCAAATCCCCAAGGTTATTCTCGACCACGAACCGAGCGTCTCCACCATCAACATCGCAAGCGACGAAGATCTTCGCACGATCTCCATGGAACGCAACCTGGCCCTTCAGGACAGCGACATTCCCATAATCAGGCGATATTTCCTTCGGGAAGACGTACAGGCCGAACGAAATCGTTACGGTCTGGAACTTCCCACGGACGTTGAACTGGAGTACATTTCCCAGGCCAGAAGCGACCACTGTAATCACAACACATTCAAGGGGGTCTTCAGATACCGGGACCTTGCAACCGGTGAAAAGACGGTTGTGGACAACCTTTTCAAGGCCTGTATAGAGGCCCCCACCCTGGCCATTCAAGACCGGAAGGACTGGGTGATCTCGGTCCTCTGGGACAACGCGGGCGTGGCACGTTTCGATGACAAACATAACTATGTAATAACCGGAGAGACCCACAACAGCCCCTCCAATATGGAGGCCTACGGCGGGGCCATTACGGGAATCGTGGGAATATACAGGGATCCCCTCGGGACAGGCATGGGTTCCAGGCTGGTCATGGGCATGTACGGCTACTGCATCGGCCACCGTGACTATTCCGGCCCTCTCCAGGCCCGGCTTCACCCGAGACGGCTGCTGGACGGCGTCATCGAAGGCGTGCGGGACGGGGGAAACAAGAGTGGAGTACCCACCCCCTTCGGGCTGGTGCTCTTTGATGACGGGTACATGGGAAAGTGCCTGGTCTTTGTTACCGCCATGGGCATCATGCCCTCCAAGGTCCACGATGAGCCCAGCCACCTCAAAAAGACCACTCCCGGAGATCTTGTGGTCATGTGCGGCGGCCGCGTTGGCAAGGACGGCATCCACGGCGTGACCGCCGCATCGGAGACCTTCTCAGAGCACACACCCGCCGGCCACGTCCAGATAGGAGACCCCTACACACAGAAAAAAATGCACGACTTTCTCATCGAGGCCAGGGATGAAGGTCTCTACTCTTTCATCACGGACAACGGGGGCGGCGGCCTCTCTTCATCCGTAGGAGAGTCCGCAAGGTTTTCAGGCGGCTGCCGCGTGGACCTGGACCGTGTCCCGCTCAAGTATGAGGGGCTGGACCAATGGGAGATCTGGGTCTCCGAGAGCCAGGAACGTATGACGGTGGCTGTCCCCAAGGACCGTCTTGAAAGATTCATAGAGCTTTCCCGCAAGCACGCTGTTGAAAGCACCGTGATAGGCGAGTACGACGATTCCGGGTTCCTCCGCTTGGACTACAATGGAAAGACTTGCGCCCTTATCCGCATGGACTTCATGGAGTCCGGGTTCCCCCAGTGGGAGTTCGATGCAGAGTGGACGCCTCCGGCCTTGAGGGGACTCACTGAACCGGTGATCAGCGAGCCCCTGGACCACGGAGCCCTTCTCAAAGACATGCTCAGCCGGCCCAATCTCTGTGCCCGCAACTGGATTGCCAGGCAGTATGATCACGAGGTCCAGGGGGGAAGCGTAATCAAACCCCTGGTGGGACGCAGAAGGGACACGCCCGGCGACGGGGTCGTGATCAGGCCGGTACTGGAATCCAACCGTGGAATAGCTGCAAGCCAGGCACTCAATCCCTTCTACAGCCTTATCGACACATACCACATGACCGCCGTCACCGTGGACGAAGCCCTTCGCCGTGTGATGGCCGTGGGCGGGGATCCCGGCCAGGTGGGGGGTGTTGACAACTTCTGCTGGCCCACGATCCAGTACGACCCGAAGAGAAACCCGGACGGACGGTACAAGGCGGCCCAGCTCGTCCGCTCCAACCTGGCCCTGCGCGATACATGCCTCGCCTATGAAATCCCCCTTCTCTCCGGTAAAGACAGCATGTACATCGACGGGGACCTGAAAGGCCCTTATGGGGAGGCACGGAAGGTAAGTGGACTCCCCACGCTGCTCTTCACGGCCACGAGCGTGGTTGCGGATGTCAGTAACTGCCTTACCCTGGACTCAAAGGCGCCGGGTGACCTGGTCTACGTGCTGGGCGACACGCGGGATGAACTGGGCGGGGGGGAATACTATCAGATGATGGGCGAAACCGGGCTGAACGTCCCCCGGCTGGAACCCGGGTTTCAGGCTGGGCTTTACGCCTCTTTTTACCGCGCCGTCGAGCGAAGGCTTTTGGCCTCGGCCCATGCCGTGAGCAGGGGAGGTCTAGCGGTCCACCTTGCCCTGGTGGCAATGTCCGGAGAGCTGGGCATGGAGGTTAATCTACCGCTCGTTCCGGCCGCAGCGCCCCTCTCTCCAACCCGGATTCTTTACTCCGAATCAGCCGGCAGGTTCATATGCACCGTGGCCCCTGCGAAAAGCGATGCCTTTGAGGAGCTTTTCAATGGTCTGCCGGTCCGGCGAATCGGCCGCGTAACAGCGGACTCCCGTTTCAAGGTGCTGGGCGATCGGGACGCCCCACTGATCGACGAGTCTATTTTCGACCTGAAATCGCGATGGATGGAACCCTTCGGAGGTCTGGTATGACGACCGTTCGAGCACTTGTCTTGGCCGGATACGGCCTCAACTGTGACTATGAAACCGGACACGCCCTGCGCCTGGCCGGAGCCGAACCCCATTTGATTCACATCAACGAAGTCATATCCCAAGAGCGCCTGGACTTCTTTCACCTCCTGGTATTCGGGGGAGGGTTCAGCTGGGCCGACGATCACGGCGCCGGGGTGCTTCTGGCCGCCAAGCTCAGGAACAACATCGGCGGTCAGATCGAGCGATTCGTGTCACAAGGAAAACTCGTAATAGGCATATGCAATGGGTTCCAGTCCCTCGTGAACCTGGGCCTGCTGCCGGGCTTCGGCGGGAACTACAGGGAAAGGCGGCTCGCCGTCACCTACAACGACTCGGGAAACTTCATCGACACCTGGGTCAGCCTCGCCGTGAACAGTGACTCCCCATGCGTGTTCACGCAGGGAATCGAGACAATGGAACTGCCTGTCAGGCACGGAGAGGGCAAGTTTGTAAGCGAACCGGACGACATTCAAAGGCTTGTGGACGGCGGACAGGTGGTGATGCGCTATGCAGACGAGGAGGGAAAGGCCGCAGAGGGGCGCTGGCCTGAAAACCCCAACGGTTCACTCATGGATATAGCAGGCATCTGCGACCCCACAGGAAGGATTTTCGGCCTCATGCCCCATCCCGAGGCCTTTCATCACGTAACCAACCACCCTGACTGGACACGCCAAAAGGAGCTTCTAGCCCGGGAAGGCAAAAGCTTTCCAAATGATGAGGGTGACGGCGTCCGCATCTTCCGGAATGCTGTGGAATACGCGCGGGAGCACCTCGTGTGAAGGTGTAAGTGTGGGTGTAGGTGTAGGTGTAGGTGTGGGTGTGGGTGTGGGTGTGGGTGGAAGGGGCCGTGATTCGTGACTCGCGGAACGAACCGTAGCTGTAAATTGTCAGTCACTTCTTGAACACCTTGGAAAGCTCTTCTGTCAAGGCTTTCAGGAGGATGAATTGCCATTCAACTCTTTTCATATGTTTGGTTGCGGCTTGTCCGTGTTGGAGTTTTACCCTTAACACCTTAACACCTCAACACCTGCGGCCCGAAGGGTCGCTCACACCTGCGGCCCGAAGGGTCGCTACATCAAAACGGCATGGTCAGCGAATAGATGACCGAACCCCGCCTCACAAAAACAGT
>CAYVDE010000135.1:6403-7994 GCA_964450535.1 uncultured Desulfobacterales bacterium
ATCAAAACGGCATGGTCAGCGAATAGATGACCGAACCCCGCCTCACAAAAACAGTCAGGGACGGCATCTGGTGATAGTGGCTCACGGCCTTCTTAAAGGCCTCAACATCCGGCGTCTCCATATCGTTCACCTTGAGGATCAAGTCACCCGGCCTGAGACCCATTCCAGCAGCCTCCGAGCCCCTTTGGACATCCTCGATTACCACTGCGGATTTAAGACCGTACTTTCTAAGCACCGTCCGGCCCGCGTCATTTACCTCGATTCCCATCCGCTGCCGAACCAGTTCCAGGGCCAAATCAGGGGGAAACGCTGCCGGTGTGATTATTAACTCAACTGGCTTTCCTTCGCGAAAAAGCCGGATTTCGATTGGGGTGCCCGGTGTGTACTCTGCAAGGGCCGCCCTGTAGTCCGGCAGGGACGCGACCTCCTCCCTGCCGATGCCCAGCAGAATGTCCCCCCGGCGGATCCCTGCTTTCATGGCAGGGCTGTCCTTTACAACACCGCTCACCAGGACTCCCTCGTGCTTCGGTGATACACGGAAATGCCTTCTCAGGTCTTCTGTCAGCTCCTGAATCTCCACCCCGAGCCATGGAAAGCGCACCTCTCCTGCCTGAATCAACTCCACGATGATTCTTTCGACCCTGTTGATGGGAATGGCGAATCCAATACCCTGAGCCTTCTGGTAAATAGCGGTGTTGATGCCGATCAGGTCACCGTTGATGTTAAGCAGCGGCCCGCCGCTGTTTCCCGGGTTTATGGATGCGTCCGTCTGGATGAAATTTCTGTAGACCACATCTCCGGACCGCACACTCCGGTCTATCGCACTCACCACACCCGTGGTAACCGTGTGTGACAGCCCGAAAGGGTTGCCGATTGCAATTACCGTCTCGCCTATCATCAAATCTCCGGAGTCTCCGAGCGCGATTTCGGGAAGCCTTTTACCGGCTTTAATCTCCAGCACAGCCAGATCCGACCTGGGATCCGATCCCAGGATTCTGGCCTGATATTCATCCCCGTCCGCTGTGGTAACCTTGATCTCAGCGGCCCTGGAAACTACATGGTGATTTGTTACGACATGCCCCTGTTCACCGTCTATGATCACGCCGGAACCCAGGCTGGTGCGCGTGTATTCACGGCTGAAGAACTCCGGGAAGAAATCCCGAAAAAAATCATCTCCGGTGAACGGGAAGCCCGGGCTCATCCGCTCCCGAATAACGGTCCCGATGTTGACCACCGCAGGGCTAACCCTCTCCACCGCCAGTACAACCGGGCTGCGTCTCAGGTCGGTTTTTGCGCGGGCCATGCCTGCAGGACCTGCAATGATCAGAACCATGATCATCGCCATAGGCCATAACAAGGCCGTTTGACGGGCAAGCCGGGGCCGGCGCGGGGAACGCCGGCGGCCCTCACGCCCGCTGGAAGACGGCCGGGACGAATTACGGCCTGCACAACCGACTGTGCACATTGACATTCTCCTTTTTGCTGAATCTTTCAGTTCCAACCCGTCAATGGACCGGCTCAAACGGCCCCCATTAATCCTCATCGGGACCGGCCTGGGAACCCAGGAAGGCTTCCAACACTGACTGAAGGG
>CAYVDE010000136.1:0-7873 GCA_964450535.1 uncultured Desulfobacterales bacterium
CGCGGCCTTGGGAGGAAGTTGGCCCGTGCCTTGATTCCTCTCCCTGTCGGCCACGAACCGCTCAAGCGCTCCGATGGCAACCGGGTCTTCCTTTTTGCCCAGAATACATCTCCCCTCGCACTGGATCTCCTGGGGGCAGACGCGTCCGCACACCGCAGGGAGGCTGTTTCGCTCCCACACCTTTCGAATGGATTCCGTGAAAGCCCTTTCCTTGATAAGCTTTACGAACCCGGGGATGTCCACAGAAACAGGGCATCCTTCCATGCAGGTGGGCTTCTTGCACTGGAGGCAGCGCTCCGCCTCCTTGACGGCCGTTTCCACGTCGAATCCCAGGGGGACCTCCTCGAAATTCCGCTTCCTGACTTCCGGTTTCTGTTCAGGCATCTTCTGCCTGGGGATCTTTTCCTTGCCTTTGGACTTCTCCGCCATGATGTCCTCCGTCACCTCGTTATCGTTAGAGGCCTAGACCGCCGCCTTGCACTCGTCCAGGTATCGCTTGTATGCACGCTGCTCCTGCTCCTTGTAGGCATCCAGTCGCTGGGCCAGTTCGTCGAAATCCACCTTGTGCCCGTCAAACTCCGGACCGTCCACGCAGGCGAACCTTGTTTCTCCTCCGACGCTCACCCGGCAGCATCCACACATTCCGGTCCCGTCAACCATGATGGCATTGAGGCTGACGAGGGTTTTTACCCCGTATTCTCCGGTGAGCTTGCAGACGAACTTCATCATGGGAACCGGCCCGATACCGACCACGAGCTTGATGTCCTCCTTTTCAAGGAGTTCCTTGAGCACGTCGGTTACAAAACCGTGATGGCCGTAAGAGCCGTCATCGGTGCAAACCCGAAGATCATGGCTCGCCTCCCTCATCTTGTCCTCCAGTATGAGAAGGTCCTTGTTCCGGGCCCCGATGACCGCATAGACGTGGTTTCCTTTTTCCTTGAGACCCCGGGTTATGGGATGAATGACCGCAACACCCGTGCCTCCTCCCACGCAGACCACCTTACCCAGTTTCTCGAGATGGGTCGGCTTTCCGAGCGGACCGATTATGTCCTGGAATTTGTCTCCGACCTGAAGAGACTTGAACAGGGCTGTGGACTTGCCGACGATCTGGTATATGATGGTGATAATGCCTTTTTTGGCATCCGTGTCCGCCATGGTCAGAGGTATTCGCTCCCCGGTCTCGTTGGCCTTTAGGATGACGAACTGTCCGGGTTTCGCCTTCGCTGCAATCTTCGGGGCACTGATCTCGTTCAGAACGACCGTGCCCTCGGCCATTTCCTGGCGTTTAAGAATCTCAAACATGGAAGGACCTCCAAGAAAAAGGGTGAGAGGTGAAAGGTGAGTGGTGAGAGGTAAGGTGCCGAACCGCGTGAATACACCACGAGCAAAGGACAACTACCCCAAATCTTAAGTTTTTATGAGCATGGGTGAGCACACCCTGGATCACGAGTGCCTGATTGGTTTTTCACTTAGCACAAAGGGACAATGCCGTCAAAAGAAGTTTTTCACAAGCAGGTGCCGGGCTCGACCCTTTCCGGTTGAAAAGGCCTTTATCTGGTACGTTTTTTGCAGAATAATATAGAGCAAGTGGGGTTTGGCGGTCCGACAAGCCTGAGCCGGGCAGGCCGTAACCTTGAACATATCAGAATTCCAGATTATTTTTCAAAGCCTTATGATTTCCGCCGACCGGAAAGACCTATGAAGACGCCTCGACCGTCATGGAATCGCCATTTTAGCGCCGAGAAATCTTCAGGCCTTCCCGTAGCCCGCGGAGGAGGAGCCTCTTAATGACCTCATCTGAACAGGAAGCCCTGTTCGCCTTAGCCTGCCCGGGCTGTGGACGTCATTATCGAGTGCCCGTGTCATGCCGGGGCAGACAAATTGCATGCAAAGGCTGCGGAAAGGCCTTGTTTCTTGAGCCTGCACCGTCATCCGAAGAGGCCTCGGCCTCAGAAGCCTTATTACCAGACCCTGGATCAGAGGTCCTTGCAGGGGAAGACTCCTGCCTTGTGCTGGGCAGGCTCGCTCTTAAGCACCGTTTTCTGGACGAGGAACAACTCAAGAAAGCCCTGGAAATAAAGCGGGAAGAGAAACAGCAGGGTAAAAGGTCTCTACTTGGATCCGTACTGGTTCGAAAAGGATTTATCACCCAGAAGCACCTGGATTTCCTCCTCTCGGTACAGATGATGATGGAGGCCCGCGGGCTGGATCGCCAGTTCGGTGTGATCGCCGTGGAGAACGGGTTCGTGGAAAGTGAAGACGTGGAGACGGCCCTTAAGGAACAGGAACGTACGTTCAAGGAAACCCGGTCCGTCCGGCTCATCGGGGAAATCCTGGTGGAGCAGGGCAAAATGGACCCAGTCAACCGTGACGCCGTACTGCTAAGGCAGCAACGGCTGACCTCGGGCGAGGAAACCGCGATTTCAGGACCAGCGACCACACCCTCGACCCGGCCTCCTGAAACGCCCACAGGCGAATTGTCAGACCCACTGGATAAACTCTTCCAGGTGAGCGTCACCCCCGACGGGCTTACCGCCTCGATCACACCACACGGCCCGGTCCCCAAAAGCATCACTGCAAAAGACCTGAAGGCCTTTCTCGAACTACACGGGGTGATTCACGGCCTGCTGGAGGATGAAACTCTCGACGCCTTGATCGGGGAAGAAGTCCATGCAGGTCACTCTTTCGTGGTCGCACAGGGCACCCCCCCCAAGCCGGGACGCGACGCCCGCATCATTTATCACTTTGATACCGACCCCCTTAAAGTGGGAACCATCAAGGAGGGGGGGAATATCGACTTCAAGGACAAGGGTGAGATTCCGCAAGTCAAAAAGGGAGGCCTCCTTGCCGAATACGTTCCACCGGAAGAAGGCGCTCCGGGGACGGATGTGCGCGGCAACCCTTTGCCACCGCCCAAGCCTAGTAACCGCAAGCTTCGAAAGGGAAAAGGCACGGCCCTTTCGGAGGACGGCCTTCAGCTCATGGCCGACCAGTCCGGCCGTCCCGAAGTAAGCGCCGACGGCAAGATCTTTGTCTTTTCGGAACACAAAATTCAGGGCGATGTGGACCTCAAGTCAGGCCACGTGGATTTTGAGGGCGACATCTACGTGAGCGGCACTGTGCAAAAAGGCTTTCGCGTGCGAGGAGGAAGCCTCACAGCCAATGAAATAGCGGGCGCGGAGATCCTTATTAGAGGAGATGTTGTTGTAACCGGCGGAATCATAGGCGCGGACATCCAATTGGGAGGAAACCTGCGGGCGCGATACATTAACAAGAGCCGTATACGTGCTTTCGGAGACGTTGTCCTTGAAAAGGAAGCCATTGACTCGGAAGTAGAAACCAGCGGGGAGTTCATTTTAAAGGCCGGCCCTGTGTATTCCTCAAAGATCATTGCCAAGAAAGGCATCGAGGCGGCACAAGTGGGATCTGAGACATCGAAACCCTGCCTCCTGATAGTGGGCACGGACGACAGGGTGAAAAACGAAATCCAGGATATTCAGGTTCGGATAGACAAGACCTTTCAGGAGCGCGATGCCCTTCAGAAAACCATTGAGGAACGAAGCGCCGAAAAACAGCAGATCTCCCTGGAGCTCGGCAAAGAGGTCCAGCAGCTTGACGCGTACAATGTCAGGAAACGGAAGCTCGAGGAAAAAATAGGCGAGGCACGGAAGACAGGGGATCAAGCCCTTGAGGATAAAATTCAAAAAGCTGTCCAGGCATTGGAAAATGAAATCCAGGACGGGGATAGGGCACTTGAAGCCTTCTTTTCCAAGGAAGAGGCGGTAAATCAGGAAATAGAGGAACTCAAACAAGAAATAGGGATCAAAGAAGACAAAATAGAGAAACTCAAAGGCGAGATAGAACACATCGAAGAGTGGTCAAAATCTGAAAAAGGCAATTCAATTGTAGTAGTAAATGGAAAAATATATCCATATACAGTCATTAAAGGCCAGCACAAAGCGTTGACATTGCCTCAACATTATAATGGCATTAGAATAAAAGAGATTCATTACGAACAGCCTGCAGATGGCAAGGAGTGGAAGCTCAGGCTTTCCCCTTTAAAAAAATGACCGTTTATTAGCCCGGAGTGCAGAGACACCCTGGCCACAAATAATAGAGGAAACGCATGGATGTCACGTTCATAAACCCGTTTATCACCGCCACACTCCACGTCCTTAAAACCATCGCCCATACCGATGTCACCGCAGACAAGCCCTTCATCAAGAAGGACAAGATAGCCCGGGGAGATGTCTCAGGAATCATCGGCCTCACCGGCAATGTCAGCGGCACTGTTGCGGTCAGTTTCACCGAAAAGAGCATACTGGCCATAGTGAGCAGGATGTTCAACGAAGAGATGGCCACCCTCAACGACGAGATAGGGGATGCAGTGGGTGAGATCTCAAACATGATCTCCGGTCAGGCCAGGCAGGCCCTCGAGAAGATCGGCAGGCCGCTGCAGGCAGCTATCCCGGCAGTGATAATCGGGAAAGGGCACCAGATCACGCACATTACGAGCCAACCGGTCATTGCCATCCCTTTCCGAACTGAAAACGGGGGGTTTACCATCGAGGTCTGTTTCGAGGAGTGAGAGTTTTCAGCCGAGCCTCTCCCCATAGGTTTCCTGAAGCGCCTGGACCAGGGAAGTAAGCGTCTCGTTGACCGGAGCGGGGATGCCCAGGGCCCTTCCCTCCCGGGCGATGGCCCCGTTGATGTAGTCCACCTCGGTAACACGCTCCCTGAGCACGTCTTGCAGCATGGAGGCAGTGTTACCTGATGTGGCCCTGCAGACCTCTATTACCCTTTCAAGCGGATCCGCATAAGGAAGACGGATTCCTTTGGCCATGGCCACGGCGGCGGCCTCGGCCACGGCCTTCTCCATTATCCTCATCGTCCCCGGCACTTCGGGCAGGCGCCCGTTTCGAAGGCGGGTTAGGGCCGTCAGCGCGTTAATGCCCACGTTTACTATGAGCTTTCCCCAGATCAGCTCCCGGACCCGGTCCGCAGGGCGTGTATCGAATCCCGCCTTTGTGAACAACCCTGCCAGGCGTTCGGCTGCGCCCGGGGGCTCCTTGCGCGGGCCCACGACGGTCTCGCCCCGGCCGGCGTGACGGACATGCCCTGTGTCCAGGAGGGTGGCCCCTTCGGACGTCACACCGCCTAAGACTTTACCCCGGCCGAATATCCGCTCCAGCGTCTCCACATGCCCGAGCCCGTTCTGCAGGGTTACCACCAGGGGTTCCCCATGAAGCAGTTTCCTGACTGCCAGCCCCGCCGCCTCGGTCTGGTTGGATTTGACGCAGATGAGCACGAACTCCGGGTCATCAGGCAATGGACCTGTTGTTGTTGGGACCCGGATCCCGTATTCGCCGCTTATCCCCTCGACGCGGATGCCTGAGAGGTCCATCTCGGCGGCCCTATCAGGCCGATAGTCCAGAAGAGTCACTTCCAGCCCGGCCGTCTTCAGGCTCGCTGCAAACAGGCAGCCCATGGCGCCGGGCCCTACCACTAAAAAGTCCATACCGCGCCTTTCCCTTTACATCTTGTCCGCCTCTTCCGCCTTCATGACAAAGGTGTGCTCAGGGCCCGGAAAGTCGCCCTTCTCGACCTCGGCCTTGAACCGGGTCAGGGCCTCCAGCACGAGCGGGGCCAGGTTCGAGTACTGTTTGACGAACTTGGGTGTAAACCGGTCAAAGAGCCCTACCAGGTCATGATAGACGAGCACCTGCCCGTCGCAGTCCAACCCAGCGCCGATGCCTATGGTGGGTATGCTCAGCTCCCCGGTGATCTTTGCGGCCAGGAGATCGGGTATGCACTCCATGACCACCATAAAAGCTCCGGCCGCTTCAAGGTCTTTGGCTGATTTGATCATGGCCCGACCGCTTTCGGCATCCTTTCCCTGCACTCGGAATCCGCTGAGCATGGTGGCCGTCTGCGGGGTGAGCCCGATATGGGCGCAAACAGGTATGCCCGCCCGGACAACCGCCTCCACCACCGGTGCCATGTCCGACCCCCCCTCGAGTTTCACCGCGTCGCATCCGGCCTCTTTGATGAAGCGCCCTGCGTTTTCCACCGCCTGCTCACGGCTTACATGGTAGGACATAAAGGGCATATCACCTATAATGAAAGCTCTCTTGGTGCCGCGCCGCACGGCCTTACAGTGGTGGATCATCTCATCCATGGTGACAGGAACAGTAGAGTCGTATCCTAGAACCACCATGCCCAGGGAATCCCCCACAAGTATGGTGTCAATACCGGCCTGGTCAACAAGCCGCGCACCCGGGTAGTCATACGCTGTCATCATGGTTATTTTCCGCCCTGCCTCTTTTTTCCCCCGCAACTCAACAATAGTCACTTTCTCTTTTCCCATTGAACGAACCCTCCCTGTGGGTTTGTCGCGGCCTTTTGGGTCTGCTCCCGAGCAAAAAAAAGGTCCTTCGGGTCACCGAAGAACCTGGAGAAACTTTAGAACGATCGAAGAGCCTGTTTCAGCCAAGCCAACGCTGTCGGCCTTGCAACAGGCTCTTTACCAAGGCATCTCGACCGTCCCGGTCACTCACGAACAGGATCCAGGCGGCGACAAACAACTCCTAATTCAATTATGTGGACCACAACCATGCGGTCCAGGGCTTCGCGTCCCCCCACGCCATCAAGAGATCACACGCCCTACAAGCATATGGTCTTTTATACCACACCGATAAGGACCGCTGTCAACGGAAACCTGCTCCCCCTTTCACATGCACCGCTGATCACGTGAATCTCTCACCCCTGACTTAACCCCTGCCGCTACCAAAATTTCTCATCGGCAATTCCGCAGGGTTGTTGTTTTTATATCGGAATTTCCAGTTTGACACATCGTGTTTTCCTGAATAGTTTTCTGCCCATACAAGTTCCCGCCCTTCTGTTTGATCGCGCACGTAAAAATTTTTTTAACTTCTTCTGACCGTGGGGGAGAAAGCATGAAACCGTCAAAAAACTTCTTGGCAACAAAATGGGGCATAATCGCGGTAGGCTGCCTTATCGGTGTTTTAGCGGCCCTTCTTCAGAAATGGGGAAACCCGGCCAACATGGGAATTTGCGTGGCCTGCTTTGAAAGGGACATCGCGGGGGCCTTAGGCCTTCACCGGGCCGGGGTCGTCCAGTACATGAGGCCGGAGATCATAGGGTTCGTGCTCGGGTCGCTCATGGCCGCCTACAGTTTCAGCGAGTTTCGTGCAAGGGCCGGATCAGCACCCATCGTGAGGTTCGTGCTCGGGGTCTTCGCCATGATCGGGGCATTGGTCTTTCTCGGGTGCCCGTGGCGGGCGGTGCTGCGACTTGCAGGCGGTGATGGCAACGCCATACTGGGAATAGGGGGCCTCGCTTTCGGCATCTGGATCGGGACCCTGTTCCTGAAAGGCGGCTATAACCTGGGCCGCAGTCAAAAGGCCTACACATCCGTGGGTTGGCTCCTGCCTCTTATCATGCTGGGGTTCCTGGCACTGAGAGTAATCTTTCCACCGGTGGAGGGAGAAGCGCAAAGCGGGGTGTTGTTTTACAGTCTCAAAGGTCCCGGTTCCATGTACGCACCCCTTCCGGTGTCACTGATCATCGGACTCGGGATCGGCTTTCTGGCCCAGAGGAGCCGTTTCTGCACCATGGGCGCCATTCGCGACCTGCTGCTCTTCAAGCAGATGCACCTGATGATGGGCCTGATCGCCCTGACGGTGTTCGCGTTTCTCACCAATCTTGTCCTGGGGCAGTTCAGCCCTGGATTCGCCGGCCAACCCGTGGCCCACACCATGCACTTCTGGAACTTCGCAGGCATGGCCTTGGCGGGCCTGGCCTTCGCCCTGGCCGGAGGATGCCCGGGCCGGCAGCTCTTTCTTGCAGGCGA
>CAYVDE010000137.1:0-7872 GCA_964450535.1 uncultured Desulfobacterales bacterium
AAAGGTGTTGAGGGGAAACCAAAAACCAAGCCACGAGCCACAAGTCATGGTCCTTTCCCCGAACCACGGACCAAGAACCAAGAACTAAGAACCAAGAACTAAGAACTAAGAACTAAGAACCACAGACACGAATCCCTGAGTATCGTGGCGGTGAGTGTGCCTGGAAAGAAGGAAACACATTAAAGTGAGCGAAGATGTACGGATAGTCACGCCGGGCAAGGTGATCACGGTGACTGCGGCCATGACCGTACTCCTGGGAGTAGTCATGTCCGGGGCCATGGTACTGGGCACTGCGGACCTTTCCCTGGCCGAGATCCTGGCTCGTCTCATGAATCCGTCAGGAGAAGAGGACTCGGCAGGGCTCATCCTGTTTCGCATCCGGCTGCCGCGGATCCTTCTTGCCGCGGTGGTAGGGTTCGCCCTCTCCCTGGGCGGAGTCGTATTTCAAGCGATCCTTCGGAACCCGCTGGCCGATCCATTCATCCTCGGAGTTTCGAGCGGAGCGGCTTTGGGGGCGATGGTCGGGATAATTATGGGCCTGAGTTTCAGCGTGGGTATTCCTTTTGCTGCCTTCGCAGGCACGCTCCTTACTCTAGGGCTCCTCATGGTCCTGGGCCGCCGCCGCATGGGCACGGAGTCGGCTACGATCCTGCTTACCGGTGTGATCATCAATGCGTTCTTTACCGCCTTGATCATGTTTTTCATAACTACCACCACTGACAGCCGCCTGCACAGCATGCTTTTCTGGCTCTATGGCGATCTCGGTCAGACCCGGTACTCCCATCTGGCCGTTTGCGTGCCCGTCGTTGTCACGGGTGGCGCGATCCTTTTCGCTTTTTCCAGGAGCCTGAACCTGCTCACGGCCGGAGAGGAAACGGCCCGCCAGCTGGGCGTGAGCGTGGAGCGAACCAAAATAGCCTGTCTGGTTACGGTCTCCATGCTGGTGGGCCTCGTGGTCTCTTTTTCCGGACTCATAGGTTTTGTGGGGCTCATTGTCCCGCACCTGGCCCGTATGACTTTCGGGGCGGACCATCGGGTTCTTATCCCGGCGGCTGCAATGGGCGGGGCAGTGTTTCTGGTGGCTGCGGACACCCTCGCCCGGACCGTGATCTCTCCCGGCGAGCTTCCGGTGGGTGTGATCACCGCCTTTCTGGGGGCCCCGTTTTTCCTCTACCTGCTGAAAACGAGAGGAAGCAGATGGACACGATCCTGAGCGTGGACAAGGCCGGATACCGTTATGACGATACTTGGGCTTTGAGGAACGTAAGCTTGAAGGCGTGGGCCGGAGAGCTTCTAGGCGTGCTGGGCCCCAACGGGTCCGGTAAGAGTACGCTTCTTCGAATAATGGACGGGCTGATAGCACCCCAAGAGGGCCAGGTCCGCCTCAAAGGGCGCATTCTTCGAGAACTCTCCCGCTTCGAACTGGCCCGTAGCGTGGCCATGGTTTCTCAGGAGAATCACTTTCAGTTCTCTTTTTCAGTGATGGAGGTGGTTCTCATGGGGCGCTTTCCCCATATGAGGCGTCTCCAGTTCGAGGGGGAGAGGGATTGGGTTGCGGCACGGAAGGCACTTCAGGCCACGAACACCCAGGATCTTGCGGGTCGGGACATCCATGCATTGTCCGGGGGGGAAAGGCAGCGGGTCCTGATCGCCCGGGCCCTGTCACAGGAGCCTTGCGCGCTGCTTTTGGACGAACCCACGTCATTCCTGGACCTCAAACACAAGAGGGAAATATTTCGGTTGGCCCGGTCCCTGGCGCAGGACGCGGGGCTGGGAGTGGTGGTGGTCTCCCATGATATGGACCTGGCGGCGCAGTATTGCGATCGCCTGCTGGTTCTGAAGGAAGGCCGGGTGGTCGCAATGGGGGCGCCCGGAGACGTGCTCACGGTTGAGACTATCGGGACCGTGTTCGATTGCCCCGTGCGTGTGGACGCGCATCCGGACACCGGCAGGCCCAGGGTGACTATGGTGCCGTGAGGGCCGCTTCGCGGCCCGGTGTCAGTGTCTGTGCCGGTGAAGAGGGCCGTGTTCGTGGCCCGTCGCTCGTGGAAAAAGGCCGTGGTTCGTGATCCGTGGTTCGTGGTTCGTGGAAAGGACCATGACTCGTGGATCGTGGAAGGAAAAAAGGCCTTTATAGTGCCATAGCTTCTGAAAGGGAATTGACAAGACCATGATGGAGATATTCATGCGAGGGGGGCCGGTCATGATCCCCCTGCTCGGCTGCTCGCTCATCGCCCTGACCGTGATCATCGAGCGGACCTTCTTCTGGGCGCTTGAGGATATGCGCCGGGATGCAGGTCTGGTGGACCGGGTCCTGGAGTTATGCCGGAACGGGGACTGGGACGCGGTGCGTCGCGCCGTGGCCGGGTCAAAAGATTATGTGGTTCATATCCTGGTGAACGGAATCCTGCACCGCGAGTTTTCCATGGGCAAGGCCATGGAGGCAGCAGGCGCTGATGAGATCCAGCGAATGCAGCGATACCTGAACGTCCTGGACACAATGATCACAGTGGCCCCGCTCCTTGGCATATTCGGCACCGTCCTCGGTATCATCCAGTCCTTCGACCTGCTCGGGCAGGCGGGCATCGAAGACCCCCGCGCGGTGACGGCCGGGATCGCCCAGGCCCTCATCACAACCGCCTCGGGCCTGGGTATCGCCATCCTGTCGGTCTTTCCTTACAACTACTTCAATGCACGGGCCGAAAACGCGGCCCTGCTCATTGAAAAGTACGCCACCAGCCTGGAGATCGTCTACGAAAAGCTTGACCAGGGGACTGCAGGCCGTAAGGGGGAGTCCTAATGAAGGTCCCCCGCACGCCCGCGAGAAGGCCCAGGATCGAGATGCTTCCACTCATAGATATTGTGTTTCTTCTTCTCGTGTTCTTCATCTACGCGATGATCTCCATGGCACTTCATCGGGGAATGCCCGTGCTCCTGCCGGTTTCATCCCAGAGCGTGGCGGAGCATCAGCTGGTGCTCTCTGTGACGGTTGGGGCGGACGGCGGGGTCTTTGTGGACCGGGTCGCCGTTCAACTGGAGTCCCTGACAGAGGTGCTGGAGAGGCGGGCCATGAATTCGAAAAAACCGGGCGTGCTTCTCTTTGCGGACCGTTCCGTCTCTTACCAGCAGCTCTTTGACGTGCTTGACCGAATCCGCAAGGCTGGGATCGCCCGCATATCCCTGCAGTCGGAGGTGAAAGCCGGGACATGAGGCGTATTCTCCCAGCAGCTGGCATTGCAGCGGCTTTGCACGGCCTGCTTTTCCTTACGGGAGACTTTTTGCCGGAGAGTGAGGAGCTTTTGCATTCCAGGATTGCGCGCGCGGTAACGATTCAGCTGTTGGAGCCGGTGCACCGGGCCGGGAAACCCGGGCTCGCGTTCGACTCCCCCGCACCAAGGCCCGTTGCAATGAGGACCTCCAGCGGCCGAGTATCCCCTGTCCCTCCTCGGGCAATGTCCGCGGGCCCGGCACCTGCAAAGAAGCCTGTGATTCGTGACGATCGGACGGGTAGTGCCCGCTCCATGCCGGACGATCTCCCCGGCTCGACTCAGGAGGGCCCAAAAGAGCCGCTTATGAGGAAACCCGAGTCATCTCGTCCCCTGGTGGAGGCCGTTCCCCTTTACCGGGAAAACCCGCCGCCACTCTATCCGGAACTTGCGCGGCGCAGGGGATACGAAGGGGTGGTGCTTCTGGAGGTCCTGGTGACCGAGGAAGGGAGTGTTGGTGAACTCCGGGTTGCTCGATCCAGCGGCCACGATGTTCTGGACAGGGCCGCGGAGCAAACCGTCAGGGAATGGCGCTTCGATCCAGGTCGAAAGGGAAATCTGCCAGTGGCCATGAGGGTGGGCATTCCTGTGCGGTTTCGCCTGCAGTAGAGGTCGGGTGTCAGGTGTCGGGTTTCAGGTGTCAGGTGTCGGGTGTCGGGTGTCAGCAACACCTATCTTCATTTCTTCCATGGCCGCACGGATCCGAACTGCTCGTCGCACAAGCGTGTGCCCCGGTTCAGCCGGTCCTCGAAAAGCTTGCGATACGACTCCAGGATGTCTCCTTTGGTTTCCAGCGGTACAAGGATAGGCTCCTCGTAAAGGATCACCACCCTGGCAAAGGGCTTGGGCACCAGATAGCGGTCCCAGGAGTTGAACTGCCAGCACCTGTCGGCCCCCCAGAGGACAGGGATGAGAGGGACACCGGCGTTCCGCGCCATGATCAGGGAGCCGATCTTGGCAACCCGGGGCGGGCCCTGCGGGCCGTCTGCGAGCATGCCGCCTATCTCCCCCTGCTGCATTCTCTTGATAATTTCCTTTAAGGCACTCGATCCTCCCCGGCTGGAGGACCCGCGCACGTCCCGGAACCCCAACCATCGGGCCATCCGGGCCGCATACTCGCCGTCCCGGCTTCTGCTTATCATCATGGTGACGTGCCGGGACCCGAAGTGATGGAAGTGGTATGACATGCGCTGGTGCCAGGTGGCGTAGACCGCACCCCCGGCCGACTTGTCGACGGCGTTCCGGGCACGTTCGAATCCTTCGATCCTGACCACGCGGCAGGAAAGCATGAGGAGTTTGATAAGAATGGCCGCGACCGGGGGCACAACCCGGAGGAGAACGTGGTCGTACCATCGCAGGCTGGGGGAGGTGTCTTGGGGCAATGATTTCTCCTTGATAATGGATTTCACCGGTTGCAGGACCCACGGCCGGGAGTCAGGGGAAGCCTACCCTACCTTTGTACGTGATGGCAAGTGTCTGGACCTCAGGGCATCGCCGACACGTGGTCCAATTCGACCTTGCGCGCCTTTATTTCGGTTTTCGGGAAGTGCTTTTTTCGACCACCGGAACATCCTGGATACCGATCCCGATCCCGATTTCGATCCCGATTTCGATTTCGATCCCGATTTCGATTTCGATTATTCCAGCCAATATGTTATCAGTAGC
Source organism: uncultured Desulfobacterales bacterium (assembly GCA_964450535.1). Taxonomy (GTDB): domain Bacteria; phylum Desulfobacterota; class DSM-4660; order Desulfatiglandales; family HGW-15; genus JAIPEI01. The sequence continues at coordinate 4,932 of CAYVDE010000137.1, forward strand.
CGGATGGAAGGGGTCTTCATGGGAGGTATGAAAGACATGCGGGTTGGGGCAGTGTGCATGCGCTCGACGCCGGGTGCGATCGAGGAAAACCTGAAGAGGATGGAGGCGCTTGCAGGCCGGGCCGCGGCAGCGGGTGCGAAGCTCATCTGTTTTCCCGAGTTTTCCGTTACCGGGTATGTGCTGAAGGATCCGCAAGGGGCCTACTCAGGTTCGAGTTACGAGGCCGTCCTGGATCAGTTGATTGGCATGGCCCGGGAACACGGAGTCGTGTTGCTTGCAGGGGTCATTGAGCCGTCCCGCGTCGGAAAGCCCGCCATAGGCCAGGTCGTGATCGGGCCGGAAGGGATTATGGGCATTCACAGAAAGACCCATCTGTCCCCGCCGGAAAAGGAGGCGTTTCGACCGGGAAACAGAATAAAGGTCTTTCGATTGAAGGATAAAGTGTTCGGCATTCAACTATGCTACGAGAGCCATTTCCCGGAAATCAGCACCATGATGGCCCTGAAGGGTGCGGATATCCTCTTCATGCCCCATGCCTCGCCCAGAGGCACTCCAAACGAGAAGCTCGATAGCTGGCTGCGTCACCTGACCGGCCGGGCATTTGACAACGCCCTGTTCATTGTGGCCTGCAATGCGGTGGGCGAGAGCCCGGGGGGCTTCCCCTTCCCCGGGGTCATAGTGTTTCTGGGTCCGGACGGCCGGGTGGTCAATCAACACCTTGGAGAGGATGAGTATTTACTATCCGAGAGCCTGGATTTCTCTTTACAGAAGGGGATCAGGGGTCACCGGATGAAATACTTCCTCCCTTATCGCCGCCCGGATATTTATGGACCGGTGAGCGATTCATCCAGTTAGCGGCTTAAAGGCGTGACAGGTGCTGTTTATGGACGGGGAATGGTTCCGGCGTAGTTTTCAGCCAGGCCGGACTGCGTGAGGGGAGAACACAAAAAGCGCAGGGCCGGATTGAGGAGCCCTGCGCTTCCTGGTTGTTGTAAATCGACGTAACCCGGCCGGCTCGATCTAGACGCAGCCTGTGGGTTTCGGCAGCCCTGCCATTTTACAGGCGCCCTTGCCCGGGCCGGAGGGGAACAGCTCGTAAATGTACTTCAGCTTGAATCCGGTCACCTTGGAGAGGATCCTTACCATGGGAGCGATGCCGTTCTTCTTGTAGTAGTCCTGGAGTACGTTGAGCACTTTCCAGTGCTCGTCGGTCAGCTCTTCGATGCCTTCTTCCTTTTTCACGTGCTGGACCCAGGCTTCGTTCCAATTGTTGAAATCATCGATGAAGCCGTCTTCGTCCACATTAAAGGTGTTTCCTTGAAATTCAATTGTCGGCATAACCTGAAACCTCCTCTTCTTGTGAATAATATCCAATATATTTAAAGACTTAGGTGTAGGCGGATTCCATTGTATATCGTATAATTCTGTGGATGTCAATCCCCCTTTTGAAAATCCGAAGAATTTTTCGTCCTATCTGTTCCACGGTATTCGGCGGCTTTTCGAACAAGGCCTTTGGCCCACGAAGGGGTCCCCACTGCGTGTATGTGAGTATACAGAGCCAGCAGGTTTTTCCGGCTCATACCATCCCATTCGCCGTTGAATCCATGGCCCCTCTCGACCCTGAATATGGGCCGGATGTCGTCCGTAGACCTGAAAACAGGCCTTGAGTAGTGAAACTCATGGCCTCTGAGGACCGTGCCCTTCTCGTAAAACGGGTTGTCTCCAATCACCTCGAGTATGGTGTACCCGTGTCCCTGGGGTTTTCGTTCCAGCACGAAATCCACTGGCAGGGCCCCAGCCATGGGATAGGGCTTGCCGTTTACCACGAGGTTTTCCCCGAGATACATAAGGCCGCCGCATTCGGCGTAAACAGGCATTCCGGCTTCAACTTTTTCCCGCAGGTCCGACCGGAAGGTGTAGTTGGCTGTGAGCCGCTCGCCCTGGGTCTCGGGGAATCCGCCCCCGATGTAGAGCCCGTCCAAGTCAGGGAGTTCGGGGTCGCTGGTTGCGCTGATCTGAACAAGTTCAGCCCCCTCACTTTGCAGGGCTGAGAGGTTTTCCGGGTAGTAGAACCAGAAGGCGCTGTCCAGGAGAAAGCCGATTCGCGGCCCCGGTCCGGAGGCGCGCGCCCGGGCCCTAGCGCCTCCGGTTGATTTCGGAAGAGGCTTTTCAATGGGAGGGGCGTTCCGGGCCAGTTCCCACAAGGCGTCCAGATTCAGGCTCTCCCGAACTATGCGGCATGCCCAGGATACGGCTTCTTCGGCCCTGGACTGCTCCTGCCGGGGGATCAGTCCCATGTGGCGTTCTGGAAAGCGGTTTTGTCGAAGTTTGCGTACGGAGCCGAGCACCGGTATACCACAGTAATGCTCTATGGCGTTTCGGACCATGGACTCCTGTCTGGGCCCGCCCACCCGGTTTAGAATGATGCCGCACAGGTCCAGGCCGGGGTCAAAGGCCCGGCACCCCATGACCACGGCCGCAATGGTCCTGGTGGTCATGGTTACGTCCACGATCAAGATCACAGGGGCCCTGAGGCTCCGGGCCAGTTCAGCCGAACTGCAGCGCCCTTCAAGGTCAAGGCCGTCGAACAGACCTCGGTTGCCTTCGATCAGGGCCACGTCGGCCTGGTGGGTATGTAGAAGAAATGACTCCAGGATCTGGGCCTCATTCATCATGAATGGATCCAGGTTGTGGCAGGACCTGCCTGCAGAGAGGGACAGCCACCCTGGATCGATGAAATCCGGCCCTTTCTTGAAGGGAGCCACCCTTTTACCTTCATCCGTCCATGCGGCGGCCAGGCCCAGGGAGAGGACGGTCTTCCCTGATCCGCCTCTTAGAGCTGCAACCATGATTCTGGGTGGGGAAAAAGTCATATGATGAATCCCGGTTTCCTGCCTGGGGCGGAATTCGCACGAGATTGAAAGGAATGTCGTTTTAGGTA
>CAYVDE010000138.1:0-7673 GCA_964450535.1 uncultured Desulfobacterales bacterium
TATTTCCTGTCCTGAATGACCTGGATTATCTGGGCATAGGTACTGGGCCTGCCGATGCCCTCGGTCTCGAGCTTCTTGACCAGGCCTGCCTCGGTGTATCGTGGGGGAGGCTGCGTGAAGTGTTGGGCCGGTTCCATGAAAAAAGCATTCACTTCCCGCCCTTCGGTAAGGGCCGGAAGCAAGGCCTCATCGGATTGGTTCGGCACCCCGGTAACACGGTAATGGCCGTCGAAGACCAGTATACGCCCGGTGGCACGAAACACGGCCTCTTTGCCGGAGCCCCCACCAGAAGGCACCGTGAGTTCGGTCTCCACTGCGGAATCGAGAGGGCCTTCCACGAGGACGGTTGAAGTGTCCCACTGAGCGTTGGTCATCTGGCAGCCGACAAATCGTTCCCATATCAGCTTGTAGAGCTTGTAGTGACGGTCGTCCAGGGATCCCCGAACCACCTCCGGGGTGAGGCTGACATCCGTAGGACGGATTGCTTCGTGAGCCTCCTGGGCCGACTTGTTGGATGAAGCGAATACGTTCGGGCGAGCGGGCAGGTAAGGCTTTCCAAAGCTAGAGGCGATGTACTCACGGGCCGCCTCAACGGCCTCTCCGGAGAGGTGGGTGGAGTCGGTTCGCATGTAGGTAATGAGTCCCACGGATCCGTGTCCCTTGATCGTAACACCCTCGTAAAGGTGCTGTGCGGTACGCATGGTACTCTGGGCTGTAAGTCCGAGTTGGTTGGCCGCAGCCTGTTGGAGTGTGCTTGTGATGAAGGGGGCGTATGGGCGGCTCTGGGTCCGTTTGGTCTGAATGGACCGGATCTTCCACTCTGAGGGGAGTTCGAGCGTGCCGGTCAGGCGCACCTGTTGCTTTGCAGGACCCTTGGCATCGGGTACTTCAATGTCCCGGCGTTCCAGGACCCGGTATCCGATGCGTTTGAGGGTCGATAAAACGGATTCAGCGTCCCCGGCCTCAAATTTCTCTCCTCCTATTTCAATCAGTTCGGCATGGAACGAGTCATGGGCCGAGAGCCAGGCGTTTTTCTCCTTTATGGTCGGCCCGTTGGATTTACGACCGCCTTTCCCCGGCTGCTCCTTTTCAAGCCAGTTCTCCCAGTCCTCTCTCATCTTGTCCGCGGCCTCGGCCCTAACCGTGAAACAGGCCGTCACCCTCCAGTACTCATTCGGGACAAATGCTGATATCTCCCGTTCGCGCTCAACTACAAGGCGGACCGCCACTGACTGGACCCGCCCGGCGCTCAGGCCGCCTGCCACCTTTTTCCAGAGAAGCGGAGAGACCTGATAGCCGACGATCCGATCCAGGATACGTCTGGCCTGCTGGGCGTTGACTTTGTTGAGGTCGATCTTGCGGGGGCGCTCAAAGGCCTTTTGTATCTCTTTTTGTGTGATGGCGTTGAACACAACGCGATGGGCGTCTTCAATGGGGATTCCGAGGGCCTCGGCAAGGTGCCAGGCAATGGCCTCACCCTCCCGATCGAGGTCGGTAGCGAGCCAAACGCCCTGGGCGTTTTTGGCGGCCTTTCGCAACTCGTCCACGGTTTTCTTCTTGCCGCGAATTGTCGTGTAGGTGGGGGCGAAGTCGTTTTCCAGATCCACCCCCGGCACGGGATTTTTTATCCCTTTAGGGTTTTTACTCGGCAGGTCGCGGACGTGGCCGACAGAGGCCATAACCACGTAGTCGGGACCAAGGTAGCGATTGATGGTCCGGGCCTTGGCAGGCGACTCCACGATTACGAGTTGTTTCCCGGCGCTGCTGCCGCTGCCCCGGGATTTATTGGTCTTTCCGTTGCTTGATTTTTGTTCAGCCATGTCCCAGTCTGTCAGGCCGTTATGACGCTCCCTAAAGGCGGACGAACATCTTGCCCGGGAGCTGCTCGATCAGGCCGATAAGTTCCATTTTGGTCAGAAGGCTCAATGTGCTCCCCGTACCCATTCCCGAAGCCCCGACGATCTCATCGATGTGAACGGGGTCGTCTCCCAGCATGTCATAGATCCTGGCCTCTTCCCGGTCCATGGATGCCGCGAGTGAAGGGTCGTCCAAACCGGGTCCACGGCGCTCGTGGACACGGCGGCAAAGTTTCAGGGTTTCGAGGACGTCGTCCGCCGACTCTGCCAGTGCTGCGCCCTGTTTGAGCAGGAAGTGGCATCCGGCGCTCCGCTGTGACCGAACACTTCCTGGTACGGCGAAGACCTCCCGTCCCTGATCCAGCGCAAGAGAGGCGGTGATGAGGGAACCGCTCTTTCGAGCCGCTTCCACAATCACGACCCCCCGGCTGAGTCCGGAGACTATACGGTTTCGCTTCGGGAAGTTCCGTCCCTCAGGCGGGGTCCTGAGAGGGAACTCGCTCACCACGGCACCCTGGTCCAAAATACTCAAGAAGAGCTCCCTGTGGGCTCGGGGATAGATCCGGTCCACGCCTGTCCCAAGTACTGCAACGGTAAAGCCTTTGCATTCGAGGGCTCCACGGTGGGCAGCTGCGTCGATGCCCCTGGCCATGCCGCTGACTACACCGATTCCCCTGGAAGCCAGGTCAGAGGCCAACCCCGTCGCGGTTTTTATCCCATAGGGGGTGGGTGTACGAGAACCGACTACACCCACCATGTCCAGGCCCGCGGGAATATCGCGGCCCCTGATGTAAATGACCATGGGGGGATCGGGAATCTGCCGCAGGGTCCTGGGATATGAGGGGTCGCGAAAGGTGACTATCCGTGCCCCGAGCCTTTCGGCCTCTCTCAACTCCTGTTCGGGATCGCGCTGGTAGGCCTTTTTTCGTATCCGCCGGGCCACCTCTTCCCTCAATCCGCCCGCAGCCTGAAGTTCATTGAGGCCGGCCCGTAATATCCGTTCCGGACTTCCGAAGTGTTCGATGAGCCTCTGAATGGAGCGGCTGCCCAGCCCCGGCGTCAGGTGAAGCGCCAACCATGATTGCGTGTCATCGGACCCGTTGTTATGCGGCATAAAACGTTCCAAATGGCCGGGCGTCCGTTTCAGGCAGGGAAGCGGCGTCCTCCCGATTCCGGAAAAACAGGCGCGAGTATAAAACAGACAAAATCGGTAACGTCAAGCATTTTCTCTGGACGACCGGATCCTAACGATCACCGGTGATCAGGCGTGAGACCGGAATACCGCAGAGAAACCGAAAAGGTGCCTGACCGGTATTCTCGAAATTGTGATGAGCGTCGGCCGGCACGAACATGACGCTTCCCGGCCCCACCTCGTGCAGTTCCTCTTCAATGCGAAGCCGGCCGCTTCCGGATATCACGAAGTTTTCATGCTCAAAAGGATGGGCATGAAAGGGTGTGTGCCCGCCGGGAGCCACTTCGATGAGCCGAAGGGCGTAGTGAGGCGCCCCGTCGTTTTCCTCGTCGATCAGCCAGCGAATGGTGACCCCGGGCGCCTCGTCACCAAAGACCATGGCCGGGACGTCGGTGAAGTGACATATCTTGGGCTTGGTTTCCATAGAAGTCTCCTGATAGGCCCCTTGTTTCGCTCCGGGGCAGGCGCAGGCCAAGGCAATGAAGGCGGCTATCGGACACGCCGGGCATGGACGGGCCGTCAGTTCTCCCGGCTCTCCACCTCGAACGCAGACGGGCCGGCAACGATGTGTATCCCGTTCTCCAGGTAAATGAGGTAGAATTCGAACTGTGATTCGGGCTGTTCCCTGATGACGCCTCGAATCCCTCGGTAACCTTTGGTCATGACGACATTTGTATTGAGCTCATACACAGCATCGTTCCTCCCCGTGTGTGTTGAACCGGGGCGGGCCGTTCAAGGTGCGACCGCCTGCGGGTTGAAACGGGCCTGATGGTTGGTGCGAGAGGGGGGACTCGAACCCCCACGGTTGTTAACCACTGGATCCTAAATCCAGCGCGTCTACCCGTTCCGCCACTCTCGCCTAATACCAAAATGTAGCCTGTTTCCAATGAGTTTATCTCTTGACATCCCCTGAAAGATAGCGTAGTGTTCATAATGCTGTGAAAATAGTGTGAAAGTCAATTTTTTTGCGAACCCATTATACGCATTGCCTGAAAAAACACAAGGAAGGAGAGGAATGGATGTCAAGTTATATAAAAGGCCCGACAGTCCATATTATTGGATGTATTGGTATGTTGACGGAAAAATCAATAGAAAATCCACCATGACCAAGGCCAAGAATAAGGCCCAAAAAATTGCCAAGAAGAAAGAAAGAGAATTAGAGAAACAAAAAGGTATAATAGGATACGATAAAATAACACTTGAAGACTTGAAGGTAGAGGTCATAAATAATTACAAATTAAAGGCAAGAAAATATATTGATATAATGACGATGCGACTCAATCATTTTGTCAGGTTTTGGGGTAAAGAGAAAAAACTGATTGAAATCAATAACCAGGAAATATCGAAATACATCGATTATCGTTTGAAACAGGAAAATAATAGAAATGAAAACATTAAGCCATCCACCATAAACAGAGAGTTGGCCGCACTTCGGTTCGGATTCAACGTCCTTATCAAGAAAAAAATTATTGGCGACAAACCCAACATAATAAGCATGCGGGAGGATAATGTTCGTATTGGTTTCTTTGAGCACTGGGAATATGAAAAAATCCTCCGCAACGCATCTGCGCATATAAAGCCTATCATTCGATTTATATACCGAACTGGATGGCGGATGGAAGAGGTATTGAACCTGAAGTGGGATTATGTCGATATTGATAATGGTATTATCAATCTGCCGCCCCAATTATCTAAAAATAATGAAGTTAGGACATTTTATTTGGATAAAGATCTAATGGCAATGTTTAGAAAACTATGGGAAAACCACATCAACAATAGACTAAATAGCGGTATAGACATCCCTTATGTTTTTACTAACAAGAAGGGGACTGATCGCATAAAGAGTTTTCGAACTGCATGGCAAAAGAGTTGCGAAAGAGCCGGGTTGAATACGAAAATGATTCACGATTTTCGGAGGACTGCCGTTAGAAACCTCATTAGAAGTGGCGTTTCTGAAAGGCTGACCATGGCAATAACCGGACATCGTACGCGCTCAGTATTTGAGCGTTACAACATAGTCAGTGACACTGACTTGCGCCAGGCAATAGAAAAGCAACACGCCTACCTGAATGGGCTCAGCGGCACCTCTCAAGATGATAACAGCCATTTTTGTCACCCGTTTACTGCCTGCGGATCAGGGCCGTTCCAACCTGGGCTTGCCGAGCCTCTCCCTCAGCCGGTTGATTGCTCGGAAGATGCGCCTGTGGCCCAAGGTGCGACGAATCAGGATTCGTTTGCGGGGAAAATCGAGCAGCATCATCCCGATAAAAAGGGTCAGCAGGCCCTGACCCGGCAGAACCAGCATAGCCAGGCCGCTCAGCACAAATAGAACGCCGAGACCGTTTTTTAAAACCAGAAACGGTATTGAAATCCGCCACGGCCACTGTAGAACCAATTTGTGTTCCCTGCGCAAATAATCCTCGGGCAACCGTACGAGCACCAGCGGAACCGCTATCAAGGAGCCGACGAACATCAGCAGCGATAATCCACCCAGCCAGCCCAGAAGAACCCCGTGGTCCTCATATAAACCGGTTATATTATTCCAAAGAAACTCCGGCATGCTTGTCTACTCCGTAGTTCTGGCCCAAGACGGATAATCCGTGATCGTATTCAGGTGCGCTCAAAATATGCCGGGAAAGCCGCAAAGATAAAAGCGGATCGGAATAGGGACAAGCATTCAGGGTTTGCGGATATTGAGTTTGCGCATGCGTGCGCGCAGGGTGCTGCGGTCCAGGCCAAGGATTTCAGAGGCGCTGTTTTTCCCGCTTACTTTCCATTGGACCTGCTCCAGCACTCGCTTGATATGTTCACGTTCGACATTTTCAAGGGTTTGTTCAGGTTTTATTAATTCTTTGTGCGGCTTTTTCAGCTCATCCACCAGCCTCAGTTTGGGGCCCGAGGAATTGATCACCGCTCGTTCGAGTACGTTTTCCAGCTCGCGAACATTGCCGGGCCAATGGTATTGCTGAAGCGCATCCATAACGCTCACCGGGACCATCTTTATGGATTTGCCCAGTCTTCTCGAAATCCTGTCGACATAAAAATCGACCAGGAGCGGGATATCTTCCGTGCGATCCCTCAGCGGCGGCATGGTGATGGGGAAGACATTCAGCCGGAACCAGAGATCTTCCCGGAAATCGCCCTTGCGGACCTCCTCTTCCAGATTGCGGTTGGTGGCGGCGATGATGCGGACATCGACTTTTCTGGTGCTGGAACTCCCCAGGCGTTCAAACTCGCCATCATCCATCACCTGGAGCAGCTTGGGCTGCAACTCCAAAGGCAATTCGCCGATCTCGTCCAAAAACAGGGTGGCTCCATCGGCGATTTCAAAGCGCCCCAGTCGTCTGGCTTGCGCGCCGGTGAAAGCACCTTTCTCATGGCCGAAGAGTTCGCTTTCGATAAGGTTGGAAGGCAGCGCCGCGCAGTTCATTTTGACCAGGGCGCGATCCCTGCGCAGGCTCAGACCGTGAATGGCGCGAGCCGCCAGTTCCTTGCCGGTCCCGGTCTCTCCGAGAATCAAGACGTTTGTGTCGGTCTCGGCGATCTGTTCTATCTTGAAAAACACGTAATTGATGGCATTGCTTCGGCCGACAATGTTTTCGTGGTTGTATTCCAGTTTGATTTCTTCCTGGAGGTAGGCCCTCTCGGCCTCGAGCTGGTCTTTGAGCTTACTGATTTCAGAAAGGGCGGCCTCCGCTGTTTGCCAGTTCGTTTCCGCGTCTTGACGGGCATCGCTGAGTTCGGATGTTCGTTTTGCAACCATTTCCTCGAGATTTCTTTTGTAATGCTCGCGCTCGGTCACATCCTCGATGGCCAACAGGACCATCTGGGTCTGGTTGCCTTCGCTGTAGATCCGCCTGGCATTCAGGTGCATGATCTTGCGGCCGATGTTCTCAAAGTCGTGTTCCACCTCAAAATCATGAAGGCTTGTGTTTTGAGGAAGGACATCTTCAAGTAATTCCCTGAGCTTGGGGATGTCCCACTGCCGGTTGCCGAGATCGTATATGAGGTTGCCCTCTGTCTCGTCGGGGTCGACATCGAAGGTTCGGTAGAATGCATCATTGGCCGTTACAACTTTCAGGTCCGGATTAAGCACGATCAAGGGTTCACGAATCGACCGAAGGATGCTGCTGTGAATTTCCATAAAGGTTTTTGGGATTTGATCGTTCAATTGTCGGCCCTTTACTGATTGTTCCCATTTTAAAGTCAGCGGCTTCTTATTTATTGTGAATGCATGTATTTTAGCGCAGCTGCATTCTTAAAGCAACCGACTCGATCCTTTTTCGGGCGATTTTCGGCAGGTTCGAGACGCCGGATATCTGAAGGAGAAAGAGACGATTCGGGCCTTTCCACGACTGGCGACCCGGCCTCGTTCAATAGTGATGATCCGGGGTTTTTACCTTTTTCAGGGCCAGATCGGCCAGGAATTCGAAGACCTCCATGCCTTGAAGATCCCCTGGTTCCTTGCCCCGGGCATATTGCCTGAGCCAGACGAGATCCGCTTCATTTTGCGGTGAAAAGGGGCCTTTCCTCATGCCTATTGACGGCCTTTTTTCGTTGAAAAGGATGAGGTGCTCGTAGACGCGATCAGCGTTACCGCTGGGCCTTGGCCTTGCAAAGGTCTG